>JBAVLE010000275.1:0-20411 GCA_049688735.1 Candidatus Angelobacter sp. | reverse complement strand
CAGTAACCGCCGCCGCCTCCAGCATCACGTTTAGAATCACGCTCCCCGCCGCGCAGCAGCCGGTAACAGGAAGGCTGTTTGTGATTATCGCGCGGGCCAATGATCCGGAACCACGTCTCCAGGTGGGCTCATGGCGGTCGCGGACGGAGATGATTGCCGTAGATGTACAAAACCTGCAACCTGGGCAGACCGCCATGCTGGACGCACTGACGCTTGGCTTTCCTTTGAAATCGGTACGCGAGCTTCCCGCAGGGGATTATTACGTGCAGGCGCTGCTCAATGTTTATACGCGCTTCCAGCGGTCAGACGGCCACACCATCTGGGCGCACATGGACCAATGGGAGGGCCAGCAGTTCAATAAGTCGGCTGGAAATCTATTCAGCGATGCCGGTCATTTCCATTTGGATCCACTCACGGGATACGAAATCAGGCTCAACCTCGACCACAAAATTCCCACGTCGCTTCCTCCGGGCGATACCCAGTACGTAAAGCACATCAAGATACAGAGCAAGCTCTTGACCGAGTTCTGGGGACAGCCCATTTACCTGGGTGCCACGGTGCTGCTGCCGGAAGGCTATCAAGACCATGCCAGTGCTCACTATCCCGTGCTCTATGAGCAGGGACACTTCAGCCTGCGCGCGCCGCTCGGCTTTTCCACGGAGCAATCCCCGGCAGACCTTCCGTTGCGGGAAGGACGCATCTCCGGGCCGGACTTGTATCAGCGCTGGACGTCAAAGGGGTTTCCGCGCATGATCGTGGTCACGTTCCAGCATCCGACGGTCTTTTTTGACGATTCTTATGCCGTGAATTCGGCCAACAACGGCCCGTACGGCGACGCCATTATGAACGAGCTAATTCCTTATGTGGAGGAACATTTCCGCATCATTCGGCAGCCTTATGCGCGCGTGCTTTCCGGCGGGTCGACGGGCGGCTGGGAATCGCTGGCCTTGCAGGTTTATCATCCGGACTTCTTTGGCGGGACTTGGACCTTCTACCCTGATCCCGTGGATTTCAGCCGTTATGGAATCGTGGATATCTATAGCGACGTAAATGCGTTTCTGGCTCCGAACTATGATCCGCCGATTCCTGAGCGGCCCATGTCCCGGACTGCGGAAGGGCAAACGGACGTGACCGTGCGACAGATGAGCCAACTGGAAGAAGTGCTAGGTACGCACGGACGATCGGCAGAACAATTTGAAGCTTGGGAAGCGATTTATGGTCCCGTGGGAGTAGATGGCTATCCCAAACCGTTGTGGGACAAGACCACCGGCAAAATCGATCCCACTGTCGCGGCGTACATGCGCGAGCACGGCTACGATTTGAAGGATTATTTACAGAACAACTGGCCGATGATCGGCCCCAAAATCGCCGGCAAGCTGCACCTATACTGCGGAGATATGGATAATTTCTACCTTAACCTTGCGGTTTACCGGCTGGAAGATTTTCTCAAGGGCACCAACAACCCGCCCTATGGCGGATCATTTGAATATGGCCGGCCTATGAAGGGTCACGGCTGGACACCGTTGAACCAGGCTGAACTTCTGCGGGTCATCGCCAATCACATCACGCTCAATGCGCCCAAAGGAGCGGATGGGAGCTGGAAGTATTAAGAGTTGTCGGCGCAGATTGGCGCTTTGCACAAAAGCAAATCTCGCCACGGATGAACACGGATGACACGGATGACAGGGATTTACAAATTCGAAGTGGTTCTATCTGAACTTTTTGGTCCGTGTAAGTCAGCGTTATCTGTGGTGAGGTTTGAGGTTTTTGAAAAGATTGGCAGTCTTTCTAGACTCCAATGTCCTCGTTCCACAGCTTTGGCTTATTGCGGATGAATTCTTCCATCATGCGGATGCATTCGTCGTTCTGCAGTACTTCAATCGCAACGCCTCGCGAGCGGAGAAGCTCTTCCTCTCCCATAAACGTCTTATTCTCGCCGATCACGACGCGCGGAATCCCATACAGCAGAATGGCCCCGGAGCACATGGCGCACGGCGAGAGCGTGGTGTATAGAACACATTGACGATAGACGGCGGCGGACTGGCGGGCAGCGTTTTCCAGTGCGTCCATTTCTCCGTGCAGGATGCTGCTGCCTTTCTGCACGCGGCGGTTATGGCCGCGCCCGATGATTTTATCGCCGTCCACAATCACGGAGCCGATTGGGATGCCGCCTTCCGCAAGTCCCTGCCGGGCTTCTTCAATCGCGGCCTGAAGAAATTGGTCTCTGGAATCCATTCGCTAGTCCTTTACAATGGAAAACCTTACCACTGATGAACACGGACATCACTGATAAAGGGTTCAACTCTCTTCAGATCAGTGTTATCAGTGTTGATCAGTGGTAGAAGTTTTTTGCAAAGAAAAAAGCCTGGATCAACTTTCATCCAGGCGAAAATACAACAAGAGAGAGATTTAAACTGCAAAGACTAGGGGCTGGCGAAATCGAATTTGATAATTACAGTTGATTCTTCTGCGGCAGGCTCATACTTCCACTTGACCACGGCAGCCGTCACAGCCTGAACCAGCACGGGGTTTCCGCCTAAAACTTTTACATCCTTCACTCTGCCATCAGGCGTGACCAGCAGTTCAACCCGAGCGCTGCCGCTGATGTTGTTTCTTTTGGCTAATTCGGGATAGACAGGCTCAACCCGGTTTTTGACTTTGCGCGCTGTTGTTTGCGCAAAGGAATAATGGTTCGGGATTAAAGAAAACGCAGCCAGCAGCGCGACGAAGAAGGCCGAGCCAATCCGTCGGGGGCGTGCATGGCGCCGAAAGGGGGTGAAATTCACCGTCTACTCCTCAGTTGCCTGTAACGCGGCGTACCATGCTTTCCCGGCGCACAGGCGGGCCTTGAAGGGAATCCTAACGGCTAAGTTGCAGAACGAAAAGTCACGAAAGTAACTTGAAAATCTAAAGATAGCGGCGCGTTTTGCCGGGTCAGGCTTACTGGTTCGCTGCCGAGGATCGTGTCGTAGAGCTTTCCTGAACGTCAACCCTGGCAGGGTAAGGCGTGCGGCCGCGCAACAGGAAGTATCCCGCGGCAGAAATCACGGCAAGAGCACCGGCGCAGGCGATAAAGACTGGCCGTATGCCAAGCATTTGCGCTAGATATCCCGAAAGCAGAACACCAAACACCTGGGACACAGCGATTAATGACATGAAGGTGCTGCTCACGCGCCCAAGCCTGCCGCAGGCATAGCCTGCTGGCGGCCAGCAACACCGCCGCCAAGATTGATTCGCTGTTGGATTCGGATCACCTGTGATCAAATTTTTCCCATCGCCCTTTATCGACAGAGACAATAGCCCTGTGCCCCAATGACAGACGCGTAGCGCCGAGAAAATTCCACTGCCCTCCTTTTAGTTGCTCGCGGCCAGCGACCTCGAACTGGCGGCAATCAGCTACCCGATGCTGGTCCCTGCTGAGCAAAGATCAGGTGATGTCCCACAGGATCTTTAATGCCGAATTCTTTTGACTGATAAAACGTCGTTCGCATCGGCATTACGATTTCGGCTCCTTTCACCGCCGCCTGTGCCGCGTCAATTTCAGCCACTTCGATATACAAAAAACTCGGGCCCTTGCGCACTGCCGCCCCCGTCGCGGCATTGTCTTTGTCGACGCTGGCAAAGCTCTGATACATCAACTCCAATCCATTTTTCTCCAGCAACACGAAACCTATCTTGTCTCCCTCCGGCACTTCCACCGTCTTCTGAAAGCCCATTTTTTCAGTCCAGAATTGAATACAAGGTTCAATTTCCTCGGCAAAAAGGATGGGCGTGATTTTCCTTACCTCTGCAGATTTCATATTTTTCTCCAAAATTGAAATGGACCACCGTGACGACCAATGGCACGATCAGCAACAACGGCATAAAAAGCTGGAATCGTCCAAATTTTTCCTCTTGCACTTTGTACTAGTCTAATTTAGACTACAACACCGTAAGACATTTACAGCATCGTGTCAACCAGGAGCTTTTATGCCAGTTCAGCAACGTCGTTTAGAGGATCTAATCTCGGTAGGGCCAGCCATGCTCCGCGATTTTGCGCTTCTTGGCATCGGCAGCGTAGAGCAGCTTGCTGGTCAAAATCCAGCAAAGCTCTATCAGAAACTTTGCCGCGCCACGGGCCAGCGCGTCGATATATGCTGCCAGGACGTCTTCTCCGCTGCTGTCGCCCAGGCCCGCAATCCGCTTCTTCCTGCAGAGCAATGCCAGTGGTGGTATTGGAGCCGCCAGCGAAAGGCCCAAGATGGCCGCAGCTAAAATGCCAGCTAAGAAGAGTGGAGGCAGTAAGCTTGCAGGGAAAAAATCCGGACTTACGGTGCCGGATCTTGTGCTACTCAGCTTGCTGGCGGAACAGCCGATGCATGGCTATCAGGCGAACCTGGAGTTGGAGCGCCGGCAAGTGCAGGACTGGGCCGGCGTCTCCCGTCCGCAGGTTTATTACTCGCTGGAAAAGCTGGCGCGCCTTGGGCTAATCTCCGAAACAGGCGACCACGAACGAGCGCTCGGTCCGGAACGCCGAATCTTTTCTACCACCGGCAAGGGTAGAGCTGCCCTTGCTTCCGCTCTGGAAGGTGAAGACTGGACCAACCAGCGCGACCGCCCTCCCTTTCTCACATGGATGGCACTTTCCTGGCAGGCCTCGTCGGCAACAGTCCTTAAACAGCTTCGTCGTCGGGAGCAATTTTTGGAAGACGAACTCAACCGCGAACAGGCGACACTGCGTGCCGTAGAAATTGAAGTGGGCCATCCATTCCATGAAGCCGTCTGGATGATCAAACTTGTCATTGAACAATTTCGTACCGAGCTGCACTGGCTGCGCCAAATGGCCGCCGAGATACCGCATCGAGCCCACGCGGCGAATCCAGCGCACATCAAAAGCATCGATTAGCTGCTGCATAGTCTTGCGCGTATAGATTTCCAAATGCCACACGCTATACTGCTCAATTGAGGAGAAGAATGGCGATCCGCATAAAAGCATTTTTATTCATCAGTCTTTTTTGTTTGCTGACCGTAGCTTCCGCCCAGAAATCCAGCACAGATCAAGCCCAGATCCGCGGCGCCATGGAATTTCTTGGCAGTGACGCGATGCAGGGACGCGCCAGTGGCTCCCATGATGAGCTGCTTGCCGCCACGTATCTAGCTTCGCAGTTGCGCGAAATCGGCATACAACCGGCCGGCGACGAAGGCGGCTACATTCAGAATGTCTCCGGCGAGTTCAATTTCTATCGCCAAGGCAAGAAGCAATGGAACACCCGGAACGTGATTGGCAGGCTGGAAGGCCGCGACGAAAAAATGAAAGATCAGGTCATTCTCCTTACCGCGCACATGGACCACATCGGCATTGGCAAGCCGGTCAGTGGTGACAACATCTATAACGGCGCTGACGATGATGCTTCCGGCTGCGTCGCCGTTCTCCAACTGGCGCGCGCCCTGGCCCATGAGGAAGCACCTAAACGTACCGTGATCTTCGTCTTTTTTGGAAGTGAAGAGACGGGGGGCCAGGGCGATCAATATTTTCTTCAGCATCCACCCGTGCCGTTGAAAAGCATTGTTGCCAACCTGGAATTTGAAATGATCGGCCGCGCTGATTCTGCTGTTAAACCCGACGAACTCTGGCTCACCGGCTTCGATCGCAGCAATCTGGGCCCGGAGCTGGCGAAACACGGCGCCAAGCTGGTAGCTGATCCGCATCCCAAACAAAACTTTTTTCAGCGATCAGACAATTATGCGTTGGCGAAACAAGGCATTGTCGCACACACTGTTTCCAGCTTCGGGTTGCATGCTGACTACCACCAGCCTGGCGATGACGTCGCCCACATCGACTTCAATCACATGGAAAGCGCTATCCACTCCATGCTTGGTCCGGTGAAGTGGCTGGCGGATTCAGAATTCAAGCCGGAGTGGGTGGAAGGAAAGAAGCCCTAACTTATTGTTTCGAGCGCAGCGAGGGAAACCCCTTATCACGGATTTCTTATGGATTGAAGCTCATTCGAAAGATCTCTCGTATGAGCCAGACCAACCCGAAGACCATTCCAATCACAATCCAAACCACGAAGAGTTCGTCCGGCAGATACTCCAGCGCAAACCAGACAAATTCACCGGGTCCATGATAATCAGACTCTATCTCCCTCATGACGCAGCCTCGTTTCAATGACGATACAACCATCGAGATTATTACCTCAACTTCCGTGAATGGTGGTTTTTTTCACTCGGCAGGCAATGATTGGAACTGAGAGTCGAATGTGTGAAGTACAGGTCAGGTGAGGCGCGCAGATAAGAGGGCGAGGTTAACTTCTATTCTTCCGGGACGCTACTCGAAAATTACGCAATTACTAAATTACTCAATTACTAAATCAATTCGGCTTCTCTCTCTTCTTCCCGCGCAGAATGCGCTCATCGATGGGCTTGCGGCCTTTGAAGCCTTCTTCCATGCCGTGCCAGAACTCAATTTTCTCTTCGCCGTATTTCCAGCACAACAGGACAATCTCATCGTCCACGGCACACGGAAAATCCAGCAGGCCGATATCGAGGTCTTTTACCTGCACGCCGATAGCGTCAATTTCCGCCAGCGTGTCCTTGATGTCCTGAAAGGCCTTGTCGCGCTCGGCTCGCCGCCGCGCTCCTGCCGGAACATCCACAAAAAGGCCGCCGCTCAGCAGGATGCGGTGCTTCAGGTCCTGCAGTTCTTTTTCCACGGCTTCAATCACGCCTTTGTCGTCCATGGCACGCTTGATTAAAGACCGCAACACCGGCAGCAGCGCATGCGCTTCTTGCAGCGTGAAAGTTTTTTGCTTTGCCATAATTATCTTGCTTGAATTTCGTTCAGCGTATTTCCAGCATCCTGTCCAGAGCCATGCGTGACCAGTATTTTACTTCGTCCGGCACCTGGATGCGATTCACCACGTTGTCTTCCGTCAGGTTTTCCAGCACCCAGCACAGGTGCTGTGGCGATATACGGAACATCGTGGTGCAGAGGCAGCCTGATTCATCGAGGGTAATCACCATTTTACCTTCGTCGGCAAATTCCTTGCCCATGCGATTTACCAAGTGAATCTCTGTGCCCACGGCAAACTCGCTGCCCTCCGGCGCTTCCGCAATCATCTTGATCAAGCTTTCTGTAGAACCTATTCCATCAGCCTTCTGGCAAACTTCCCAGCGGCATTCTGGATGAACGATCACCTTTATGCCCGGATGCAGCGCCCGTACGCGATCAACGTGCTCTGGAAGAAACCGTTGATGAACAGAACAATGTCCCTTCCACAAAATGACCTTTGCGTTGCGCAACCGATTCGGATCGACTCCTCCGCCAATGATGAACGGATCCCACACCACGCATTGGTCCAGCGGAATGCCCATGGCAAAGGCCGTGTTGCGACCAAGATGTTGGTCAGGCAGAAAAAGTATTTTATGGTTGCGCTCAAATCCCCACTTGAACGCTGCCGGTGCATTGGAGGACGTGCACACCAACCCGCCGCGCTCACCGCAAAAAGCTTTGATGGCCGCAGTGGAGTTCATATATGTCAGCGGCGTGATGCCATGCCCCATTTCGTCCGTCAGGCCGAGGAAAACCAACTGTTCCCAGCAGCTTTCAACCTGGCCAATCTCAGCCATGTCTGCCATGGAACAGCCTGCGTTGAGGTCGGGCAGAATCACTTGCTGCCCTGCGTGCGCCAGCACGTCTGCGCTTTCCGCCATGAAATGCACACCGCAAAAAACAATATATTCAGCGCTGGTGCGGGCAGCTTCTTGCGCCAATTTGTAGGAATCACCGCGAAAATCGGCAAAACGAATCACTTCGTCGCGCTGGTAGTGGTGGCCCAGAATCACCGCGCGTGAACCAAGCTCGCGCCTGGCTGCGGCAATGCGCGCATCCATTGTGTAGTCTGGGAGTACAAGGTAATTATCGAGCGAGCAACTGACGCCTCGCTCTTCCAAAGGAGCAATCGTAGTCGACATTTATCCGCCTTCAGTCCCGCGATCTATCGCCGCGGAACGGAGATGTTGAAAGCATCCACAGGCTCCAGCAGGTCCACTGCGCAATTTAACGCCCGACCTGCGGGGTTGTTGAAGCCCACAGTCTTACTACTTCTTTTGATGACCCTCAGCCCAGCTTGGACGCATAATTATGCTCTGCGCCAACCGGCTGAAAAGTCACCATTTATTGTGCCATTCAAGCCGCTGCCAGCGCAAATGCGCGCGCGAATCATACGCAAATGGATACAAACGATCATCATCCGATTCGATCCATAAACCCGTTCGCTCTGTTACCCTGAATGGCGTCTATGCGCTTTCAAAAAATCCTGTTTCTATTCGTCGTAATAGCAGTTTCTGCCTTTGCCCAAAACCCCAAACCGGTTGCTGATCGGCTCGCCGCACAGAATGCTCTCTTTGAAGAGCAGTATGAATCCGATCTTCGCAACTCGCCAGAACGTGCCACTGCCTTCGGTGACTATCGCTACAATGACAAGCTCACCGACCATTCACTTGCGGCCATTGCCCAACGGCACAAGACTGACGAAGATTTTGTAAAACGCCTTCAATCTATCTCGACGGCTGGCTTCTCTGATCAGGACACGCTCTCTCACGATCTTCTAGTTCGCGTGCTCCAACAGCGCATTGCTGACTACGACCTCAAAGAGTACGAGATGCCACTCAACCAGGTAGGCGGCATCCATACCGGTCTGGCGGACCTTCCGCTTTCCATGCCTTTCGACTCTGTCAAACATTACGAAGACTACATTGTGCGCCTGCACCAAGTGCCGCGCGTGTTCAGCCAGACGACAGACGTCCTGCGCGCCGGCATGAAAGACAAACTCATGCCTGTACGCTTTCTTCTTGAGAAGATCCCCGCGCAGTGCCAGGGTATTATCGATGCCGATCCATTTCTTCTTCCGACAAAGAAATATCCGGCAAGCATCTCCGCTGAAGACCAGAAGCGCTTGACGCAGCAGATAACGGATGCCGTTAACACTGACGTGATTCCTGCCTACAAGAGCTTCGCGGCATTCGTTAGCAAGGAATATGCGCCTCAAGGACGCACATCTCTAGCAATCACTTCTCTGCCCGACGGCCAGAAGCGTTATCAGAATGACATTTATGGCCGCACCACCACGCACATGACTGCGGACGAGATACACCAGCTTGGCCTTCGCGAGATTACCCGCATCCAGGCTGAAATGACCGCAATCGCCCAAAAAGAAGGCTTCGCAGACTTGGCTGCTTTCCGGGCCTCGCTCAAGACCAATCCGAAATACATTCCCACCTCTGCCGAACAAATTTTTGACGATTTCCGCCATTACATTGCGCAGATGGAGCCCAAGCTTCCAGGGCTTTTCAATCTGTTACCCAAATCGCCGGTCACCGTTGAAGCCATACCTGCATTCCAGGCAGCGGCAGCAACCCACTACGTAACCGGAACTCCTGACGGCAAGCGTCCCGGCCGCGTGGTTGTGGCCACATCCAATTTTGCGGACCGCTCTCTCATCAATGATGAAGCCATCGCCTACCATGAAGGCGTTCCCGGACATCACATGCAGCTCTCCGTGCAGCAGCAGCTCACTGGATTGCCTAAGTTCCGCCTCCACAGTCTTGGCTTTAATGCTTATGTGGAAGGCTGGGCGCTTTACGCCGAACAACTCGGCAAAGAAGTTGGCTTCTATCAGGATCCTGTTTCGGACTACGGCCGCCTTTCCTCTGAGCTTTTCCGCGCCGTACGCCTGGTGGTCGATACCGGAATCCATTCCAAGGGATGGACACGCGATCAGGTTGTGGATTTCATGCGCAAGTCCGGCGCTGTTGACGAGCCAACAATCCAGTCTGAGACAGACCGTTACATCGCCTGGCCGGCGCAGGCGCTTAGCTACAAACTAGGCCAGCTCAAATTCCGTGAATTGCGCGACCGCGCACAAAAAGCTTTAGGCGCCAAATTTGATATCCGCAGCTTTCACGATGAAATGCTGAATGGCGGGACCTTGCCGCTGGATCTGCTCGACGCGCGCACGGATAAATGGATCGCGGAACAAAAATCAAAGTAAGCAAGGTTCTCAAACTTGGTAGTCGCCTTTAGGCTAGCTGCCAGCTGCGCAATTTTCATGACGGACTCCACAGCGCTTTGCGGGGAGCTTGCCGTATGGAGCAAGTCAAGGTTCATCGATGCGCAATCGCCGGCAGGAAACTAACGCGCAGACATACCAGTTGAAATATCAACATTAGGAGGAAAATGCCTCCGGCCCGTATGGGCGAGAGCGAAGGCTTGAAGCGGATAAACCCGCCAATTCCGACGGTCGCAGCGGCTCCCACAATGATGGTCATCGCGATTTCGACTGCAGAAAAGTGTCCACTGACAAGATTAGAGATGCCAAGCAAGTACAGCCAGATAAGCGCCATTAGGACAAGCCACACGAGAAAAAGTGGAACGGCTACCCACGAGGCCGAACGCGAATGACGAAAACCAAGTATTACGCCGATCCAAAGTGGCGCTGTCTGGACGATGTGACGCAGAACCAAATTGGTGGCCAGACCCACTCCGAGCACCAGAGCAGCAATGATGGTAAGGCAACACACCGCGATAACGAGAGTTTCGGAGGATCTTAAGTCCGCTGGATGTCGTTTTGGGGTCTGCAAGGAAACACTCTCTGACGCTGAAGGAGTCATACTGAACCCGGCACCGTCAGCCTTCTCACAATCTCTTCCGCAATTGCATCTGCCCTTGCCGCGATCTGCTGCGGCGTCTGGTCCTGAATGGGATGCTGCACGTAAACAGCGTCAAAGCCGGCCCGTCCCAGCGCACTGGCCTGCACCCGCGCCGGGGCAGTGAACTCATTTGTAGCAAGAGGCACTGCGGGAATTCCCAGATTTTCTAAGCCAATCGTGTCGTGCAAACTGCACGTTGTACACGATCCTCAATCCGCCAAACCTTCCACCACTGCGTCCATAGCTCGCAGTTGCTCGATGATCTGCGGCGGAGCGTTCTTGGAGAATGTCGGTTTGCGCGTGCGCAAAATCTCTCCGACTCCATACTTCGTGCGGAGGATTTCTTCCAGCCTGTCAAGAAAGAAGCTACCGCCGGGCTTGCTGATGTCGAGCAAGCCGATTTTCTTGCCCTTTAAGCTGGCCAGCCGCGCCGGTGGCGTAGCCGCTTTTGGCACGCTCTCATTTCCAGGATGAACAATTGTTATTGGCACGCACTGCTCCTTATTTGTCGGGTATCGGATACGTTACCATCTGGCTGCCCGCCGGTCCCGTCGACCAACTGCCGATCACTGCGGAAAACTTTCCTGCCGTTCCTCCGGCCACAAAGATGCTGATCGCCTCTGGCGACCGGAACTTTTGATAGCACTTCTCTCCACGTATGGTGATCTCTTTGTAGTTCGCTGCTAGTTGTGTACCTTCCGCTCGCTCCGCCGGTGAATAATGCCGCACCGGGATGCCCGTGTTCTCAAACAGGAACTGCCGCACCTGCTCCTTGGTAAAGCCATCGCGATGAATGGTCTTCACATGCTCCGGACAAAGAATCACAATCGCTTCCGGCATCAGGCACATGCGATAGCTCCACACGGTCGCAAGCGCGAACGAAATCGTCTCCAGTACGGTCTTTCCGGCGGGGGCGGTATGCTCACTCACACCACGCGGCGGCTCTGCTGCAAACAGTGATACCGCGCTCTGCTCCCGCTTTAGCCCACGCGTCACATGGAACGGCTCCCATGGATTTTCTTCTTCATTCTCTGCGATGCAGAAAGAAAACTTGCCGGGATTCCCCAAGGCTGACATGTCGATTCCGTCCGGCCGTCCGCCGCCGATATTCAGCAAGATCAATTGAAGCGCCCGGCCCAGCGAGCTATTGGCGCGTGCAACGTTGGAAAAAACGTTCTGCTTTGACCAGAAACCCAGCTCCTGACGCACCGGCCCATTGATCATTACCAGCGGTGCGGCAAAGTGCGTTGTCGCCTGAACGCCATGAAGATTGAACCGTTCGTCGCACGCCGCGCGCAGCAGCGGCAGCAGCACGCGCATCATCTCCGGCACACATCCGGCCATTACCGCATTGGCCGCAATTTTCTCTACCGTCGCTTCACCATAGAAGGGCGGTACGCGCGCAATGATTGTCTCCGGCGCCACCCCGCTAGCTTTCACCATCGCCTCAACTTTTTCGGCAGTCGGCGGAATCACCGGTAGCGCGTCACCAAATTGCTTGCGGCAATACTCAAAAGGATCTTCTTCGTCACGCAGCGTAATGCGCGTGGCGGGATCGCCGGTGCGTCGCAGCAACTTCGCGCCGCCTTCCTGTTTGCCGCTCTGCGCTTCAGGCTCCAAATGCGGGTCCCCCAGGCGGTCCGAGGTTGGCTGACTGGGGTGGAGATGCCGTGAACTGCACCCCGGCTTCCAGTTGGGCGCGCCATCGTCCAGCGGAGCAATCGGCGGATGCCCCAGCGACCGCGCCAAGTCATTCAATGCTTGTTTGTCGAAGCCCACCAGCGTTTGCTGCACCTGGCCACCTTCATCGACCAGATAGAACGTCGGGACATTCTGTGGATCGTAAGCCCGCGAAATCTTCAGCCCTGAATCCAGTTCCACCGGATAAGAAATCTTTAACTGGCTCACAAATTCGCGCGTTGAAGGTTCATCATCCTGCGACAGCCCGATCACCTGAATGGAATCCTGAGCGAGCGTGTTCAAATAAGGGAGAGCAAGCTGGCAGGTAGGACAGTCGGTTTCAAAGATGACCAGCAAAGCCTTGTTGCCGGATTGCAGTCCCGGAATAGGCGGCGCATTCTGCACTCTCGGCATAAAGACAACGATAGAAGGAGCGCCGGTTAGGGCAATTCGTTTGCTGCAGCCTCGGCGTTCCGAAAAGATAAACTTTCTAAATCATTTCGATGCAAAAGGAATTCGGGTGCTTAAAGTTCTTTTGCATCCTCATTGCTCTTTCTCAGCTTGATTCCCGCTTTGCTGAAGTGATAACGCAGTTTCCAAGCCAATAAAGCATCAAACATTGGGCCGTGCAAGGCTTGGACTTCTCTATTGTTCGTATGTAAGCACAGAAGAGAAGCTGTAAATCGGCTTAAAACTCTGATGACGCCCAACATCTATGCCATGCTTCAAAGCGGTCCTTGTTACAGAGGCCACGACTCGGCTTGACTCGGTAGTTGCCCGCTTTGCCAGGCTTCTATAGTTTTCTTGTCACGACCTGTCTCTTTTTGGAAAGGATACTGGCTCATCTTCTCCACCACATCTTCGAGAAGAGCATGAAAATCCAATAATAACTCTTGCCAACGCATAAGGCTTACCTTCCCCAACGCGCATAGCTTAGCAGGTGGTCTATACGCGGCGATATGGGAAAAACGGGGAAGGCATTCCCCTAAATTCCCGGAGAATCGGTTCTAGGGGGCAGCCTAGCCGATTCTCTCACGGAGAACATGCACGGTGTGCTCTAACTTAGGCTCTCTTCCTTTTTCTTGCAAGAATCCTATGATCGAAGCATGATTGACAACAAAATTGTGGCAGGAATTGTTGCGGAATTGTCCTTCGAGTGATTGATTGGCTCGTTAGAATTGCAGCCAAGAAAATAAAAGGTCGAGGAAGCAATAAATCCTTCACTGTCGCTGCATCGATCTCTCATCTGAAATCAGCGTCAGCTTGTCGTGCTTTCTCGGCTGACGCTGTCCGACGGTCAAAATCAAAAGCGCCCCTTCCAGACGCCTTTTCGTTGATCATATTTTGAAGAATGCGTTTACTGCTGCACACCTACTGCGGGCTTTTGTGCCGGGGTGCTGCTGACCGTGGTAGCGCGTGCGGCGAAGAAGTTGTGGTCATACAGTCCGCGGTAGAACTTGCCACTGATTTCGGCGGCTTTGGGGCCGAATGTCGGGCGGCCACCCTGGAGAAAGACCACGGTGACGATGTGTCCGTACTGCGTGTCAGCGTATGAGGCGAACCATCCAAAGCGCGTGCCGTCCTTGGAGCATGTGCCGGTCTTGCCCAGAATTTGCTCTTCACTAAAGTTCAGGCCAACGCGGCGGGCGGTGCCATAACGCACGGCTCCGGTCATGCCTTCAGCAATTTCCGGGACTAGCGGGCCGATATCGAGCTGGCGCTTTACACGCGGCTCAAAGCTGATGACCTGATCGACCGACGTGGGATGCTGGAGGTAGTAGAGCGTGCCGCCGTTGGCGACGGCGGAAACCAACGCGCCGAGTTGCAGCGGCGTCATGGAAATGCTTTCACCAAAAGAACACATCTTGCCTACACCGCCCAGCTCGGCCGGGAGTTCGTGATCGGGAAAGGTGCCGAGGTGCTCGCCTGCAATGCCGTACCCGGCAAGCTCGCCGAGTCCAAACTGGTGCGCGTAATAGCTGACCTTGGGAAATCCGAGGCGACGTCCGACGGCTTCAAAATAAGCATTGTTAGAATGCGCCAGAGCCTGTGTAAGGCTCATGTGCGCGCGTCCGCCGAGCGCGATGGATTCTTCACGGGTGATAACTTTTTCACTCAGGCCAGCCAGCGCCACTGCGACCTTGATGGTGGAGCAGGGCTGCGCGCCTTCACTCAGCGCCAGCTTCTGGTTGACCATGGCAAGAATCCGTCCACTGGTGGGATCAATGGCGACAACAGTGCCGTTCATGTTGCCAAGAGCATCAATGGCGGCCTGGCGCACCACGGGATCTTCACCTTCAACAATGTCGCCATCGGTGTTGTCGTCACTAAAGGAATTTCCGGTAAACGTCTCAACCCAGCGATGACGCGGGCGACGACGATGGAGGCTGACGGTCTTTAGAGTCGCGCCACGGGCCGATGCCTTTGCGTTTGAGGCTCTTGCGGTGATGGAGCGAGCGGCAGCAGATCGCGCGGCTACATGTCTCTTAGCGGCACGCTTGTGGCGGAGCCGGGCCATACGCTTTTGCGCGTGAGCGTTTTCAGTTACGTGTCCGCTGACCTTGGATTTGGTGGTGGTGCTGGTGCTTGAGCTGCGGGCGAACGACCCGCTGGACAAAACGAGACTGGAAACAAAGAAGACGAGAAGCCGAAGACGAAGTGTCATTGAAATCACTGCCACCTGGGATACCCTGGAAAATTCTTTGTTGCTGCTTTTCACGCATCGGGCAAGTTGCATTGTTCAGCCAGAACATTGAGGGCGAAGCAACTTATGCAACCAACAAACAGCGCGATGCGGAAAAACCAAACCCTTATTGCGATGGTAAGTGAAGCTTTCCACCGCTCGCAACTCTAAATTCTCCTAGTACTGAAGTAGTACCTTTCTCTTAAATAGAAATGATGCAGCTGCTCTGTTCCCTGTTGCGTGAAGATGCGGCGCACCGCGGGAACCCCACACACTGTTTGTTAATTCTGCAAACTGCTTCAGATGCCCGAATCCTTGCCAGTATCAACCCTAAGTTCCTGCTTTTGCTTCTGGCTTAAAGCTTCATTAATGTTGTTAATTTTGGCTGCCCAGCATGGCTGCCGCTATATTGCTGATTTGCGGCCACCGGTGTTGGCGGCCGCGCAAAAGGTTGAAAGATTCGGGACGCTGGGCGTCGGCATCCGCGAGATAAAGCTTGCGCTTGCAAGAAGTTGCCGTCCGACGGCAAATTGCCGATCGGACGGACACGCTAGTTGATCTCTCCGCGCTTGCGAATAAACGCGGGTACATCCAGGTCGTCCTGTTCGACAGCTGTGCGGATCGATTCGGTCATAGTTGCCAGGTTGGGGCTTTCACGCGTGGGAGCCATCACCCGCGTCTGAGCAGATGCGTGGGCAGAAGCCGCGTGGGCCGAAATCGGAGAGCCATGAGGAACATGCGGTATATGCGTGGCATTCACCACTCGGGGAACCGCGGTGGACTGCTGCACCTGATAAGCCGAAGCGGTGCGGGCGGTGGAAATGGCCGCCTGCGCCGCGTTGACAGCACGCTCCTTGCGTGCCGGAACATCATTCTTAAACCCGGTCGCGATTACGGTGATCTTAAGGTCGTCTTTCATTTTCTCGTCTTGCACCGCGCCAAAAATGATATTGGCATCTTCATGCGCTGCAGACTGAATAATGGTGGAAGCCTCATTCACCTCCGCCAGCTTCAGGGACGACGAGCCGGTAATGTTGATCAGGATTCCCCTTGCGCCGTCGATGGCCCCCGCTTCCAGCAGTGGTGACGAAATCGCCGCCTGCGCCGCGTCGGTCGCGCGACGCTCGCCCTTGGCAATCGCCGTTCCCATCACGGCATAGCCCATACCGGCCATAATGGTTTTCACATCGGCAAAATCGCGATTAATAATGCCGGGAATGGTGATGATGTCAGAAATTCCCTGCACTGCCTGCCGAAGAATATCGTCAGCAATGCGGAACGACTCAAAGAAGCCGGCGTTCTGCGCCACGGCCAGCAGCTTTTCGTTCGGAATCACAATGGTTGTATCGATTGAATCAATCAGTTCGGCCAAGCCGCGCTCCGCCTGCGCCATGCGACGACGGCCTTCAAAAGCAAACGGCTTCGTCACCACAGCCACTGTCAGCGCGCCCATCTCACTCGCCAGCGACGCAATGATCGGCGCAGCACCTGTGCCCGTTCCGCCGCCAAGACCGGTCGTGACAAACACCATGTCCGCGCCTTCCAGGGCTTCAATAATTTTGTCTGCATCTTCAAGCGCGCCACGACGTCCCATTTCCGGATTGGCGCCCGCGCCCAAGCCATTCGTCAGTTTGGTGCCCAATTGGATCTTTACCGGCGCGCGCGACATTTGCAGCGCCTGCAAATCAGTATTGGCCACAACGAACTCCACGCCCTCAACTCCGGCGCAGATCATGCGGTTTACCGCGTTGCCACCTCCGCCGCCCACGCCGATCACCTTGATCTTCGCGTTAGTCCGGGGGTCTTCATTAAATTGAATTCTTACTTCACCGTCCGCTTTTTTCTGCTGATCGCTCATACATCACACTCCTGATCCGTTTGGTCCCGCCGACTCTGTGTCACCTTTAGTTATGCATTTCAGATTTTGCGAACTCACATTTTTGTTGAGCCGCCCTGCTTTCTTCCGTCGAACTCAAACTCTTTCTTTAATCCCGAACCCGCGTCTTCTGCGGGTGAGGGATCACTATTCCATTCCAAGCACTCACAATGCACCGACCATCGCTTTCTACCCGATATGCCATTGCAGCATAGAGCTCCCTCGCTTCGCTCGGGATTTCAGAAAATCTCCCTACGCTCCCAACTTTGCGAGCAACGCGCGCAGCTTGTGGCCAAATCCCTGTTCCGGATTCATCTTTGCCATCGTCGTCCGATGCGCATACATCGCCAATCCGACTGCCGTAGCAAATTCCGGCTCACTCAATTGCGCAGGCATATCGGCAATCGGAGGCTCCGGAACCGCCAGCCGGATTGGCCGGTCAAGCGTCTTCTGGCAAACTTCCGCCAGCCCAGTCATGCGCGATCCGCCGCCAGTAAGCACCACGCCTGCCGGACATAGTTCCATCACGCCAGCTTGCTTCAGGTGGTCACGCATCAGTTCGCAAAGTTCCTGCGCGCGCGGCTCCAGAATTTCTGCCAGGAACCTCTGCGGCATGAGGCGCGACGGCCTGTCTCCCACCGCGGGCACTTCAATTTCGTTTCCCTCAGCCACTTGGCTGCTGATTGTGTGCCCAAACTGCTTTTTGATCTTCTCCGCCGAAACCAGCGGCGTTCTCAGGCCCACAGCCACGTCATTCGTAAAGTGGTCACCGCCCACTGGCACCACGCCGGTATGCGCCACCATGCCATCGGAATAAACAATCATGTCAGTCGAGCCTGCGCCGATATCGGCAAGGCAAACGCCCAGTTCTTTCTCGTCGGCCCGCAGCGTGCTGTCGGCAGACATCAACGCTTCATAAACCATGTTGTCCACGTGCAGCCCCGCGCGGTTCGCTGCCGTCACCACGTTTTGGGTTGCGCTGGCCGATGCTGTCACCATGTGCAGGTTCACTTCCAGCCGTCGGCCCATCATTCCTGCGGGATCACGCACGCCTGCTTGTTCATCCAGAATGAATTCCTGCGGCAGCAGGTGCAGCACTTCTCGATCGTCGGGCAGGGTCACCGACCGGGCTTTTTCCACCGCGGTACGTATGTCTTCTCGGGTCACGTCTCTGGGGCGAGAACCTAGCGTTACGCCGCCGCGGCTGGTCACTCCTTTAATATGCGAGCCTGCCACGGAGATCACGGCGTTTCCTATCTGGCATCCGCCAAGCTTCTCCGCTTCTTCCACCGCTTTATGGATACTCTGGACCGCTTTATCCAGCTCAACGATGATGCCCTTGCGCGAGCCTCGGCTCTCCGTCATCCCGTGTCCGCGATAGCGCAAGCCCGCGTCGGTAGCCTCACAGATCAGCGCAACTGTCTTCGCGCTGCCCACGTCCAGAACCGTGATCATGTTTGAAGGATGTTTGCCGTTACTGCCCATAATTCGCGTCCTTTATTATGAAATCCCGAAACCCGCGTTCTTTGCGGCTGAGGGACCCTATCTCTGCCAGCCTCTTCACTTACCCATTTACTAAATTACCTTTGCGCTTTTTGCGTCTTTTGCGGTGAACTCTTCTTCGCTTTTGCCTGTTTAGGCTTAGCTGCTTTTACGCTCACTGGCTTCAACACTGGCTTTCTCCGATCCGTATCATCCGTGTTCATCCGTGGTGAGGGTTTTTCTGAAACCGGCTTATCTGGATTTACGATCACCTGCCCTTCGTACCGCAGGTCCACCGACTGCACGTTCTGGTACTGCTGCCGCCACTCCGCAATGTGGCTTACATAAAGCTTGTAGCGCGGCAGAAAATCCTGCGCCCCCAGATGCACAACCATCGTCCCGCCCGGATCATTGGCCGTTACTTTCACATTTTCTGGATCGGAAAGATCAACCTCACTTAGCTGCTTGACGTAATTGGGGCTCTTGCTCGATGCTTCATCGCCATCGTTCGCGCCCAGTTCGCTCACCAGGCGGTTGTAAATCTTCATTGCTGCCGCCCGCGATGAAAGCGGTTCGGTATCGGTGATGCCACGGATCACAGGAAAGGAATACTTGGTCTTGCGATCCGCAGGCAGGCCCATGACTACGCCGTTCGCGTCAATCAGGCTGATGCGCGAGCCAATCTGGGCAAATGCCACTGGCGTGCGCTCCTGGATGGTTACGGCGATTCGATTGGGCAACAACCGCATTACGGTCGCTTCCTGCACCCAGGGAATCTGTTCCAGCTGTTTCTTGCGCTCGTCCAGCGGGACAAAGAAGACATTCCGGCCAATATCCGCACCGGCTACTTCCATCACATGCGTGTGCGACGCATTTTTGACTCCGGTGATCTCCACTGCGTCGCTGGATTGAATGCGGAACCGCCATGACGTCATGCCGTAGCCGTAAGCCCACGCAGAAAGACCGCCGCAACCGACGACCACCGCTGCAATTACGCCTGCAATCTTGAGTTGGCTTGCTGCTTTTTTCGGAATCGCATTGCGCCGCACCGGAACGCGCTTGTTTGTTCTTAGAAACTGCGCTTCTTCGCCATCCAGATCCAGGTCCAGATCTTCGCGATTGATCAGCAGTTCGGAATCGTCATCATCCAAAGCGATGGCTCGCCTGTCAGCGGCCGAACGAGACCGTGAAGACGTTTTTGAATCATTTTCGGCGGAAGTACGGGAATTGGCTTGCGCTCCGAGCTTCAACTCAGAGTTGGCGGAGCGGCTTGAGCGCCCCTTAGAGACAACATCATCGTATTGTGTCAACTCGATAGAGTCGCGCGCCATTAAGTCGCGGTCGACGGAGTTGTGCGCCAGCACGAACCAATATATCCGGTTTCTTTCCTTTTTGTTACCAGAATTTTAGGGTATCGCCCGTTTTTTTTGGGGTTTGCGCCGTCGCATCAACTTTCAAGAACTTAATCAGGCTTGTCGTCGCTCGACGAGGCTAACGCTGTTCTTTTACGATCCTCCAGCAATCGACGGCACCAGCGTTACCTCATCACCCGCCTTGAACTTGTAGTCTTTGCCTAAGAAGCGAATGTCCTCGTCATTGACATAGATATTCAGGAAACGGCGAACATTGCCCTGCTCATCTCGCAGGTGGGGTTTCAAGTCAGGGAAGCGGCTACCCAGCGAATCCAGCAATCCAGCTAGATCGGTGCCTTCACACTCGCAGTGGTCTGCGCCCTCGGTGTGCCGCCGGAATGCGCTGGGAATGGAAACTTTCACTCTCATTAGGCAGCTCCTTTGCTGGCCGCACGCGGCCCGACAAATTCAGTTTCAAGAAATTGCTCGAAAGCAGCCAGCTTAGGCGGAATTGGCTCGACGCTATCGAACTTACTTGCAAGAGCGTCTGTGGTCTTAAGACCGTTGCCGGTGATGCACAGCACGGTCGTTTCCTCCGGACGAATACGCCCCTGCGCATAGAGTTTGCGGGCCGCGGCAACAGTAACGC
>JBAVLE010000274.1:0-6947 GCA_049688735.1 Candidatus Angelobacter sp. | reverse complement strand
CCCGTAGGACGCGGCCCTGCTTGCCCTTGTCACGTCCGGTAATTACTTTCACCGTGTCATTGCGCTTGATATCTACTCTTATATGCATTGTCTGCCTTCAACCATTTGGCGGCCTCAACCTTGCATCCGCCGGAAAAATCTTGTCTTGCTCTTTTCGTCCTTCTTACAACGCCGCTCTTACAGGACTTCAGGCGCGAGAGAAACAATCTTCAAGAATTTCTTTTCGCGGAGCTCGCGGGCCACGGGACCGAACACGCGTGTTCCGATGGGCTCGCCGGTTTCATTGATCAGCACTGCAGCATTCTGGTCAAAGCGAATATACGTGCCGTCGCGCCGGCGATGCTCTTTGCGTTGGCGCACGATCACGCACTTTACTACGGTGCCTTTCTTGGCCGTGCCGTCCGGCGACGCTTCTTTCACCGCAGCCGTAACCACATCGCCCAGGCTGGCGTTCAAGCCGGTGTGTCCGCCCAGCGGCAGGATCATCTGCAGCCGCCGCGCTCCGCTGTTATCGGCCACATCGAGAATGCTTCTCATCATGACTGCCATGGTTGTTTCCCCTTCTTAATTCCGTTTCATCAGCGATTCGGCCTTTTGGCCGCCGAATCACGCAGCAACAAGCGCTGATCTTTGCCCACGATCCGCATTCTTAAGCGGTTTTCGAATCAAGCGGTTTTCGAATCAAGCGGTTTTCGAATCAACGACCGCTTCTTCGCCGCCCACCAGCTTGGCCTTCTGGATCACGTTCTTCAAACGCCAGCGCTTCAGCTTGGACATCGGGCGCGTCTCTTCAATCTCCACAAAATCGCCCACGTGCGCCGCGTTCTTCTCATCGTGCGCATAAAACTTCTTTGACTTGGCGACAACACGGCGATAGAGCGGATGCGCCTTTTTCATAATGACCTGCACCACAATGGTCTTGCTCATCTTGGTGGAGGTCACGCGGCCGATCTTGGTGCTGCGGCTGCCTTGTTTTTTTTCTGTTGTCTCTGCCATTTACTTCTTCCTCGCTTTGGCGGTCTTCTTCTTGGCCGGCTTGGCTGTCTTGCCCTTTGCGGCAGCCTTGGTCTTTTTCTTCTTGGCGCTCTTGCCGGCAGCGGCCTTCTTCGAACTTGGCTTTGGCTCGGCGTCGCCTGCAGCGGCTTCCGCTTTGTGACCGTTGCTGGGCGATGCAATGCCCAGTTCCTTTTCCCGGATCACGGTGTGAACGCGCGCTACGTCCTTGCGCAAGCCGCGGATCTTGGTCAAGCTCTCCGTCTGTCCCATTTTCAGCTGGAACTTGAGGCGGAAAAGCTGGTCATTGAGCTCCTGCTGCTGGTGCAGCAGTTCGGCATCGGTCAGATTTCTAAGTTTTTCGACATCCATTGTCTTTTCTCTCTATGGCGCCACAACGCCTGCGCTTCACTACGGCCATTGCGCCCTCATCTACTCTTGCTGTCTCGCTAGCTTTTAGCCTTTAGCAAATCTGTCTGTTTGGCTGAATGCTGGTTGCTGACTGCTAATTGCTCTTCCTAGTGCGCATCCGCTCGGGCCACGAACTTTGTCCGCAAACCCAGTTTGTTCGACGCCAGCCGCATTGCTTCCTGGGCGTCGGTCCGGTTCACGCCTTCCATCTCAAACAGGATCTTGCCTGGACGTACCACGGCGACCCAGTGGTCCGGCGCGCCTTTGCCTTTGCCCATACGGGTTTCGGCGGGCTTCTTAGTGACCGGCTTGTCCGGAAACAGGCGGATCCAGATCTTGCCGCCACGCTTCACAAAACGCGTCATAGCGACGCGGCTGGCCTCGATCTGTCGATCGGTGATCCAACCCGGTTCCATCACTTTCAACCCGAAATCGCCAAAGGAAAGTTCTCCTCCGCGCCAGGCCTTACCGCACATGCGACCGCGCTGCTGCTTGCGGTACTTAACTTTTTTCGGCATTAACATAATTTCAATCCCTTGTTACTGCTGACAGCTTCCGAGCGTGGCCTTTAGCCCTTGGCTCTTAGCTAAACCAAACTGTCGCGATCTTCAATTCAAAGCCAAATACCAAGAGCCAATTACCAATGGCCGCTCTTAAAACGCTCCCGCGCCCGCGCGTTCAGGCTGCCGCTTTTTCTGCGGCAGAATATCGCCCTTGTAGACCCAGCACTTCACGCCAATCACGCCATACGTGGTGCGGGCCTCGGAGAATCCAAAATCGATGTCCGCGCGCAGCGTGTGCAGCGGCAGACGGCCCTGCAGGTACCACTCAGAGCGCGCGATTTCATTGCCGTTCAGCCGGCCAGACACGCGGACCTTGATGCCTTTGCAGCCGAAACGCAACGCCGAATCCACTGACTTGCGCATGGCACGGCGGAAGCCAACGCGCTTTTCCAGTTGCAGCGCGATTCCTTCCGACACCAGCTGCGCGTCGAGCTCAGGCTTATGCACTTCCTGGATGTCAATGAACACATCGCGGTTCGTGCGCTTCTGCAGCTCAATCTTTAGCTTGTCGATTTCCGCGCCCTTGCGCCCGATGATGATTCCCGGACGCGCCGTGCGGATGATGATCCGCAGCTTGTTGCCGGGCCGCTCGATTTCCACCGAGCTCACGCCTGCGGACTTGAGCTTGTCCTTTAGCTCGTCCTTCAGCTTCACGTCTTCCAGCAAAAGCTTGTCGTAATCTTTCTCAATGAACCAGCGCGACCGCCACGGTTTGGTGTATCCCAGCCGAAATCCGTAAGGATGGACTTTCTGTCCCATATTTATTTCCTCTTTATTCCCTTGCGACGTTCTTCACGAACGTCATTCATTTCTCAAAATTCTTACCGCGCCGCAGCGGTCTTTTTCTTGCCGGCTGATTTCTTCTTGGCGCCAACGGCTTTCTTCTTGGCCGTGGTTTTCGCCGGAGCAGCATCTTCTTCGCCGACTACCGTTGCCAGGTCCTGCTTGTCCTGCGCGCCTTTTTCTGCCAGCACAATTTCCATGTGCGAAATGCGGCGCTGGTAGCGGAACGCGCGTCCCATCGGCGCCGGACGGATACGCTTCATGCGCGGCCCTTCATTGGCGATGGCATGTTTCACATAGAGCCGGTCAAGGTCCACGTCCATGCCCTTTTCCTGGCTCAGGTAGTTCGCGTTCTCCACCGCCGAGCGCAGCAGCTGAAAAATTGCCGGAGCGATGCGCTTCTTGGTAAAGGTGAGCGTAGTCAGTGCGTCTTCCACGCGCCGGCCTTTAATCAGGTCCAGCACCAGCCGCGCCTTCTGCGGCGATACTCGGGTGAATCGGGCTTTCGCTGTAAATTCCATGTTGTTAACCTATGCTCTCAATCTTGCTATTTCGCTGGCGGCGCAGATCCTGCAGCCGGGGAAATCGCTCCCGGACCACCCGGTACGCCTGCCGGCTTGGCAGAAACCTCCGCCGCTGCTTTCATCGAGTGACCTTTAAATATCCGGGTAAAGGAGAACTCGCCCAGCTTGTGTCCCACCATGTTTTCCGTGATGTAGACCGGAATAAACTTTTTGCCGTTGTGCACTGCAATGGTGTGTCCCACCATTTCCGGCGAAATCGTCGAACGGCGCGACCATGAACGGATGACCTTCTTGTCATTTTTTGCGTTCAGGTCTTCAATCTTCTTCAACAGATGGCCGTCAATGTGCGGCCCTTTCTTTAATGAACGAGCCATTATTTCTGTCTCCTGCTGACAATGAACTTGTCTGTGCGCTTGTTGTTGCGCGTCTTGTAGCCGCGTGTCGGCTGGCCCCACGGAGTCACCGGATGACGTCCGCCTGATGTTTTGCCTTCACCGCCGCCGTGCGGATGGTCGACCGGATTCATGGCTACGCCGCGATTCACCGGCTTCTTGCCCAGCCAGATATTGCGCCCGGCCTTGCCGATAGCCACGTTTTCATGGTCTACGTTTCCAATCTGCCCGATCGTCGCCATGCAATCGATCAGCACTTTGCGCGTCTCGCCGGAAGGCAGCTTCACCAGCGCATACTCTTCTTCTTTTGCGACGAGCTGGGCCGATCCACCCGCCGAGCGCACCATCTGCGCGCCCTTGCCCGGCTTGAGCTCGATGTTATGGATCGTGGTGCCCGCCGGAATGTTCTTCAGCGGCAGCGCGTTTCCAACCAGAATGTCGGCTTCAGGACCACTCACGATCTTCTGCCCCACATTCAATCCCACGGGATGAAGAATGTAGCGCTTCTCGCCATCGGCATATGCGATGAGCGCGATACGCGCCGAACGGTTGGGATCGTACTCAATTGAAACCACCGTAGCCGGAACACCGTTCTTGTCGCGCTTGAAATCAATCGCGCGCAGCTTGCGCTTGTGTCCGCCGCCACGATGCCAGATGGTGATGTCGCCTGCATTGCGGCGACCGCCGGTGCGCAGCTTGATGCGCGTCAGCGGCTTGTGCGGCTTGTCGGTCGTCAACTCATCGTTGGTCAGCGTTGTCTTAAAGCGCAACGACGGCGTAATCGGTCTGTATGTCTTGATTGCCATAAAAATCAGCCTTATTCCTGATTGCCAGAACTGCCAAGATTGCCAAAGATCGCCGAAATTGATTTCTTCCCGTCCTCAATCTCGTTTTCAATCCAAATCGACAGCCTCAGAGGTCTTCAATTTGGATTCTTTGGCAATTGCAATTTTGGCAATTGCTTACTGCTCAATCGCTTTCAAGCGATCGAAGCAGCTTCGATCCCATTAAATATTCGCCGCATACTCCGGCATCTTCTCGCCCACCTTCAGCCTTACGTATGCCTTCTTCCAGTCAGGACGATAGCCGGCAAACTTGCCCCGGCGGCGTTCCTTGCCTTGAAAGTTCGCGGTGCGCACCGAATCGACCTTCACTTTGAAGATCTTCTGGACGGCTTCTTTCACTTCCGTCTTGGTGGCTGGGGCGTTCACTTCAAAAACCAGAGTGCCCTGGTTTTCCTTCACGCCCAGCCCCTTTTCCGTGATCACCGGCTTGCGGATAATCTGATAGGCCGACTTCATTACGCCACCTCCGCTTTGTGCTTCGGCGCACTGGACCTCAGCGAATCCTGCAATTTTTCCAGCGCTGGCTTGGAGAAGATCGCCGTCTCATAGCGCAGGAGGTGATACGGATGCACCTGATTGCCTGGGATCAATTCCACTCCGCGAATGTTGCGCGAGCTCAGTTCCAGGTTGCGGTTCTCTTTTGCGCCATCCACCAGCAGCGTCGTCTTGCCAACTCCAAGCTTGCTCAGCGTTTCCCGAAACGCACGGGTTTTAGCGGCATCCAGCTCGAATGCTTCCACCACCATCAGCTTGCCATCAGAAAGTTTGGAGGCAAGTGCGGAACGCAACGCGCCCAGCAATTTCTTCTTGGGAAACTGGTAATCGTACGAGCGGGGTTGCGGTCCATGGACTGTGCCGCCGTGCCGCCACAGTGGCGACCGGATGGAGCCCACGCGCGCGCGGCCTGTGCCCTTCTGCTTCCAGAGCTTCTTGCCCGCGCCGGACACCAGTTTCTTGTTCTTGGTGGCATGCGTGCCTGCGCGCTGCGCTGAGCGGTAATGCTTGACCGCTTCCCAGAGAAGGTCTTCATTAATACCGCCAAAGACCTCGTCGGCCAGCTCCAGCGAGCCTGTCTTCTTGCCTTCGAGATTTACAACATCAATCTTTGCCATTGTTTTTTAGCTCTTAGCTATTAGCTTTTGGCTCTTAGCTTTTATTGTGTGGCACAGGCACTCTTGCCTGTGCTCCAAAAATCTACTTCTTCGATTTGCCAGCAGCCGCTTTCTTCGCAGCCTTCAACGGGTCAAGTGTGGTCGATCCGGCAAAACCACGGCGCTCGCGCGGTGGTTTCTTTGCTTTCAGGATCACTACATACGCGCCCTTGGGTCCAGGAATCGCGCCTTCCACCAGCAATAAGTTGTCGTCGGTATCAATGCCGCGAATCTTCAGGTTGCGGACCGTGACCTGATCAACGCCCATGTGTCCGGACATGCGCATTCCGGGAAACACGCGCGAGGGAAACGACGATGCACCGATCGAGCCCTGCACCTGGAACATGTGTCCGTGGGCTCCGGGGCCGCCGCCAAAGTGATGGCGCTTTACGACACCGGCAAAGCCGCGTCCCTTGCTGACGCCGATCACATCGACAAATTTTTCATTGGTGAAAATATCCACCAGTACCTTGCCGCCGACTTTCAGGCCATCGCCATTCGTCGCGGATGCTTCGCCTTCCGCAGGCTGGGCTTCAGCCGCAGCGGCTTCCGTGCCGTCCATCATCGCAACTTCGCGCATGAACTTTACCGGCGGAAGATCATGCTTGCCAAAGTGTCCCTGCATGGCCTTGGAAACGTTTTTGCCTTTTACAAACTCAACCAGGCCGATCTGCGCTGCTTCATAGCCTTCTTTGTTGTTGCGCTTGATCTGTGTAATCACGCATGGGCCCGCCTGCAGGACGGTGACGGGATGAACGTCACCCTTGTCGTCATACACCTGCGTCATGCCGATTTTCTTGCCTAGAATTCCGTTAATCATTGTTTCCTCTCCTCATCATTCCCGCGCTGTTAGCAGCATTCAGGAACTGTAGGTTTCAGCCGTTAGCACTTAGCTCCTAGCCTTTAGCCAAACTGTCTCTCTGGCTGAATGCTGATTGCTGACCGCTACTTGTGCTCTTTCCCGAACGCCTTGATCTCCACATCCACGCCAGCCGGCAGGTCGAGCTTCATCAGCGCGTCCACCGTGTTCTGCGTCGGCTCCAGGATGTCAATCAGGCGCTTGTGCGTGCGGATCTCAAATGCCTCGCGCGACTTCTTGTCCACGTGAGGGGAACGCAGCACGCAATATTTGTTCTTCACCGTGGGCAGCGGAATGGGTCCGGCAATCTGCGCCCCGGTACGTTTGGCCGTGTCAACGATTTCGCCCGTGGACTGGTCCAGGATGCGATAGTCGTACGCTTTCAGCCGTATGCGAATTCTCTCTTTGCCTATCACTGTTTTATCC
>JBAVLE010000273.1:0-4146 GCA_049688735.1 Candidatus Angelobacter sp. | reverse complement strand
GGTCCGAGTCCTTGCCTATACCATTCAGGAGAGGGCACTTGGCGGCCGGCTAGCGACGCGCCGAAGAATTAGACAACTCATTGGAGAAAACATAAAGAACCCTGGCGCAATGACCCTCCAGATCAAGCCGGGAACTAAACTGATTCGGGAGTATCAGGGCCAGATGCACAACGTAATTGTGGCGGAAAGAAGTTACGAATACCAGGGGCAGCTGCATGGCAGCCTTTCTGAGATTGCTCGGTTGATTACCGGCACCTCATGGTCATGGCCCGTATTCTTTGGCTTGAAGTCTGGAAAGAAGCATTCGGCAAAGAGATCCAATGGTGGCTCCTAACCACACACTTATTCGTTCGGCAATCTACACGCCGAAGTGGTCAGAGGAAGGTCTGGAGCAATCATTCAATTCCCTCGATGCCCAGCGAGAAGCTTGCGAATCCTACATTTGAGCCAAAAACTTGAGGGCTGGCGTCTCATTGATAGTCGCTATGACGATGGGGGGTACTCAGGCGGTTCGCTAAAGAGACCGGCCTTGAAACGTCTATTAGAAGACATTGATTCGGGGACAATAAGCACCGTAGTAGTTTACAAGGTCGACCGACTCACCCGCTCCCTCGCAGACTTTGCCAAAATTATTGAGAGGTTCGATGCTCGTAAAGTGTCGTTCGTATTGGTTACGCAGCAGTTCAACACGATAACATCAATGGGCCGTCTGACTTTAAATATTTTGCTTTCATTTGCTCAATTTGAACGCGAAGTAACCGGCGAGCGCATACGGGACAAAATCGCTGCTTCAAAGCGAAAGGGCATGTGGATGGGAGGTGCGGTACCAGTCGGTATGACCTTAAAGGGCGCAAACTTGTTCCAAATAATGGGGAGGCTAAGATTGTGCGCTCCATTTACCATTCCTATTTATCGCTCGGCTGCGTAGCTAAGCTTAAGTTGCTATTGATCACCAGGGCATACGGACCAAGATCAGAACCAGCCAAGCCGGGGAAAAATACGGTGGGGGCCCGTATTCGCGCGGTGCGCTCTACAAAATCTTGAAGAACCGACTCTACCTCGGCGAAGTCCTACATCGTGATCAATCTTACCCAGGCAAGCACAACGGGATCATTCCCGGGAACTGTTTGACGAAGTCCAAGCCAAGATCATTTCCAATGGGCAGGCAACGCGCAACGGCACGAGATCGATATGCCTGAGCCTGTTAGCCGGTTTGCTTTTCGATGAAAAGGGAATTCGGTTTACTCCAACTCATACTGCAAAAAGCGGCAGGCGGTATAGGTATTACGTTTCGCAGTCCGTAATCGAACGTCGGCATGGAGCGAAAGCGCCTCGCTATCCTGCGCACGAAATTGAAATTCTTGTTCAGGAAAGACTTAGTCGTTTTCTCAACTCCAGAAAAGAATTGCTTGACGCCATGTTGAGTGAAGAGCTTGAGCCTCTCAAAAGCGAAAGGTTTGTCTCGGCAACTCATGAGTTCGCCGCTAAACAGGACAAGTCGCCTGCCGAGACCCGCGAGTTCTTCCTCAACATGGTATGTCGTGTCGTGCTCCACGAAAGCAGGATCAATGTGTTCGTGAGAAAAACAGCGCTCGTGAAAACGATACTTGGAGATCTCCCCAGCAAAGATCAAACGTACGCCGCCTCGCCTCGGCCAACCGAAGCTCTTTTTAGTTTAATCATCGATGCCAAGTTACAGCGTTGTGGCAGTGAAATGAGACTGGTGGTCCCGATGACCTATGCGGACGAGCCCGTCCGCAAACCGGTTCCCTCTTTAGTTTGGGCGGTGATGCTTAGTCGCGATTGGTTCGACTAGATTATCCGGGGCGAGGTAACAGGTCTGCGCGAAATTGGGAAAATCGGGAATTTGGACGAACGCTATATCAGTCGCCTGCTTCCATGCATATTTCTCGCACCAGATATAGTGGAAGCCGTTCTGGATGGACGACAGCCGCGCGACCTTACGATAAATAAGCTCTTAGCGAAACTGCCTGCAGACTGGCAAAAACAAAGAATCCGCCTCGGGTTTCCACCGCTCGGACCGAAAAACTGATAAAGGGAATTCGCTGGAGTCCTTCGAGCTGAAAGTCAAGGTAAATGGACGATTCATCGCAACTGCGAACCGGACTGCCCGGTTAGGATCCGGAGAGAGTAGCGCTATTTCGCGGGTTGTTGCTCCCTAATCTCCGAACTCATCACGTAAATGTAGCGGGAAATGCCGCGATATGGGCACATTTTGAGCTTTTTCGAGAGAGATTCTCTGAGCTGCAGACTGGCTGGCGGAGAGGGGGGGATTCGAACCCCCGATAGAGGTGTTAGCCCCTATAACGGTTTAGCAAACCGCCGCCTTCAGCCACTCGGCCACCTCTCCGGAGGTATGCGGCTTCAGGTATTGTAACAGCTATCTCATCCTTTGCCCGACGTTCCTGTTTGCGGTTATGCTTGCAGGGCTTTCTCGAACATGGCGTTGTCGGCGGGAAATTTCAGGCCTCGTCCCCTTCTCCGGGCAAAACTTTATTCAGCGCCCACTGTATGCGTCGACTGACTGCTGAATCAAAAGCATCTGTTTGCCCGTTCCGTGTAAGGAACAGGCGCGATTATCGGAAAAGTAAGAGCAGTTTTGCTCTGCCAGGGGAATACCGAAGAGGAAGCTGGAAATAATATCGAGCGGCAAGACGCTGCAGTTCGGCATTAAACGCTGAATCCGGCACTCTGAACACTTCTGAGTTAGAAATGCAAGTCTAGTCTCCTCAGAAAGCAATATGCGCCGCAACCCATCCTCGCCCAACCTGTTAGGATTATCGGCTTCCCCGGAGGATTCGGATGAGACGTTTGTCGATCAAGTCGCTAGCAATCTTCGCCGTGAGCTTGTGTCTCGTTTCAATTGGCATCGCGCAGGAACAACCGAAAGCTCCACTCAAGAACCTAACCGATGTTGTAACTAGTTATGTCCGCTGCGGAGCGCTGGTGCAACCGGAAAGCGGCAAGGTGCAGCACAACGTGCTGATCACTATTCAGGGTGAGCGCATCCAGCAGGTGCAGGAAAATGCGCAGGCTCCGGCGGGCAGCCAGGTAATTGATCTCTCTGACCATACCTGCCTGCCGGGATTGATTGATACGCACACGCATACGCTTTTGCAGGGCGACATCACTGCCGCAGACTACGACGAGCAGTTATTAAAGCAATCCACGGCCTACCGCGCAATTCTTGGAACACGCTCCGTTCGCCGCGCTCTGGATTATGGCTTTACCACTATTCGCGATCTTGAAACCGAAGGCGCCGGCTATGCCGACGTCGATTTGAAGAAGGCCATCAACAACGGAATTATTCCCGGCCCAAGAATGAAAGTTGCCACGCGCGCCATGGACGTAACAGGCGCTTATCCGCTCCAGGGATATTCACCGGAAATTACCGTGCCGCACGGCGTTCAGGTAGTCGATGGCGCCGAAGATGGCCGCAAAGCTGTGCGGGAGCAGATCAGCTATGGCGCTGACTGGATCAAGGTATATTCCGATCGCAGTTATTTTGTGCGCCCGGACGGAGTGCTGGACGATATTCCAACTTTCACGCTCGACGAGCTGCGCGCCATTGTGGATGAGGCCCATCGCCAGCACCATAAGGTAGCGTCGCACGCAATGGCGTTGAATGGCGTACATAACTCAGTTGAGGCTGGCGTAGACTCCATTGAGCACGGTAATTACATTGCCGAAGCTGACCTGAAAACCATGGCGCAGAAAGGCATTTTCTATGTCCCTACAATTTATGTTGGCGAATACGTTGCTCAGGGACGTGCCGCTGCGGGAGCAAAAGTCTGGCTGGAGATGATCAAGATCCACCAAGATACTTTTCATCGCGCCATGCAGGCTGGGGTAAAGATTGCTTTTGGTACCGATGTAGGCGGCTTTGATTGGGGCATTGATCCGGCAGTGGAGTTTCCTTACATGGTGAAGTACGGCATGACGCCGATTCAAGCCATCCGCGCCGCCACCAGCAGCGCGGCGGAATTGCTAAGCATGCAGAATGATGTAGGCAGCATTGCCGTGGGAAAATATGCCGACTTGGATGCCGTGAAAGGCGATCCACTGGCCGATGTTGCGCTGCTGCAGAAGATTGATTTTGTCATGAAAGGCGGCCAAGTTCACAAG
>JBAVLE010000272.1:0-5771 GCA_049688735.1 Candidatus Angelobacter sp. | reverse complement strand
GCATTCTCGTTTATCATTACTGCCAAGTATGGCCACCTCTGTCCGGTCCTTTGCCAAAATCAATCTCGGTTTGAAGATTGGGCCGCTGCGTGAAGATGGATTTCACGAGCTGCGCACCATTTATCAGACTGTCGCGCTGAGCGACCAGGTGCGGGTGGACGTGAGCAAGGGCTTGGGGATCGAGGTCGTGTGCAAAGATTCCCGGGTGCCAGACGACGAGAGCAACACCTGCTGGCGCGTAGCGGACAGGATAATGCGATCGCTAAAAGTGCGGGGGAAGATCCGCATCGCGATTGAGAAGAAGCTGCCAGTGCAGGGCGGATTGGGAGCAGCGTCGTCTAATGCGGTGGCAACGATGTTGGCGCTGGAAAAAGAACTGAAGCAGCCGTTGTCGCCAGTAGAGCGGCTGCGCATTGCATCTGAGGTCGGCTCTGACCTGCCGTTGTTTTTGGTGGGTGGCACGGTGCTGGGGACAGGTCGCGGAGAGCAGGTTTATCCGCTGGAAGATCTGCCCAGCTTTGATTGCGTGATCGCCACCCCGGATATCGGGGTATCCACACCTGCTGCCTTTGCCGACTGGGACAAGAAGTTGGCCGCCAGATTAACAGGCGCGAACGTGACTGACGTGAAATTGACTGACCAGGAGAGCTCAGATAGAATAAATACGTTCAGCCGCACGGTTTATGAGTGGCTGAACGGGAGTTTTACCCCAACCGGTGTCCCAGGCAAAGGCCGGGACCGGGCCGAGGCACTGCTTCTCGACCTTGTCCGTACCGGGATTGAAAACGATTTTGAAAGTGTCGTTTTCCCTAAGTATCCCGCAATACGCGAGGTCAAACGTACGCTTGAACGATCAGGGGCGAAGTATGTGTCGCTTTCAGGATCAGGTTCCGCGGTGTTTGGTCTGTTTGCCGACCAGGAATCAGCGAATCAGGCAGTTAAAAAGCTGGAAGGAAACGATATTCCAGCGCAAACCACGGTGACATTGCCCAGAGAGCGGTACTGGGCAGAGATGTTTGGGGCAGGCGAGCGGAGAGCGGTGGGTTAGATCGCCGTCATCGCGCGTAATCGCCGGAATCGGAACCCGGTACAAAGTCCCCTGAAAGTTTTTGCTGAGTAAACAAAAGGTCCCTCCGTCCTACTCGCACGCTGAAGACAGCGCGTGCTCGTTAAACGGCCGTCGGGATGACGCTTTGTAGAGAGTTGGGTGAGCCGAACGGTGAGCGCCGTATTGCGCGAACCTGAGGGCGAGGGCAAAGCCGCTTGCGGCGGAGCCCTTGAAGAAAAGACTTTTGGGCCGTCGACTAATGGTAGGTCAAGTGCCTTTGGAGCACTTTGTCTAGGTTCGAATCCTAGCGGCCCAGCCAAGTTTAGGCTTTTGAGCAATTTGGATGTGGGTACGGAGTCGGGGTCCTTCGACTTCGCTCAGGATTTCGTTTAGCAGGCTTGGACGCCTGCTAAGCGGCTCAAGTTCGAATCCTAGCGGCCAGCCAGATTGATCGGATGATCGGGACATCGGGTGATCCGGTGATCGGGAAACCAGCTAGTCACGCGGTTGCTTGAATAAATACCGCCGGGATTGTCGTTTTTGAAAGTTGTGAGCCGAATGGTGAGCGCTTAATCGCGCGAACCTGAGGCGAGGGCGAAGCCGCTTGCGGCGGAGCCCTTGAAGTAAAGAGATCCGATGTAGCAAACCAGCTCATACGGAGTGAAAAGCCATGGCGACGATAGCGACAGCAACGGAAAAAGCGGAGAAAAAGCAGGAAATGCAGCCGAAGGAGCAAAAACCTCAACGGGCGCGCGCAGACGATAAGTTCAAAATCTTCTGCGGCACCGCGAATGAGGCGCTGACCGACGAGATCTGCCATTTCCTTGGCCTGGAGCGCGGCAAGGCCACGGTCACGCGCTTTTCTGACGGCGAAGTTTATATTCAGGTAATGGAAAATGTGCGCGGCGCTGATGTGTTTGTCGTGCAGCCTACATGCTTTCCCGTGGACGAGCACCTGATGGAACTGCTGTTGATGGTGGATGCGCTGAAGCGTGCGTCAGCGCGGCGCATTACCACGGTGATTCCGTATTACGGCTACGCGCGCCAGGACCGCAAAGATAAGCCGCGTGTGCCGGTGTCATCAAAGGTGATTGCTGATTTGCTTACAACGGTAGGCGCGCACCGCGCCTTGGTTGTCGATTTGCATGCGCCGCAGATCCAGGGATTTTTCAACATTCCGGTGGACCACCTGTTTGCTTCGCCAGTGCTGGTGGACTACTTCAAGAAGATGCAGTTGCCGAACCTGACCGTGGTCTCGCCAGACGCCGGCGGTGTGGAGCGCGCACGCTTCTTCGCCAAAAAAGTTGACGCCGCGCTGGCGATCGTGGATAAGCGCCGCACCGACATGAACGTGGCGGAGGTGATGCATGTGATAGGCGATGTGCGTGGCCGGACTTGCTTGATCATCGATGACATTATTGACACGGCAGGAACGCTGGTGAAGACCGCGGACGCGCTGATGCTGGCGGGCGCTTCAAAGGTGTTTGCCTGCGCGTCACACCCGGTGCTGAGCGGGCCGGCGATTGAACGCATTTCGAAATCGCAATTGGAACAGGTGGTGGTTACGAACACTATTCCGCTCACGGGCGCAGCAAAATCCGAGCCTAAGATAAAAGTTCTGTCGATTGCCGGCCTGCTGGGCCGCGCGATCCAATCCATACACGAAGAGACTTCCGTCAGCACATTGTTTGCGTGAAGCTGAAGGAAGCCGGAGAAGAAGGAAGAGACAAATGAGTACACAGGTAGAAGTTGTTGAAGCGCAACCCAGGCCGGACAGTTCGCGCGGCAAAAATGAAGCTCGCCGTTTGCGCGTGAGCGGCCGCGTGCCGGCCGTGGTTTACGGCGCCAAGAAAAATACCGTTGCGGTAAGCCTTGATCCCAAAGTGATTTCGCGGATACTGGCCTCAGCCAGCGGCCACAACACGATTTTTGACCTTCAGCTGGGCAGCGAGAAGACCAAAGCCATGATCGTGGACTGGCAGTTTGAGCCGATCCGCGGCAGCATTCTGCACATTGACCTGAAGCGCATTGCCATGGACGAAAAGATGCGCGTGATGGTGCCGATCCATTTGATGGGTGAGGCTCCTGGCGTGAAGCAGCAGGGCGGAATCATGGACCAGATTATCCGTGAAGTTGAAATTGAGTGCCTGCCCGGCGATATTCCCAGCCACATTGATGCTGACGTTTCCGCGCTGGAGTTTGGCGTGGTGCTGCGCGTGAAAGACCTGCCGCATGGCGGCAAGCTGAAGTTCATTACCCCTGAAGACCAGGGCGTGGCGCACGTAACGGCAGTGAAGGAAGAAGTTGTGGCGACTCCGGATGCGGCAGCGGCAGATGCGGCTGCGGGTCCGGCTGAGCCTGAAGTCATTAAGAAAGGCAAGCAGGAGACGGAAGAGGGCGCTGAAGCTGAAAAAGCTCCTGCCGGCAAAGAGAAGAAGTAGCCGCGGTGAAGCTGATCGTTGGGTTGGGAAATCCTGGTATCGAATACCAGTTCACGCCCCACAATATCGGCTTTCTTGCCGTTGACCGGATCGCCGAGCAGTGCGGAATAACGATTGATAACCGGCACTGCAAGGCGCTGACGGGCAGGACCAGAATTGGAAACGAAGAGGTCCTGCTGGCGAAGCCGGAGACCTACATGAACCTGAGCGGCATGTCGGTGCTGGAGCTGGCCAAAAAGTATGAAGTTGAACCGCAGCGGGACTTGGTTGTGATTTATGACGAGCTTGACCTGCCGCTGGGAATGATCAGGGTCCGGGCGCGTGGATCGTCAGCCGGGCACAATGGAATGCAGTCGATTATCAATGCGCTGCAGACTGAAGAGCTTGGGCGGATCAGGATTGGCGTTGCGCCAGATGATCCCAAAAAAGGCGGAGCCAAATATATACTCGCGCCTTTTCGCAAGTCGCAACTGGTAGCAGTGGATGAAGCGCTGGATCTGGCTGCGCAAGCAGCGAATGTGATCGTGAATGAAAATATTCTGATCGCGATGAATAGGTTTAATCGGAAAAACAAGCCGGAAGAAGAAGGTACTTAGTAGTTGGTACGTGGCTTTGTTTAGAAGATACAAGCAGCATGGGAAAAGGAAACGGCTGCGAACTGCAGCTAAATACTAGGTACTGAGTACCGAAGCAACAAGAATTGAGAGTTTGGAGACAACATGCAACGAAGCTATGAAGTGATGTTTATCGTACGGCCTGACCTGTTGGAAGAAGACATGGACAAGCTGATCGGAACGCTGCAAGGCCATGCCACCACGGCCGGGGCAACGATACAGAACACAGAAAAGATGGGAAAGCGGCGTCTGGCGTATGACGTGAAGAAATTTTCTGACGGCCAGTACGTGCTGTTTGTTCTGCAGGCTGACGGCAAAGCCATTCATGAACTGGAGCGCCGCCTGCGCGTCTCTGAGCCGGTGATCAAATTCATTACCGTGCGCACGGACGAAGAACAGCAGCGGCTGGACAAAGTGCGCAAGCTGCGCGCAGCCAAGGTAAAGCGCCCGCCGGCAGGATCGCAGCAGGCGGAGGCGGCAGAGAGCCCAGCGGCTGTTTAAAAGCAGCTTTTGGCTTTTGGCTGTTAGCTCCTGGTTTTGACTCATTACTTATTGATGATTTCGACGGTGTGATGGGTCACATACCAGGAAGAATTTCAGATCCGGCACTCGTTAAAAAACGGGCAGGATTTATAAATCGCGATTTTTGAAAAGAAAAAGATTTGCGCGCTGTGGAGCGCGCTGCTTGAAGGAGAAACATGGCTGACGACAATCAAGAAGTATCAACACCATCGCCACGGCCGCACAGCGGCGGAAGGCCGGATGGTCCTCGACCAGATCGTGGACCAGGAGGGCGCGAAGGCGGTGGCGGACGGAAATTCTTCCGTCGTAAAAAGGTCTGCAAGTTCTGCGTGGAAAAAATCGACGACATTAACTATAAGGACGTGCGCCTGCTCGGGCAGTTTGTAGCGGAGCGAGGCAAGATCGTCCCACGGCGGCTGACGGGTGTTTGCACGCCGCACCAGCGGCGGCTAACGTCGGCTATCAAGCGGGCGCGGAACATTGCGCTGCTGCCGTTTGCCGCGCGGTAGGAAAACCTACCACGGAGACACAGAGGCACGGAGAGCAACAAGCTTGATTGCATTTGCCCAGCGGCTAAAGCCGGTGTTTAATGCGGACTTACCACAGGCATAAATGCCTGCTCCACCCGTGGGAAACGAGTTGTAAGGCGCTGTTCCGCTGTGTGAACCAAAGCGTTTGAGGTTGAAGTCCTGCTTCACCCTGCCGCTGGATAGAGCGATGAAGCGTTGGTACCGCCAACGGCTACTGCTGCAGGAGTAGAAAAGAATTTAGCGGCAAACAAGACTTTACTGGAGATTCTGAAAATGGAAGTCATTCTAAAAGAAGATGTCCCAAAGCTGGGCCACCGCGGCGAAGTAGTGAAAGTGGCGGAAGGTTATGGCCGCAATTACCTGCTGCCGCACAAGCTGGCCATTGAAGCCACTACGGCCAATCGCGCCGTGATTGACCAGATGAAGCAATCCGCCGTGCGCAAGTCAGCGGTGGAAAAAACCGCTGCGGACGCGCTGGCGCAACAACTGGACGGCACCGCGTTGAGCTTCCAGCGAAAAGTGGGCGAGAAAGACCACCTGTTTGGATCGGTCACCACGTCTGACATTGCGGAAGCGCTGGAGCGCAAGGGCTTCACCATTGACCGGCGCAAGTTGC
>JBAVLE010000271.1:0-2940 GCA_049688735.1 Candidatus Angelobacter sp. | reverse complement strand
ACGCTACTTGAGCTCGGCTGTACTGTGGGCGCCGCTCCCCTTTTATGTGCTCTGCACCGCGTGGGGTAGTGTGCCGATCTATCATCCGGAATGGTGGCCATTCTCGTATTACAACGTCCGGTATGGACTGCAATTGTTGCCCGCCGTGGCGGTGTTTGCAGCACTGGGATGCGCATTCCTCACTAATTTTTTCCGGACCAGATACGTTGTCGCGGCCGCAGCTTTAGTGATCGCCGCAAGCTATTACTCCGTCTGGCATGCCACGCCAATCTGCCTGCGGGAAGCACAGGCAAACGGCAAAGATCGAATGGCACTCGACCGTGAGCTGGCAGAAACCCTCAAGACTTTTCCGCCTTCGGCAACTTTCATGATGAATTGCGGGGCGCATCCGGGCGCGACGCAGATGGCGGCCATCCCGCTGCACCGCGTGCTATGTGAAAGCAGTAACCGCCTATGGAAGGCGGCTTTGAAGCAGCCGGCACGCTCTGCGGACTACATCATCGCTTTCCCCGGCGATGAAGTGGCCCGCGCGGTGCATGATTTTCCCCGGGAACTTGAAACCGTTGCTACAATTGGCACTCCGTCACAGCCAAAAGCTTTGATCTATCGCTCAAGCCGAAGATAATTGTTCAACTGTTGATTAATTTCATCGGATCGGGCACGGTGGCCAATGAACATACTTGCTCTAGCATTCCCACATCTGACCATGGAAGACGTGCTATCGAAGACCCTGGTCCGGCTCACGCTGGCGGCAGTGCTGGGAGGAGTCATCGGTCTGGAGCGCGAGCTCAAGCGCAAGCCGGCCGGATTGCGCACCAATATATTTATCTGCTTCGGCTCTGCTATGTTCACCATTCTCTCCACTGAACTGGCAAAAGACTTCGGCATTGGCGACCACACGCGGATAGCGGCGCAAATCATTCCCGGAATCGGGTTCATAGGCGCGGGCTCCATCCTGCATGACAAAGGGGGAGTAAGCGGAATTACCACGGCAGCCACGATCTTTGTAGTTGCATCCATTGGTATGGCGGCAGGCGGCGGGCTATACGTGCCGGCGATTTTTGCCACCATGCTGATCTATCTTGCGCTGCACCTGCTCGGCATTCTAGAACGAAATTTAAACTTGAAGCCGCTGACGATGAATTACACAATCGTTTCTGAAAAAGCTGCAGATAGCCTGGTGGCCGAGGTAAATTCGATTATGGAAGATCAGGGCAAGGAGATGCAGTCAATGCATCTCAGCCGGTCTGGAGAAAAAGAAAAATTGGTGTTCCGCGTAGACGGCACGCGCCACGAACATAAGCTGCTCATGGACCAACTACGCCAAGCGTCTGACATCAGCAATCTTGAAACCACTCCGGGGCCGGACAGAGACTAAATGAAGGTCCCCTTTACCAAAGCTTCTGCTTGCGGAAATGATTTCCTGATTATGGATGGCGCAAACGCGCCGGCCGATCTGCATGAGTTCAGCAAACGTATCTGCGATCGCCACAACGGAGTGGGCGCCGATGGTGTGGAGTGGTTGTTTCCCGCCACAGACGCCGACATTCGCGCGCGCCTGATCAATGCCGACGGTAGCGAAGCAGAAATTTCCGGCAATGGAACGCGCTGTGTCGCCGCTTACATGGTCAGCCGGGGCCACTCCGGCAAGATGGCTATCAGCACTGGCGCAGGCGTAAAGCATTGTGAGCTGGTATCGCGTGAAGAGCATAGCTTTGAATTTGAAATGGAAATGGGCGAGCCGCAGGTGGGCAGCGAGTTTTCCATGACTGTGGGCTTTGCGCCCACGCATGGCACGCCGGTTTCCATGGGCAATCCGCATTACGTCGTGTTTGTGATGGATTTCTCGCCCGTATGGCAGAAGGAAGGGGCGGAGATTGCTCGCCATCAGGATTTCACGCACGGAGTGAACGTCGAGTTTGTGCGCGTTAAAAATGAGCATGAGATTGAAGTGCGGTTTTACGAGCGCGGCGTGGGCGAGACGCAGTCGTCTGGAACGGGATCGTGCGCATCTGCCGTGGCGTCAATCGCCGCAGGATATGTGAAATCGCCAGTAAAAGTGCATGCACCCGGAGGCACGCAAGTAGTGCGCTGGACTGATGGCAAAGTTTTTCTGCGTGGCCCGGCGCAACTCATCTGCCAGGGAGAATTTCTTGGCTGACGCAAAGATCGTGAGACCGGCAAAGATCATTCGACCAGCCGCTTTGCGGCGGGGTGACAAGATTGGGCTGATAGCTCCAGCCAGCAGCTTCAACCACGAGCGTTTTCAGGCGGGTTGCGAACGTCTGCGCCAGATGGGATACGAGCCGGTCTATTCGCAGGACATCTTTAAGCGTGATATTTATTTTGCGGGAAACGCAGAGCGGCGCGCGCAGGAGTTCCAGGAGTTCTGGCGGCGCGATGACATTGCCGCGTTGATCTGCGTCCGTGGCGGCTATGGCAGCAATTACCTGCTGGAAGAACTGGATTACGGCATGATTGCCGCTCAACCAAAAATTCTGCTGGGATGCAGCGACATTACTTCTCTGCTCACGGCAATCCATGATCGAACGGGGTTGATTGGCTTTCATGGCCCGATGGTGGCCAAGGATATCGCCGACGGGACGTTTGATGAAACGAGCTGGAACAACTCGCTTACCGGAATTGCTGAGTGGAATGTGCCAGTGAACGGCGTTGAAGTACTGCGGCCGGGAACAGCACGGGGAAAGCTCTATGGCGGATGCCTTTCAATGCTCGTAGCATCGTTGGGAACGCCGTATGAGATCCAGACCGACGACTGCGTGCTTTTTATAGAAGATATAGGCGAGAAGCCCTTTCGCATCGATCGGATGCTGATGCATCTGCGGCTCGCCGGCAAACTGGAAAAAGTCCTCGGCTTTGTCTTTGGCGAAATGCTGGATTGCCTCCCGCCGAAGGGTGAGACGTATACGTTGCAGCAGG
>JBAVLE010000270.1:0-19554 GCA_049688735.1 Candidatus Angelobacter sp. | reverse complement strand
GTGCTGGATGAAGCGCTCTTCTTAGTGGTTCTGCCGGACTTAATTAACTTGGCTTCGGGATTTTGTTTTTCAGCTTTCCGATTTCCCGATTTCCCGATTTCCCGATCACTCCGCACTTGAAGCCATTTCGCGCTTTTGCGGACAGCAGCCTTGCGATTGCTTTCCCATTCGGCTGAGCCTTCATCGCCTGCAATTTCATTCAGGCTGCGCTTCGTCAGAACGGAGTAATCGAGCTTGTCGATATTGAAGCCCGCTTTCACGGCGTCATCTTTCTTCTTGATCAGCAGCCACTCAGTGCCTTTTGAACCGGGACGGCGCGAGCGCATCTTGGCCAACACAAACTCGCCCTTCAGCTTTTCGCCGTTGAGTTGAAACTTCAGGTCGCCCTTATTGAGCATGGCGTGTTCATCGCCCAGCGGCTGCCAAGTGCCGGTGTCCCACACCATCACGGTTCCGGCGCCGTAATTTCCGTCTGGGATTCTGCCCTCAAAATGGAAATAGGAAACGGGATGGTCTTCCACCTGCATCGCCAGCCGTTTGTCGCCGGGATCAAGCGACGGCCCTTTAGGGACGGCCCACGATTTCAACACTCCATCCATTTCCAGCCGGAAGTCGTAATGCAAATGCGATGCGCGGTGCTTCTGCACCACAAACCGGTGCTGCTCGCCGCGAGCCAGTTTGCCTTCAGGTTCGGGCGTCTCATTGAACCGGCGTTTCTTGTTGTATTGCTCTAAAGCCATAAAAGTTTTGATGCAGGTGCAAGGTCGCGTTCTGGCTAACTCTGCATCCATATGAAAGAATTGCCGTTAATTGTACGGGAGAAATGAATGGCAAAAGTTGCCGCAGAGAAGTCCTTCAGCCAAGCCGTAAAAGATCGCCGTGCCACGCCCAGTTTTGAAGATGTCCCAATCCATACCGCAGATCTTGAAAGGATCATTCGTACCGGGCTGGAAGCGCCCAGCGGCTACAACACGCAACCGTGGCGCTTTGTGGTGGTGCGCGACGCCGAGCAGAAAAAGAAGCTGAATGCCGCCGCTTTCGGACAGCCCAAAATTGAGCAGGCCAGCGCAGTGATTGTCGCCTGCGGCGATCCGCTGGGATGGAAGGATGGCGACCTGGAAGAGATGCTACGCATCAGCGCACAACACGGCTTCAATGATCCGGCCGAGCAGGAGAAAATCCGCAAGACCGTCACAGGATTTCTTGGTGGTCCTGCGGGCAAGGCTGCAGGCATTGAGCCTACGTTTGATCTCTGGGCCAATCGCCAGACAATGATCGCCTTTACTACCATGATGTGGGCCGCGGAAACCCTGGGCTATGACACTGCTCCGATGGAAGGTTTTATGGAAGACCAGGTGAAAGCCGTGCTGAACATTCCGGAGCGCGTCCGCGTGGTGGCATTGCTTGCTGTTGGAAGACTCAAAGGCAAAGATAAGATGTATGCCGGAAGATTCGAGCCTGCGCGCTCCGTGTTCGCTGACACCTGGGGTGAGAGCATCGAGTTCTGATCCAGAAAAACTTTCCGGCGGGATCAACGCGGATAAAGGCGCCGCAAGGACGATACAAACATGGAATTTTCTACTGAACGCATCATCAAACTTGCCGACGCGCAAAGTGCCATCCCCACGCGCGACGGCAAACTTTATGCCGAACTCTTTACTCACGGGACTTTGGCAATTGAAATTTACGCTCCTAAAGGCAAGGACATGCAACAGCCACATACGCGTGACGAACTCTACATCGTCGCGGGGGGCCATGGCTGGTTTTTTATCGAAGGCCACCGATTTCAGTTCGGCCCTGGTGATGCGCTCTTTGCCGCTGCCGGTGAGGTACATCGTTTTGAAGATTTCACTGAAGACCTGCTGACATGGGTGGTTTTCTATGGACCTGAAGGCGGTGAACGTGCGTAGCTGCGTGATCATTACATTGATCGTTCTGCTTGTGTACGCCAGCTTGCCGGCACAGACCGCGCCGCAACCGCAGCCGACCCCGGCTACATTCGACACGCAAGCCGCTTCACGCCTGCTGCGGCAACTTAGCGAATCGCTCCAAGGCCACAGCCAGAAGCAATTCTTCGCGCTCTTTGATGTCGATAAGATGAAAGAAGGTGGACTGTTCAAGCAGCAAACCAATTCTTTCTTCGCGCAGACCGAATCCATCCGCGTGCACCTCAATCTGGTTGATACCTCTATGGATGCCGACAAAGCTAATATTGCCGTTGACGCTGAGATGGAAGCTGAACCAAGAAATGGCGGGCCCATCGCGCGGCGAAATGACCGGCTGAATTTTGTGGTGGCCAACGCTGGGAATCGCTGGAAGTTTATCGATTTCCAGCCCCGATCTTTCTTCTCACTTCCTTGAACTTTTTTTGATGGCATGAAAACCAAGGCAACATCACCCAAACCAGACCCGCCGAAATCCACTACGCGTGAATATCCCGACCGCCCCATCGTAGGAGTGGGGGCCGTGGTGATTCATTTGAACCGTGTGCTGCTGGTGAAGCGCGGCAGTCCGCCATTGTTGGGGGAATGGTCGCTGCCCGGGGGCGTCGTGGAATTAGGAGAGACACTTCGAGCCGCCGCTGAGCGTGAAGCTCTGGAAGAAACTGGATTGGCCGTAAAGGCCTGTGAGGTGCTCGAAGTCCTGGATCGGATCATTCCCGGCAAAGACGGCGCTCCGCAATATCATTACGTGCTCATTGATTTTCTGTGCACAGTGGAAGGTGGAGAACTTCGCGCCGGAGGCGATGCAACGGATACAGCTTGGGCAAGTGAAAGTGAACTTGGAAAATATAAGTTGGAGAAGGCTGCTGTTGAGGTGATCAGAAAAGGCGTTCTTGGCGTAGCTTCTCTCTGAAATCCCGAATCCCGCGTAGCGGGTGAGGGAACCATACAGTGCCGAAAATTTACCTAACGAGAATCGCGTGAGCCGATGATGCTTGGAGAGGGTAGGGCTCCCTCGCTGCGCTCGGGATTTCAGAAAAGGCTTTACTTTCCCGCGTCTCCGCGCCCCTGCGGTGAGTCCTCGGCTCCCCAGCGGTACGCATCCTTCTGCTCCAATCCCACAAACTGCAACACGCGGCACGCGAACTGATGCGCCATCTCGTCGAAGCTCTGAGGTTGGTTATAAAACGTTGGGATCAGCGGATAGATGGTCGCGCCGGCTTCGGCTGCCCAATCCATGTTGCGGATATGTACGCGGTTCAGCGGCGTTTCACGTGTGCAGAGCACCAGCGGACGCTTTTCTTTCAGGCAGACATCAGCTGCTCGATCAATAAGATTACCCGCCAGCCCGTGAGCAACTCTGGCCAGAGTTCCCATGCTGCAGGGAATCACGATCATGGAATGCGTTGGGTAAGAGCCGCTGGCGATATTCGCGCCAATGTCATCGTTATTCTGCGCCTGAATTTTCTCAGAATGTTTTCCGAGTAGCTGCCGGACAAGATTGTTTCGTCCTTTGATGCCAAGTTCTTCAGCATAGACGCGCAACGCATTGTCTGATGCGATGAAATTTACCCTCTGCACGCGTTCATCGCGCTCTAAAGTGAGCAGCAACTCTCGAGTAAACAAAGCTCCGCTCGCTCCAGTTGCGGCTACCGTGAGTACATGGGCTGTCGGATGTAACGGATTCGGCATCTAAGGGTGTAAGGTCTGGGTTACAAGAGTAAAGCCTACAGACTAATAGTAATCGATAGGGATGGGCCTGCGCTGAAGTGAGGCAGGCTACTTCATGGGCAGTGGTTTCTCAATTCGAGCCCGACGCAGGACAGCAGCGCAGCAACTTGCACTCCTACAGGTGAAGCGCGAAATCAGAGCCACCGATCCGCACGGCCGATTGAAGTATATTCGTGACTTCAGCGAAGCCTTTCGCGATTATAGCCGCGCCCTCACCGACAATGAATTCAAACAGCAATGCGCCACTGCCGACATCTTTCTGGTTGGCGACTATCACGCGCTTGCCGCCTCGCAGGATTACGCCGCGTCCTTGATCGGGCAGTTGGGGCAGGCCGACCGTCCTGTGGTGGTGGCGCTGGAGATGGCTTTCAGCCGCGATCAATATTTCCTGGATGAATGGCTGCGCGGTGAGATCGATGAAGATGAACTCCGCGCTGGCCTCCGCTATGACGATGAATGGGGCTATGACTGGGAGCCGTTCGCTCATCTGCTGCGCCAGGCGAAGAAGCATGGCTGCCCGGTTTACGGTATTGATCTGAAGCCGCGTGGCAACATGCGCAAGATTGGCGCGCGTGATCGCCACGCCGCCACCCAGATTGCGCAGATCCGCCGCGCACATCCTGAAGCGCGCGTGCTTACGCTCTTTGGTGAAGCGCATCTTGCGCCGCAACATCTGCCGCACTGGCTGCGATTGTTGCGGCCGCGCGACCGCGTGCTTACCGTGCTGCAAAATCTTGACGAGCTTTACTGGAAGGCCGCTGGCGAATTGAGTGACAGCGTTCACGGCGTCCAGGTGAGCGATGAAGTGCTGTGTGTGTTCAACGCCACGCCGCTGGAAAAATATGAAAGCTACCGCATTTATATCGGCAAGTGGCGGACCCAGCCGAACCAGCCCGACCTTGCGCCTACTTTTTATAACTTGGTGGATACCTTTATGCGTTCAATGGGACTGGAGCAATATTCGCCTGTTACGGGTAGCCATTCCAGCGCGCTGATTGAAGATTATCCTGAAGTTTATCTTCGCCCCGGCACAAGAGATTTTGAAAAGCTGCTTGTGCGCAAAGAAATCCCTGCGGCCGAGCGGCGTCCTGTGCTGGAGAAGCTGCGGCAGCAAGGCTGCGTCTATTCACCCAAGCACAATCTGCTGCTGATCAAGCGCTTTCAGCTCTCGAATGCCGCTGAGGAAGCTGTGCGCTTTGTCCAGTATGAGTGCCGTGGCGCGGCATGCTCCAACGGTCCATGGGCGGGCAGCTCACACCAGGACCAATTTTATTTTGACGTGATTGAGCGAGCGTTTATCACTTTCGGTGCACGGATTTTGCTGCCACATTATCCGGTACTGCGGCAGCGTGATTTCCAGGCGCTCAGCAGCCAACCACGCGATGCGGCAAAAATACAGAAGGCATTCAGCGCCCGCGAACATCGCGAGATGATTGAATTTCTGGTGCTGCACAAAGAAGCAGAAGCGCATGCGCGCCTGCGTTCAGAATTGCCGCGAGTGATTGCCACGGGCGTTGCGTCCAGCGGGAAGAAGCGCGAGTTCCTGGTCCGGCATCTTGGCGCCATGCTCGGCGCGGAGATGCATGAGGCTTATCTTGCCGGATCGATGAGCAAGAGCTTTCTGCGGTCTCTGTTCTTCCGCAAGACCCACCTGCCGGGCGTGGCCAAGAAGACATACTTTGAGTTGGCGCGAAGGGTGAATCCCGCACAGGGGAAGCTCTTTTCTTAAAACCTACCACGGAGACACAGAGGCACGGAGAAAACAACAGACGCAGTGATTAGAATCTTCCGTTCCATGGCTCCATTCTTGCCCATAGCTTGTGTAAACTTCATTCTTGAAACAAAACCCTTCTCGCTGTTCTCCGTGTCTCAGTGCCTCCGTGGTAGGTTTGTTTTAATGTTAATCTGAATGCTCAGATGGATTCCGCCTCTCTCCGCAAATTGTTACAGGACGTTAGCAAAGGCACAGTCTCACCCGATGATGCTGTGGCCCGCCTGCGGCACATGCCTTTTGAAGACCTGGGCTTCGCCAAGGTCGATCACCATCGGCGTGTGCGGTCGGGGATGCCAGAAGTAATTTTTTCGCAGGGTAAAACGCCTGCTCAGGTGGGAAAGATTTTTAAGAGCATGGCAGCGCAAGGCGGCAATGTGCTTGCGACCAGGGCCACAGCGGAACATTTTCGAGCAGTCAAGAAGCTCGTCCGCAAAGCTGAGTACCGGGAACTGGCTAGGACCATCACTCTACAGCAGGATTCGATAAATTACGGCAAAGGCACGGTGGTGATTATTTCTGCGGGAACCAGCGATATCCCTGTGGCGGAAGAAGCGCTAGTAACGGCGGGAATCATGGGTAATGAAGTTGCCCATCTTTATGACGTGGGCGTGGCCGGAATACATCGTCTGCTGGCCAGCCGGGAATTGTTCGACAAAGCGCGAGTAATTATCGTTTGCGCAGGAATGGAAGGCGCGTTGCCGAGCGTAGTTGGTGGGCTGGCGCGAGTGCCTGTGATCGCCGTACCAACGAGCATTGGCTATGGCGCTTCCTTCAATGGCCTTGCAGCCCTGCTGGGCATGTTGAACTCCTGTGCTTCCAACGTGAGCGTGGTGAATATCGATAATGGTTTTGGCGCAGGCTACGTCGCGTCCATGATCAACCGCGTGTAACTTTGGCCATCGTAGCGCAATACCGTCACACTCTGAAGTGATCGCCGTCAAAGATTAAAAGCAGCTCCGTTCATAAAATCTCTGGTAAAGCAAGAAATACATTTACATTTCAACACCATTTTTTATGCAACGTACGAAATTTGGTTCGCGTCTTACTGGCAGGTGTAAAATCTGCAAGTGAATGAGGGCCTGCGGACCTTCCGTTAAGGGATCTTCTCCCAGCCGAGGCGCACATGAATGTTCACGTAAGCTACAAGGCAGGCAAGACGCCCGATATTGAGCGCGAATTCAAGCATCAAATTCAAAAATTAGAACCGCGATTGCAGGTTTTTAAATCCGACCTGGTGCATCTGCATGCAGCAGTAGAGTTGGACAGCAGACGCGGCGTCAGCGTGTCACTGAACCTGCGATTGCCGTCGGGGCAGATGGCGGCGCAACGCTCGGGAGAAAACGCTTTAGCTGCAATCAAATCTGGCTTCGCGGACTTGATTTCGCAACTGACCAAACACAAAGAACTGCTGCGCGGCAATTGGACCAGAAAGTCATTGCGGCGTGCAGGCCGTGAGGGATTAACGCAAATGCCTCTCGCCCCTGACTCCGCTCCGGCAGGCACAAATCGCCGAGCGCACGAGCAGACGCGTGTTGTTCCTTCACAGATGCCACTGCCGGCAGCGCAAACTGACAGCGCGGCTCTCGCTGACGTGCAACTGTGGTTAAGCGCCAACCTGCGCAAACTGGAAGAGTTTATCGACCAGGAACTGAATTTCCAGATTGAGTCGGACAAGATTCGTGAAAATCAGATCACACGTGACGAAGTGGTCGATGAGGTAATTGTTAGCGCGCTATCGCATGAAGGCGGCAGGAGAGAGCTGCTGTCAACGGAAAGCTGGTTCCATCGCCTGGCTGTGCAAGCAATTCGCCGGCTGGTCCATGACAATGCCGATACGGCCAACATCTCATTGGACGCGCCCGCGGGAATTCAGAATGTAACTGGCAGTGATGAAAACGTGCTGCAGTACCACCAGCCTGATGACAGCCTGCCGGAGGAAAGTATCATTCGCGACGAAAGTGTGCGGACGCCGGAAGAGATCATGGCCGGCGATGAAATGGTGGCGCAACTGGATGTTGTTTTGAGCGGCGTCAAGTCAGGCGACCGCGAAGCTTTTGTCTTATACACGCTGGAAGGTTTTACGGTGGATGAAATCTCCCGTCTGGCAGGGCGTTCAGCGGAACAAGTGCGCGAGTCCATCCACCAGACGCGTGCCCACATCCAGCAAAAGCTGCCAGCGCAGAACCAGTTGAGGGAAAGCTTACTGCACCATTCCCGGGTTGCGTAACAAAGTTGCGTAATAGATGCGTAAGGAAGATGCGTAACGGAAAGCAGATAAGGAGATCCGTGATGATTACGCGTGAAGAAATCCGCCAACTGGCGCAGTTTGAGTCGCCGTCGGGATGCGCCATCAGTTTTTATTTTCAGCCGCAGACACCTCAGAACAAATCTCACCGTGAAGAATCCATCATGGTGAAGGACCTCGTGCGCGAGACCTTACGCAAAGCGGAGCGCAATGGCCACCACACCGTGCTGCGCGAGGACCTGGAGAGAATATTGAATATTGCAGAAGGGCTGCATGGAAACCATTCGCGAGGCAAAGCGATCTTTGCATGCCGCGACCAGGGAATATGGCGTGAGCTGGATATTCCTGCCCGGCCCGAGCCATCACAAATCAAGGTTAATTCGCGTTTTCACCTGCGTCCGTTGGTGGATGCAAAATCCGGGCTGCCGCGCACCTGCATCGCACTGGTAAACCGAAAGAAAGCACGCATCTTTGAATTGCAGGAAACAGAAATCATACAAAAACCTGACCTGGAATTTGGTCCTTCTCCGGGCGTTCCGCGGAGTGACGGATTCCAGGGTTATGAGGCGGGCCATCGCGAGCGCCACGTTGAAAACATGGTGATGCAGCACTTCAAGATGTTTGCAGAATCGCTGCTGATGCTGGCCCATCGAGACAAGTTTGAGGCACTGCTGATCGGGTGCCAGGACGATTCATGGCCTGAAATTGAAGCTCAACTGCATAGCGATCTCAAGCAGAAATTGCAGGGCAGGTTTCCGATCGATGTCCCCTCTGCGACGCCTGAAGAAGTACGCCAGCATGCCAACCGTATCCTGACCGAGTCAATGTTGACCAACCAAAGGGAATTGATTACCGAAGTGATGGGTGAAGTGCAACGCAATGGGCGCGGCGCCCAGGGATTGAAACATGTTTTGAATGCGCTGGAGTTGCAGGAAGTGCAAACTGTGCTGATGCTACGAAGTTTTAACGCGGAAGCAGTGGAGTGTACCAACTGCCGCCATCTGGATACACGCATGGTAAAGACCTGCGCGGTCTGTGCCCATGAAACGCGTGAACTCAGTGACGTTTCTGACGCGCTTGTGGATATGGCCCTGCGGAGCGGGGCCGACATTCGCTTTATCGACGGCGATGCTGACATGGAAAAGGTTGGGAAAGTTGCCGCATTGCTGAGGTTCCGGGCCGACCAGAACACCGCGGAAAAGAAGATGGCGGTGTGAGAAAGGGCATTTGGTACTTGGTATTTGGCTTTTGGCGCTGCAATAAACCAATGTGCCGTGTACCTGCCCGCGCACTTTGAACACAAAGGAAGAGTATGCCTGACAACGCCTTCAAGGATTTCCGTCTTTTCCCCGCGATCTCTGAAGCCTGGGAGCTGACGCGCTCTGGTCTGGTGATTATTCGGGAAGAGTTGTACAAACTGGAGCTTTGGCATTCATTCAGTAATCCCGATATCCCTTATTACGTTTCCATCTCAATCCAGAAAAATGGCACATGGACCAGGATGGCTGATCCGCCATTTGCCACCGGTCGTGATGGAGATGAGGCGTTGCGCGACGCCATGGCTTTTCTTACGGAGCGGCTGGCCGCCTAGATGTGCGAACTCTCCGTGAAGTTGTGCTCTTAGCCTAGTAGCTAACGGCCGCGTCTGATATTCTTCTGCGTTTCCTCCATTCACGAAAGTGAGGCCCCATGAAACGCAGAGATTTTCTTTCCGGACTGGCAGTTACCTCCGCCGCAGCGGCCGCAGGACAGGCGGGTAAGAACGCTCCGCCACAATCGCAAAAAAAGGACAACCTGCAAGTACCGCGCACCTCTCCTGCCAAGAACATCATGATTTCGGCAGCGAACGGGATCACGTCTCGCGGCAATCATCTTGAAGCAGGCTATAAAAAGCTGGTAGCGGGCGCGGACACACTGGAAGCCGCCATCACCACTGTGACTGAAGTGGAGAACGATCCTGAAGATGACAGCGTCGGCCTGGGAGGCTTACCCAACGAGGACTGTGTGGTGGAGTTGGATTCATGCTGTATGCACGGCCCCACACGGTGCGCCGGCTCCGTGGGCGCAGTGCGCGACATCAAGAATGTAGCTGCGCTGGCCCACACGGTCATGGAGCATACCGGCCACGTCATGCTAGTGGGTCAGGGCGCAACACGCTTTGGCGAGCTGATGGGTTTTCCGAAAGAGAATTTGCTGACCGAACACTCACGCAAGATCTGGCAGTTGTGGAAGGAATACCACTCTGATCTTGACTGGTGGGGACCAGGCTTTGCCGATCCAAACTTCAAGATCCCGCCGAGCCTTGATACGGGCTCCCTGCGGGAACAGCCGGAGCAGATCAAGCGGTTGTACACCCTTGCGGCAGACATTGGGATTGCTGAAGACCGCAGGATGGACGCAATCCAGAAAGTGCTCTATCCGCCTACCGGCACTATTAACTGTTCAGCGTTGAATGAGAAAGGCGAAATGTCCAGCGTGACCACTACCAGCGGACTTGCCTGGAAAATTGCGGGACGCTGCGGAGATTCACCGATTATCGGCGCCGGCTGTTATTGCGATCAGGAAATAGGCGCTGCGGGTGCGACCGGGAACGGCGAGGAGAACATAAAAATTTGCGGAGCCCACACGATTGTGGAGAGTATGCGGCGCGGCATGTCACCGGAAGATGCCGGCATGGACGCGCTCAAGCGCATTGTGCACAACTACAACAATGACATGTCCAAGCTGATTTACGTGAGCATGCACTTTTACATTTTGCGGAGAGATGGAGTGTATGCCAGTGTTTCCATGTGGTCAGGCCCGGCAGAGCATCCTGCGCGCTTTGCCGTGGCGGATGGAAATGGCCCCGGACGGCATGAAACGGCAAAAGCTTTGTTCCAGGGAAATCCTAAGAACTGGCCGCCAATGCCGAAAGAGCGGAGACAGTAGAAACAAAACTTACCACTGATAACACTGATTTGACTGATTTTCACGGATTAGGAAAAAGATCAGCCGCGAATGACGCGAATAAACGCGAATGAAATTTCTTTTGGTTTCCGATTCGCGCATTTCGTGTCCGTTTTCGTCCCAACAGTTTTATCTGCGACCACCTGCGCAAATCTGCGGCAGAGAGCCGGTTTTTCGTGCGATTCGCGGCTGATTTTTCCTGATCAGCGAAAAAATTAATCAAATCAGTGTCGTCAGTGGTAAGGTTTACGCGAACCGAACCTTCACGTCAGCGCGCTTGGCCAGGTGAATGCTTTCCACAAAGCGCACTTTGCCGCTTTTGCGGGTCATCACAATCGACGAGGTCCGTGTGCCTTCACCGAAGAAGCGCACACCTTTCATCAGCGCGCCATCGGTCACGCCGGTAGCGGCAAAAATAATGTGCTTGCCCGGCGCAAGGTCTTTGGCGGTATAGATCTTTTTCTTGTCCTTAATGCCCATTTTTTCAATGCGCGCTTCGAGCTCCGGAGTATTGATGACCAGGCGCGCATGGATTTCGCCGTTCAGGCAGCGCATAGCGGCCGCTGTGATCACGCCTTCCGGAGCCCCTCCGCTGCCCATGACCACGTGAACGCCGGTGCCGATTACAGCTGCCGCGATGCCCGCGGAAAGGTCGCCATCGGTGATAAGCCGGATGCGCGCTCCGGCGCGGCGAATGTCATCGATAAGCTTTTCATGGCGCGGACGGTCCAGCACCACCACCACAAGATCGGCAATGTCACGGCTCAGGCGGCGCGCAATGGCCTTGAGATTTTCTTTTACTGGCGCGTCAAGATCAACGGCGTCTTTGCAGGAAGGGCCGACGACGATTTTTTCCATGTAGCAATCCGGCGCGTTCAGCAGGCCGCCTTTTTCTGATGCAGCCAGCACCGTGATTGCGCCAGGAGCGCCAGTGGCGCAGAGATTGGTGCCCTCAAGCGGATCAACTGCGATATCAACTTCCGGCAGCTTCTCACCGTCATGCCAGCCCGCGCCCACGTGCTCGCCGATATAAAGCATTGGCGCCTGATCACGCTCGCCTTCACCAATCACAATGGTGCCGCGCATAGGAACCGTGTCCATGGTGGCGCGCATGGCCTCAGTGGCAGCCTGGTCGGCCCGATCGCGGTCGCCGGTACCCATGGTGTGCGCTGAGGCGATAGCGGCATCTTCCACCACGCGCGCAAATTCCAGCGCCAGTTCGAATTCCATCTGGTTGGCCAGGCTTCTTGTCTCAGGCTGCTTATCTACCGCGCGGGTTGCCATTTGAATGCCTCCGAGTTTTTCCACCGCTCAAAACGCGCTGATCCCCGTCACGCTTTCTCCGATGATCAGCGCATGAATATCGTGCGTGCCTTCATACGTTTTTACCGACTCCAGGTTCATCATGTGGCGCATCACCGGGTAATCGTCGGCAATGCCGTTTGCGCCCAGGATGTCCCGGGCCATGCGGGCGCACTCCAACGCCATCCATACATTGTTTCGCTTGGCCATGGAGATGTGCTGGTGCCCAACTTTATTGCTGTCCTTCAGACGGCCCACTTGCAGAGCCAAAAGCTGCGCCTTGGTAATTTCGCTGATCATCCATGCCAGCTTCTCCTGGACAAGCTGATGAGATGCAATTGGCTGGTCACGGAACTGCTTGCGCACCTGGGAATATTGCAGCGCCGTGTCATAGCAGGACATTGCCGCGCCAATCGCGCCCCAGCCAATTCCATAACGCGCTTGGTTTAGGCAGCCCAGCGGGGATTTCAGCCCGTCTGAGCCGGGAAGGAGATTTTCGAGCGGCACGCGGATATCTTGTAGTGACAGCCCAGACGTGACCGAAGCGCGCAACGACCACTTGCCATGAACATCGCTGGCCTTGAAGCCCGGACGGTTCGTTTCGACAAGAAATCCCTTGATGCGGTCTTTATGCTCTTCAGACTTGGCCCACACGATGGCGACATCAGCAATGGATCCGGAGGTGATCCACATTTTCTCGCCGTTCAAAACGTACTCATTGCCGGACTTTACCGCGCGGGTGCGCATGCCGCTGGGGTTGGAGCCGAAATCGGGCTCGGTAAGCCCAAAGCAGCCGAGCTTTTCGCCCTTAGCCATCGGGGGCAGCCACTTTTCTTTTTGCGCGTCACTGCCGTAAGCGTAAATCGGATACATACAAAGCGCGGACTGTACGCTGACGAATGAACGCACGCCGCTGTCGCCGCGCTCCAGTTCCTGCATCACCAGGCCGTATTCCACATTGCCCATGCCGGCGCAACCATAACCTTTCAGGTTGGCGCCAAAGAAACCAAGATCGGCCATGGGCTTTACCAGTTCGCGCGGAAAGCGCCCCTCACGATTGCACTCTTCAATGATTGGGACAAGATTTTCTTCAATAAAGCGGCGCGCGGTGTCGCGCACCAGACGCTCGTCGTCGGTGAGCAGGGAATCAAACTCGATGAAATCCACGCCCTTGAACTTAAAAACGGGCATATTCTCCTCTTCGGTTGGCCGATGTATCGCCAAGGCAGCGGGACGCTCACACAGCGAGCACAACCCGCTCAGGGCAGACGTTCAAAGCTAGCAGAGGCAAACGGACACGGTCAAACCGCATTGATGTCGCTGCGCTCCAAACCCGCTTAACAGCATCGGCCAAAGAGTGGTATCTTTTGCGCCAGCAGCTTTGGGCGAGGCCGACTTGCGCGCCGGGCCCACGCAGCAAGTGCAGAAGACTGCTTCTTTAGCAATGACGCGGAGCGGTTTGGAGCGAATCGACAAATAAATGAAAACCAATGCAGTCCGTCTGCTGGAGAGCCTGGGCGTGCAGTACGAACTGCGCGAATACGAAGTTGACCCTGACGATCTGGCCGCTGAGACCGTAGCGGCCAAGATCGCGATGCCGCCGGAGCAGGTCTTTAAAACGTTGCTGGCGCGCGGCGATCGCCATGGTCTTTGCTTTGCCGTGATTCCTGCAAACACTGAGCTTGACCTCAAAGCGCTGGCTGCCGCTACGGAAAATCGCAAAATGGAACTTGTCCCAGTCAAGGAGCTGCTGGGCTTGACGGGATACATTCGCGGTGGCGTGACCGTGCTGGGCGCCAAGAAAGCTTTTCCGGTATTTGCCGATGAAACCATCCAGCTGTGGGACTCCATTTCCATCTCTGCCGGCGTTCGCGGAACCCAGATCATTCTGCGGCCTGAAGACTACCTGCGGGCGACGGAAGCCGTGATCGCGGACATTGCGCGGGGAAAGTAGTTGCCAACTCTTCCGTCATAGGCCCGATTAACTCTTGCATATTAGTCTTCCTAATTTCGCTTTAATCATTTTGTAAGGTAAGCACCTTATATATACTGTTTGGTCGCCCATCCCCCACTATGGGGTTCCGGCGTGTCCGGGACCCCTTAGGAGTTTTCATGGCCGCAGAACTGAATGAAACTGTCTGGATCACCTTGATGCATGAGATGCAAAGCTTTGTCCGGCACAATCTGGAGCAGCCGCAGGTCCAGGCTGAGCTTCGCCACCTGATTGGCCCGCAACCGCTCAAGCGCGGCGGCTACCGCCAGGAAGAAAAAACTGACCTGATCCGCACCTTTGAACTGCTGGCCCCCGGCTTGCTGGTTGATTTCCTTGAGGCCAACAAAGAGATCATCAATAAATACGCGCTGCGCATCTGGGCCGCCGAGCGCGAAGGAATGTTCGACGCGCAGGCCAAGGTTTCATAGCTGCCGTCTTCGCCGCAACTTACATTAGCCGATCATTGCGCCGATTTTGTCATCTCGTTGGCTTTGCAAGAAAAATCTCACCACGGAAGAACACGGATCACACGGATTTACAAACTTAAGAATGGCCCTAATTGAACTTTTTTGATCCGTGTAAATCAGTGTTATCAGTGTTATCGTGGTAAGGCTTCGGTTTTGTGCAGGGGCCATCGGGAGTTGGTAGGTGGGCCAGCTACCCGCTCTCCGCCGTCGATAGCCACCAGCCCTTGCCTTCACACCAGCAGGTTACGTCCGGCTGCGTCTTGCGGCGCAACGACCGGACGCTTCTTAAGTCGCCGCGCTTAAAAGCTTCTGCCAGCTTCTTTGCTGTCTCCTCATCGCGAGCGCCCTGGCAGTTGATAAACATCACAGGCATCAGGAAGCGCGCGCTATAGCCATCCGGAGGAACGCGAGTAATCAGCAGCATTCCGCCTGCGCCCGGAGTTCCGCCCGGTCCATCGGGCGTGAGTGGAAACAAAAGACGTCCGCCGGGAAGCAGCGCGTCCAGCCAGATATCAAGCGGAGCGGTTGCGCCGGCATTCACGTAAATAAGGTTGCAGGCCGGCAGCGTGCCTTCCGCGCCCGATCGCTGATACACCGTCACATTTTCCATGTCTGCCAGATTCGCGGTGGCCAGCTCCGCCATCGCCGGCTCAATCTCATAAGCAAAAACTTTTCCGTCCGGGGCGGTCAGCCGCGCCAGTATCGCCGTGTAATATCCCGTGCCCGCGCCAATGTGGATGGCCGTTTCACCCGGCTGCGGATTCAGCGCCGCAAGACTCACCGCATGCAGCACCGGCTGGCCGTTATTGATCTTGCCGGTCTCAGAGAGCGCCACCGTTACGTCCTGGTAAAGAAACGCCGGATCGCTAGTGGGCGTGGTGATGTATCCGCCGCCGGTAAAAATCTTCCACGGCCCCAGACCAAGAAAGCGCTCGCGCGGCGTGGCGGCAAAGGCCTCCTGGAGGCGTCCACTGGGCACGCCTGCCTGCGCCGTAATCAGGCTGGCAAAGAACGCTCTATGCGCTTCCAGACGTTCCACGCGTCGCTCCTCTCTAGGGAGAATTTTTCTTGAGGGGGTACCCCCCTCCCCCGTTTCACCCCATCCCACCCCACTTGCACCCCATGTTACCCCACTGTCACCCCAGGCTTGGACCGCTCTCACCCCACCTCACCCCACTCGTTTCCTGGATTGGAATCCTTCTCGCGCCGATCTTCCTCCGAGGTCCTTCGTGGCCTCTGTGGCTCAGGGCTTTGGCTTTCCGATGACGCGCGATGTCGGCGATCGCCCTCCCCCCTCCTACACCCATCCCAGATTGGCGTAGGTTTCAGCAACATCATCCCAAGCCATTCCAAATTGGCGTAGAGTTCAGAGTTTAAGCTTCAATTGGCGTGGTTTGCGGATCGTGTGGCACCGCCGCCGTCGGCGATGGCTTTTCTGGTCAGTGCCATCTGTGTTAATCAGTGGCAACGGTTCAGTATCTGGCTGAATGCTGAGCGCTGACTGCTGAATGCTAAATTTTCAAAGATCAACACGGCTTTCCAGCCCTGAGGCGGTGCTAGAGGATAGGAGATTTCCACTTGGAATTCAATTGCGAAATAGTACATCTTGACAAACCGAGGCCCGAAAGCATATCGCTTTTGGTTGCGCTAGCCCAAGAAAGCAATCTAGCAGACAACCATGTCGGAGACCATTAAAACGAAGGAAAAATGTCGCAGTTACAATAGGTCTGACCTGAAATGGAACGAAAACTTAGAAACACACTCCCCAAAGGAAAGTTTCTCAATGTTTCAAGAGCACATTCGGAGCGAATGGCGAAGGTACGTTCCCGCGGGAATCGCAGCACTGAGGTTCCTCTTCGCCTTGCGTTGGTGCGCGCAGGATTGAGGGGTTGGGAATTACATCCGCACGACATTTTTGGCTGCCCAGATTTCTATTTTCGGCGCAGGAAGGTAGCAATTTTTATTGATGGATGCTTTTGGCACAAATGTCCACGATGTGGCCATATACCCGCAAAGCGCAGAGAATATTGGGCCACAAAATTCAAAAGGAATAAACTGCGAGGTCAGATCGTCGGAAATCACCTCAAATCGCTGGGTGTGGAAGTAATTCGGTTTTGGGAGCATGAAATCAAGAACAATTTGCCCGCTGTAACCATAAAAATCTCAAACGCGCTAACCATTAAAAACAGGTGATGTGCCGTTTCAGATACTCCGCTCCAGAAACATTCCTACCTTAGAATGAGCTATTATGGCTCCAATTGCAGATCGCGAAACCGTTACAGGAATTGTTAAGGACGAAACATGTTGGATGATAAAGAATCGTGTTGAAAAGCTACGCGACGCTTTGACGGAAAGCATGTCAGTTAGCCCCTTCTTAATGCCTATCCTTGCTTATCTACACCAAAGTGCCAATTTCGCTGAACTGGGTGAAATATTAGTGGCTGGCCATTTGATGGTTGGACACTCTACGAGCTTCGGAAAACTTGTAGACGAGAAAATTCTGCCCTGGGCGTTCAAGACCAGAAAACTTGATGGTGCCTTTCGCAAAGCTACGGAGCCTCTTGTCCAGGCATGTTTCAATGAAATTGACCATCTTGTTCCGCGTCCCGGAAAGTCAGACGCATTGCTGTCTCTAAAGGCAAGCCGTTGGACTATTCAACTCACAGCGGCGGTCGAGCTCAATAAAGCATTTGCTCTCATTTTGAAAGACTACTGTCCTCCCTACTGCGAAATTGTCGTGGGCGTGTTTGCGGGCCACAGCGAAAGATTGACCGACAAATATGACATCCTGCGCGGCATCAACCGAGGGAAACAACATAATGTCGTTGATCTGACGAAGAAAGTCCAAGTGTATGCGGGCAAGGAATTCTGGACGTGGCTGAATAATGGAGAGCCAGCAACCCATGAATGGGTTTTGCAAGGCATTCTAGAAGCAGTCAAAACCGATTGCGGAAAAGAGTTCAAGGAACTGCAAAAAAGCTTCATCGAATCATTTACGAAGAAATTCGCAAAGCATATTGGCAAATCGGGTGAGGTCAATTGGTTTGGGATACTTAAGGAAATCAATGGCTAGAAAATCATCGCGACCAAAGACCCATCTGATTATCATTTGTCCTGTCGCTATAGTAAGAAACATCCCCAGCATAAGTCTTGCCGTTCCGCCAAAAGGTTCGAGTACGCACATGAGGTCGAACATGGATCACACGCGATTGTGGCACGGGCACTTTTTCGGTTTCGCCGTTCGCGATTCGTTGCAAAAGTTCAAGCACTACTTCGCCTGCAACCCTTCCTAATCGCGTCGGGACTGCATTTCCCACCTGTCTAAATTTAGCGGCTGTTGTTCCAGCAAATTTCCAGTCTCGCGGGAATTCTTGGATGGCAGCTGCTTCCCCTACAGATATCGCCCGAAGATCGGTAGGGTGACACATGCTTGTTCCAGCATGATTTGGCATTGTAACAACAGTCGGAGATGGAAACGCAAAAGACAGCTTGCGCCAATAGGCGCTGCGTCCACCCTTCAAATACCAGGCCTTGCCCATGGATTCCTTCTGTATTTCAATAGGCATGCTCCGCCAATTACCACCGGGCGGGATCATAGCGAGATACTTAAGCTTACGAGGACTGAAGTCCATTATTTCAGGGCATGTGTCAATAAAATCCTTGCCAATCACATCACCCAAGGTTCGAAATCGCGGTAGTTCGTCGGATGGACGGTTGCTGTACTGAGGCTGAGGAAATGATGAAAGTAGGTTATGCCTGTTTCCAATGCAAATCAATCTTTCGCGAATTTGAGGTGCGCCATAATTTACCGCGTTGACGACGTAACAATCAACTCGATATCCAATTTCTGCAAACTTCTTAAAAATCAGACGCAGCAACGCCCCGTGAGCACCCTTCTCTCGCAGTTGATCCTTATCGGTCTTAGGGGGTGCAAGCGGCATCGACAGAAGACCTCGTACATTCTCCATAATGAAGGTTAGCGGGCGAAGTTCGCTTACCAATCTAATAAACTCAAAAACCAACCGTCCTCTTGAGTCCTCCACACCCTCCCGGTTTCCAAATACACTAAAAGCTTGACAAGGGGGACCACCGCACAGCAATGGAATCTCAGCATCCCCAAGTGCTGCAACTGTTCTGAGGTTCTCTCCAGTTGTCTTCAAGATGTCGCCTAAAACCGGTACTTTCGGTCGATTAAGATTGATCGTGGCAACAGCTTCTGGGTCGTTCTCAACACAAACCTTAGCTTCAAATCCCGCCATTTCCAGCCCTAAGTCGAGACCCATGCCACCGGAGAAAAGGGAAATAGCAGGTAAGCGTGCCGAAATATCCATTCCGGCTCTCTTCCGTTTGTTTCGGCTTGCATTCGCCATATGTTTAGTCATTTTCTGCGTCAATTCATTGCGTGTCAACCAAAAATTTCATTGCAATGAAACCGGTGCAATTAGTTCGTGTTTCTAACGAACGGATCGACATCGCAGGGACTTCCAAATATCCGCCCTTACTTCCTTCCCGCCCTCTTCTGCGCGATCACCAACCCTCTTGGCGTGGGCAGAAACACCACGGAAATCAATCCTTCATCTTCCATCCGCTTTGCGCCTTCGCGGACGGTCTTGAGATGCGAGCTGGCGTCGTGCATCAGGATCAGGCCGTTGGGATTGATGAGCGGCAGAAAGTGCCGGACTTCAGGCTCGCGCAGCTCAGGCAGTGAGTCGCAAAAAAGCACGTCGATGGTTCCGGTAACGCGGGTCTCCAAACTGGATTCGCAGCGGAAGTCAATAAACTTTTTTAGTCCCGATGCCTCAATCTTTTCTTTGGCCTTGGCAAAGACTTCTTTGTCCGGTTCGCAGGTAATGATCTTGCCGGAGCCATTCTGCTTCAGCCCTTCAGCCATATAGATAGTGCTCACGGCAAGAAACGTCCCGGTCTCAACCACCAGGTTGGGTTTTACGGTGGTCATCAGGCATTTCAGAAAATCCAGGACTTCAACTTCGGCGGTCATGGTGTCAAACATCCTCCAGCGCTCAGGGTTGGGGCATTCAGGCGTGGCGCGATGGTATTCCGGCTTTGTCTCCTGGTTGCCATGCTGCACCACGTGGTCCAGCACTTTGTGTACGGGATCTACTTTGCGAAATCGACGCCTCGCAACGATCAGC
>JBAVLE010000269.1:0-23852 GCA_049688735.1 Candidatus Angelobacter sp. | reverse complement strand
TCAGCGTGTCTGCCTCGCATGAGCTGGTGGAAATGCTGGTGGACCCCGCCACCAATATGATGACGACCGGCTGAAGTGGGATAGCCCAGGCGATGCAATCTCCAGATAAGGATAAACAAATCTTACTGTGCGCGATACTGACCTATGAAGCGTTGGGAGACCTCGAACAAGCTCTGAAGATGGTTGGCCAGATCTCTCCTGCAATGAAAGTTAATATCGAACATCATCCTGATCTGGCGGATTTGCGCAGAGACTTACGCTATATACAAATGACCGGCAATCCCAAGTAGGGAGGAGGATTTGATGCCCTTTCAATATTAGTTCCCAGTGGCGAAGCTTTAACTCTATCCAACGCGGATCAAGAGATCATTCTTGACTACGACTCAGATTACAAAGTTACGGTAACCCCCGAGGAAGTGGATAAAAACAAGACCAAAACCATCTGCTTCAAAGGCAAAAATGGTACCAAGGTGCGGGTAATCTTTGTCTCGCCATTCGGCGATGAGCTGCTGGAAATGGCTGATTCCGAAACCCGCATGCTTACCGTTGGCGGGTTCTACCACTTCAACTGCTTTTTCACTCCTGTCGGAGGGAAAGAAATAGAGAGCAAGACCGGCGGGATTCTTGACGTACAGCCGCATCGTCCATAGGCGCAATATCCCTTGGTTGATGATTTGTTCTACGAGAAGATGAAGAGCATAGAGACGGCACCGAATGCCGTCTCTGTTTTCCCGCAGTTTCTGCGGTCGCTGGTTCGCTGCCAAGCCATTTACCCTATCCTCTCCACCACCTTTTGCACTTTGACCACCTCAACTGTTTTTTAGACACCCTAGCCAGTTGTGTATCTTCCGATCTACGCTCATCAGCGCCGATCTGCGGCAAAAGGCTCTTGTTTGTGTTCCTTCGTGTCCTTTGTGGTTTAAGGTTTTGGTTTTCGATTCTCACTTTTTGGTCTGAATTGACTCCAGCACGGGCACCCGCGCTCTCGTCAAATTGAGCACGCCGCTATTCATAGCGGAGAGCTTCGGTCGGTGAGACGGCGATAGCGTGCCGGGCGGGTAACATGCAGGCGAGCAGTGCGCTCAGAGCGAGGAGCGCGGCGGCTGCGATCAGGCTGCCTGCGACAAAGGTGTTTTGCATCCAGTGGGCAAGGACGGCGCCGAGAAAGCTGTCCACGGCAAGACCGATGACAATGCCTGCCGCGACGCTGACAAATGCGATGCGTGCGGCGACCCACAGCACGTGTTTGCGCGGCGCTCCGAGCGCCAGGCGGACGCCGAATTCCGTGGTGCGTTGCGCCACACTATAAGCGACGAGACTGAAGATGCCGACCAGCGCAAGCACGAGCGCCATGGCAGAGAAGCCGCCAAACAATATGGAGAAGAGCCGCTGGCTGCTGTACTGTGCGTCACGCTCAATGGCTTCATTCAGGGTAAGGGTGCCGTTGAAACTGCTGTTGGAGAGCGTCTGGCCGGGAGCGACGGATGCGACAGCGGCGCGGATGGAGTGCAGATAGGCGAGCGGATCGCGCTGGGTGCGGACGAAGAACTGCCCGTAGGGCCCTATCACGGTGGTGTATGGAAGGTAGATGGCGGGGTCGACAGGGCGATCAAGGCCGTCATTACGCGAATCGCCGACTACGCCGATGATCTGACGCCAAGCGGTGCTTTGCGCAGAGGCGGTCTGGTAGCGGTTCCGAGGTATCAGACCGGGAATGCGCAGCTGACGGCCCAGGGCAGTGGACGAGGAAAGGTAGCGCGTGGCGAAAGCCTGATTGACCACCGCGATGAAGTCTCCGCGGTTATTCTCATCTGTGTTCCAGACGCGACCCTGAAGCAGAGGGATGCGGAGCGCAGCGAAATATCGCTGGTCCACAAGAATCACGCGCGCCTGCGCCTGCTCGCCATCGCGAGTTCCATCGATCTCGATGGAGTTGTCAGCGGCACGAACATAGGGTGGCATGGCATCGACGCCAATAGCGACAGTGGAGACGCCCGGTATAGATGCGATCTTGTCCCGGATCTGCTCGAAGTAAGCGGTGCGCTCTTCGCGCGATTGCCTGCCCGGCTCAGGGCCGTGCGGACGGATTCCGAGCCTCATGACATTTGCGGGATCGTAGCCAAGCGATGTTCTCATGAGCGCAAGAAAGCTGCGCATGGCGGTTCCTGCAGTGGCCATAAGAAGAAGCGTGAGCGCGACTTGCGCGGCGATGAGAACGCTCCAGCGGCGCTTAGCCCGGGCAGCCACAACGCCGGTCTGCCGGCCGGGCAGCATGCGCCCGGAATCGCGCCGCGAGAGACGCAATGCCGGAACAAGACCGAAGAGGATGCCACAGAGCAGCGCCAGCGCGACGGAAAACGCAAGGATGGGAAAATTGATACGGATGAAGGATTCTGCCGGAAAGGAATCCGGAGCAAGCACCATGGGAAGCTTTGCCAGCCAATAAGATGCCGCAACGCCCAGGACGGCGCCGGTGCAGGAGATGACCGTGGCTTCCACCAGCAACTGGCGGACGATGCGCCAGCGGCTGGCGCCGATGGCACTGCGGATGGCGAGCTCATGCCGGCGCGTGCGGCCGCGCGCCAGCAGAAGAATGGAGCAATTGGCGCAGCCAATGATCAGCAGGAGCACAACGCCGGCAAGAAGAAGCGTCAGGGTGCGGCTGGTATCTTCCTGGAAAGTCCAGATGATGGGCTTCAGCGCGAGATGCCAGTGCTCGGGGAGCGGCCCGGCATGCTGTTTCGCAAACTCCCGCGCAATGGGCGCAATCGCAGCGTTGGCGGCAGCAGGTGTAACGTGGGGCCGGAGCTTGATCCACGGTACGTAAACGCTGATTGCCGGCGCTAGACTGAACGGCAGGTAGACATCGGCAACGTCGGCAAGGTCATTGAATGCGAAGCTGCGCGGCATCACGCCAATGATGCTGTAGGGGGCATGATTGATTTCCAGCATTCGCCCGATAACGTGGGCATCGCCGCCGAAGTGGCGCTGCCAGAAGCGGTAGTTGAGAACAACCACGGGATTGCCGCCGTTCTCCGCATCGGATGGCTCAATGTTGCGGCCGAGAAGCGGGCGCACACCAAAGAAAGCCCCTGCGTTCTCTGTGAGGTAGGTGCCCGCGATCTCTTCCGGAAAGGCGCCGCCGGTGATCTCAAGCCCCGTGGGGTTGAAGCCAAGCACCGATTCAACCGGGGCAGCAAGGCGCAGATCATCGAACTGTGCTTTGCTGAGCGTAATAAAGGTAAACGCGTCAGGATGTTTTTCGTCGAAGCCGAAAAGGTACGTGATGCGGTCGGCATCTGCGTAAGGAAACGGGTGCAGCAGGACGGCATAGATGAGAGAAAACATCGCCGTGGTGGCGCCAATGCCGAGCGCGAGTGAGAGCACAGCAACGGCGGCAAATCCAGGATTGCGGCGCAAGCCCCGCAGGCCATAACGGATGTCTCCACCCAGCTCATCGAAAAGGCGGAGGCCGATGGCGGCCCGGTAAGTTTCGTTTTGAGCAGTGGGCTGGCCGAGATCGATGTGGGCTTTGCGGCGGGCTTCTTCTTCAGTGAGGCCCTGGCGAATCAAATCTTCCTGGTAGGCATCGAGAGTGGAACGAAATTCTTCTTCCACGTCGCTATGGGTGCGTGGCGCGAGAGAATGCCAGACCTTACGAATTGCCGAAAAGAGACTCATTTCTTCTCTGCCTTCTTGCTGAGAATGCCGCGAGGCAACGGCCATGTCGGTCCATTTGGCGGCGGCAATCACCTACTACCGCAGAACTGTCAAAGGATCCACCTTCATCACACGCCGCGCTGGAAGATAGCAGGCCAGTAGCGCCACCGCCGCGAGCAATGCCCCGGTGATGACCCATGTCACCCGATCCGTCGGGCTTGTTTCATAGAGCAAGCTCGCTAATACGCGCGTGAGCGCGAACGCCGCGCCTGTACCTAGAGCGAGCCCAACGAGGACGAGAAGCATCGTTCTTCCAATCACCAGCTTCAGCAGATCGCCAGGTGATGCGCCAACGGCCAGGCGAATGGCCATTTCACGCACTCTTTGGGCCACGGAATAGGAGACAATGCCGTAGATCCCCACTGCAGCAAGCAAAAGGGCGATGACGGCGAAGATCGCCAACAGCGCCGTGCGAAGCCGGGCAGGCGCTACCGATTCTGATTTGATTTCCTCCAGGGTTTCAATGTTCGTCACCGCCTGGTTATTGTTCACTTGCCAAATTGCTTGTTCAATCGCTTCGCTTAACAGCAACGGATTCATGGCGGCGCGAACCACCAGGCTGTTGCCAATGCCGGGATTTTGATAGAACGTGACGTAGACAACCGGAATGTCTTCGTCGAGGCCAATGTCGCCACCGTGGCCTCCCACTTTCTCGTCGTTGACCACTCCCACAACCTGCCACGGAATTTCCGGACCCCGGCCAGCCTTCCCGAACACGAGCTGACGAATCAGGATGCGCTTACCAATGGGATCTTCGCCTTTGAAGTAGGTCTTCGCCATGGTTTCATTGATGACGGTCACCGGCACCGCCCCGGCAACATCGCTCTCTTCAAGACCCCGCCCCTTCATCAATCTCATGCCAACGGTATCAAAATATTTGGCTCCTACCATCTTGAACCCACACACAGGGCGCTGTGGGTAGGGAAGATTGTCCCGTCCCTCAATCTGGAAGGGTGCGCCGCCCAAGCCTTCCATCGGGGGTTTATTCGTGATGGCTGCTTCCCGAACTCCAGGCACGCTTCTTACTTTCTGGGTCACGTCTTTAAGATAGTTCGTCAATGCCGTGCTGTTCGTAAATTCGGTCAGCGATATCGGAAGGTCCATCGCAAGAACATTATTTGTATCCACGCCCGTGTTGAGGTTTGCAAACCTGTTGAAACTTCTGATCAGCAGGCCCGCACCCGCCAGCAATACAAATGACAGAGCCACTTCGGCAACCAGCAACCCCGTCCTCATCCGATGTGATGTGGACCCTGCACTCGTTCTCCCACTCTCCTTGAGCGATCTTGCAAGGTCGGTCCGAGTGCCGTTGAGCGCTGGCGCCAGGCCGGAAAGGATTCCCGTGAGGATTCCTGTAACCATTGTGAAAAGCAACACGCCGTAGTCCATCCTGACATTTGCTTGCGGCGGCAGCATGTCAGGCGGGAGCCAAAGTTTGATTCCGTGCATGAATGCATTGCCCAGAGCAAGGCCGGCCAACGCGCCCAGGATTCCAAGCAATATGCTTTCCGTAAGCAACTGCCGGACCAGACGCAGACGGCGCGCCCCCAATGCTGAACGAATAGCGATCTCTTGTTCCCGGTCGGTACCTCGCGCCAGGGTCAGATTGGCAAGATTGGCGCAGCCAATCAGCAGCACAGCTCCCACCGCCGCCAGCAGCACCCAAAGTGACCGCCGAAGCTGCGGTTGCACCACCTGATCGATATAAGGATTGACTGCCACGCCTATACCCTTATTTGAATCCGGGTACAGGGCAGAAATACCCGCTCCAATCGCGTCCATTTGGTCGCGTGCCTGCTTCAGGGTAACGCCGGGCTTAAGGCGCGCAATGGCATAAAGCCAGTGGAAATTGCGTGTCATGTTTGCGGGCGCGAAAGACAAAGGCAACCACATTGCCGCCCAGCTCCGGTCAAACTCACTGTTTGCAGGAAGCACGCCGATGATCGTGTAGTTCTTCCCATCCAGCGTGATCTTGCGGCCGATGATTTCCGAATCTCCGCCAAACCGGCTCCGCCACAAGCGGTTTGAAAGGACCACTTCCAGATCATTGCCAGGCTGGTTTTCGCTTGCGGCAAAGGTGCGTCCCATGGCCGCGCTCACACCAAGCACCTTGAAATACGATGCCGAGACTCTGTGAACTCTAACCTCCTGCGGCCTGTCCAGGCCCGTCAAGGTCACCTTGTCGAAGACGATTGCGGCGAGAAATTCAAAACAGCGGTTCTGCCGCTCCCAATCAAGAAAGTTCAGAGTGGAAATGGGATTGCTAAATCCGTCCCGCAGCTTTTCCCCCACACTGACAATCTGCTCCGGATGGGGATACGGCAGAGGTTTGAGTAATACGGCATTCACAAAACTAAAAATTGCCGTGGTGGCGCCGATGCCGACCGCAAGCGTAACGATGGCAACGGAGGTAAAGCCTGGGTTGCGGCGCAGGGCGCGGACGCCGTAGCGGAGGTCTGCGCCCAGTTCATCGAACAAACGAAAGCCGATGGCCGCACGGTAAGTTTCGTTTTGGGCGGCGGGCTGTCCAAGATCGATGCGGGCTTTGCGGCGGGCTTCTTCTTCGGGAAGGCCCTGGCGGATTAGATCTTCCTGGTAGGCGTCGAGCGTGGAACGAAACTCTTCTTCGACGTCGCTTTGGGTACGAGGTGCGGCGGATTTCCAAAAGTTGCGAATTGCCTTGAGAAGACTCATATCTCCTCCGCCTTTTTGCTAAGAATGCTGGCCACGACAGAAGCCATGTCAGTCCACTTGGCAGTCTCCGCCTTGAGCTGGCGCGTACCTGCAGCTGTAATTGAATAGAAACGGGCGCGGCGGTTGTTCTCCGACTCGCCCCACGCGCCTTTGATCCAGCCCCGGCGCTCAAGACGATAGATGGCGGTATAGAAGGAGCCTTGCAGAATTTCAAGGCGCTCTCCAGAGATCTGTTGGATGCGCAGCAGGATGCCATAGCCGTGCAGCGGACCAAGCGAGACCGCTTTGAGGATAAGCACCTCGAGGGTACCCTGCGGGAGTTCAACCGGTTTCGTCAAAGCTCTCTCCTATCTGAAATAGGAAAGTACACGCTCTCTCCTTTCCCGTCAAGGAGACGGCCGCCGGGCTTCAGTGGCTGAGGCAAAAAGCTTTGAATGAATCTCCGCAGAACTTCCGTAGGCTCCTGACAGCAAAAGCCAAGAGCCGATGTAGAAACAAAAAGCCGCCTTTCGGCAGCTGGTCTGAACTAACCGGATGCATGCCTCCGGCTATAAAAGTTTTTTGCTACTTGCCGGTATGCAAGTTTCCGGAAGAACTTTTCCTGAAATTTATTTTTGGTGTCCCATAATTTGCGCCATCGCTCCTGCAAAGCTGTAAAAGCAGATCAGGCTTCTACCGAGAAACCTCGCCTACTTATATATGCAATTTTCCAGGCTTCTCGGGACATGTTTTTCAATATTTATTATTTTGATTCCTGCCGATCTGTCCTCTACCTTTACCCGCCCAGTCTTCTCCATGCAAGACTGGCTCAAGCCGATTGCGGCGTGCTCACAGCTGCCTGTTTCTTCTTTAGCTGCTCCAGCAACATCGGCCCCAATTGCGACACGCTGCCTGCGCCGAGCGTCAGCACCATATCTCCGGGCTGGGCCAGCGCAGAGACTTGCCGCACTGCCTGATCAAAAGAGCTCACATAGCTGGCATTGCTGTGGCCGTCGCCGAATAGCTGAATGGCCTGGGCCAGCCGTTCGCCGGTAATGCCCGGGATGGGCGGTTCACTGGCGGCATAGATGTCGAGCACTGAAACGGTATCGGCGTCATTGAAGGCTGCGCCAAACTGCTCCAGCAGGTCGCGGGTGCGGGTAAAGCGATGCGGCTGGAAGATTACATGGACGCGTTTGAATCCGCAGTGACGCGCCGCAGCCAACGTGGCTCGGATCTCCGTAGGATGGTGGCCGTAATCGTCAATCACGCTGATTTCGGCAGCGCGACCGCGAAGCTGAAAACGGCGATCAACGCCGCGAAAGTTTTCCAGCGCCTCGCGAATACGGTCCGGCTCGATATCCAAGCCTACCCCCACCGCCACGGCAGCAGTCGCGTTCAGCACGTTGTGATTGCCGGGAACACGTAGATGAAAGTCGCCCAGTGACTTGCCATGGTATTCCACCGAGAAATGCGTATAGTGTTTATTGCCGGCGCATTTTGCGCGCGCACCGTCCATACGAAAATCGGCCTCCGGATGAACGCCGTAAGTAGTAGCGCGACGCGCCAGGCGCGGCAGCATGTTGCGCAGCCTTTCGTCATCATGGCACAGCACGGCCATGCCATAAAACGGTACGCGATCAATGAAATCCAGGAAGGCCTGCTCAATGTCGGCCATATCGCGATAGCAATCCATGTGCTCGCGATCGATATTGGTCACCACAGCCAGGATGGGTGACAGCTTAAGGAATGACCGGTCGCTTTCGTCGGCCTCTGCCACTAGATATTGTGATTTGCCCAATCGCGCGTTGGAGCCCATGGCGTCTACGCGTCCGCCAACGACGACTGTTGGATCAAGCCCGCCTGCGGCAAGCACCGCGGCCACCATGCTGGTTGTCGTCGTCTTGCCGTGCATTCCGGCAATGGCAATTCCGTACTTCAGCCGCATGAGTTCTGCCAGCATTTCCGCGCGCTGGATCACGGGAATATGCTCTGCATGCGCCGCCGCGATCTCTGCATTGTCACGCTTTACAGCTGAGCTGGCCACCACCACCTCCGCTCCGGTGATGTGCTCGGCGCGATGTCCTTCAAAAATGATGGCGCCCTTTTCAGCCAGCCGCTCGGTCACGCTGGAACTCTTCAGGTCGGAACCGGACACCTTATAGCCGAGCGTCAGCAGCACTTCAGCAATGCCGCTCATGCCGATGCCGCCAATCCCTACGAAATGTATCCTCTGAATTTTTGCAAACATTTTTCTGGTCGCTTCGCTCCAAACCGCTACGGAGCGTTCTCAAACCTGCGAGTCTATATGCTCCTGATACTTGCCGCTCGCCGCGCAAGTCGGGCTCGCGGCTTGGGCTCTTCCGATCACCCGATGTCCCGATCACGGCGATCACCCGATGCCTCTGCAAGTTCAGCCACTATCCGCGCTACCCGGCCTGCCGCGTCATGATGAGAGAGAGCGCGCGCCCGCTCCGCCATCTGCTTTAGACGCGTGGGATTCGCAAACAGCTGCGTGATCACCTCCGTCAGTCGCTCCGACGTAAGCTCCGCCTGCGGCACCAGCATGGCCGCGCCGCCTTGCGCGATGGCCTCAGCATTACGGCGCTGATGATCGTCCGCCGCCTGCGGAAACGGAACAAAAATTGCCGGCTTGCCTGCCGCCGTCGCCTCCGCTACCGTGCTCGCTCCCGATCGGCACAGCAATAAATCGGCTCGCGAAAAAGCTGCGGGCATGTCATCGATAAAAGCGGAAACCTCGGCCTTTACACCAGCCTGCGCGTATGCAGCCGCCACGTCATTATATTCACGCTCACCGGTTTGGTGGATGATTTGGAGCTGGGGAATTCGTCGTAGTACTACCGGAGCAGCGGCCACCATGGCTTGGTTTATGGCCCGCGCACCCTGGCTGCCGCCAAAAACGAGCAGGGTCGGGGCATGGTTGCCATCGAGCGATGGCACGTTAAAGAACTCCGCCCGTACCGGCACACCCACTACCTGAGCATTGCGAAAATACTTTTCTGTCTGCTCAAAATGCACCGCCGCCGCCGACACTCGGTGGCCCACGATCTTATTGGCAAAGCCGGGGACATAATTTGGCTCAAAGGCCAGCGTGGGAATATGCATCAGGATGGCCGCCGCCATTGCCGGCCCGGAAGCATATCCGCCCACGCCTACCACCACGTCAGGATTGAAGACCTTGATGATTTTTCGCGCGTCAACAACTGCCCTGGGCAGATCAAACAGCGTGCGCATCCGCGTGATGAGGCTTACATTTTTGAGCGCGCCCACCTTGACCCTCATCAGCCCAAAACCCGCCTGCGGGACCAGCCGGTTTTCCATGCCTCGCGCCGTTCCCATAAACAAGACTTCGGCATTGTGATGAGCTTTCAGTTCACGCGCAATCGCCAACGCTGGGATCACATGCCCACCGGTACCGCCGCCTGCTATCAGAACGCGCATAGGAATCAGTCTAACTGCACGTCGTACTTTTATTTAGACTATTAATTTTGACCATGGTGTAATTTTCTGGTCATGGAAGAGATTTCAATTTCCGAGTTCAAAGCCATGTGTCTATCGATTCTGGAACGTGTCCGCAAGACTCGTAAACCAGTCCGGGTTACGCGCTTTGGAAAGCCCGTGGCTGAGGTGATAGCCCCTTCCCCTATGAAAAATCGGGGCTCCGGATGGCTGGGGCGAATGAAGGGAACCGCCACAATAGTCGGAGATATCGTCAAGCCTGTCGGTGATCTTGCCGACTGGGAGGTCCTTCGAGATTGAAATTTCTTCTCGATACTCACATCTGGCTCTGGAGCTTGCTTGAACCGAACAAATTAGGGCTCAGTCTTCAACGTGAACTCCAGGAAACCAGCAATGAGCAATGGCTTTCGCCGATCAGTGTCTGGGAAGCAACGGTTCTTCAACGTAAAGGCCGCTTGCTGATTCCAGGAAATACTCTCGATTGGTTCGACCGATCGCTCATGGGCCTGCACGAAGCGCCGCTCACTCACGAGGTCGCGCTTTTAGCTGACCAATTGCCGCTGCATGGCGATCCTGCTGACCGGTTTCTGGCCGCCACAGCCAAGGTACTTAATCTGACTTTGGTTACTGCGGATGCACGCCTGCTTGGCCTTGGCGACATTGCTTCGCTGGCGAATCGCTAGCTCAACCCTGCTCGTTACTCCAGTACCCAAATTTTTATTTTTGGAACAAAACCGGAAAATTCTGCCGCGATCCGGCGTTTATGCTATGTTTTTGGTTAGGAACCATAAACCCATTGCTGCGAGATCAATTGAGATCAGGAGTAATCGGGTGATTGCGCGCCATGATGTTTAAAGCTGCTGAAGATTTCAAAAAACGCACGTTAAGCGCTTTGCCTTCGCTCCTGGAGAAGGTGGCCTATATCTGTTCGCTCCAGAGCGGCAGCGGTGGGTATATGCATTGGGGCTTTACCCGCGCTTATGGCAACCGTCCCACACAGGATGCCATTTATGCAGCGCACATGGAAACGTCATTGGCCCTAAGCCATACGCCGGTACGTGAGATTTTCCAGGAATATCAGGAAGCTGTGGCTCGCTCCGGGTCAGCGGCAGACATTCTTGACCCGGACACATTCATACTGAAAGCGCCGCTCAATGGCGACGCAATTCTTTCTGCTCATTTAAATCTTCTTCAGGATTCTGTTGCTGCCCTCGCTCGTCAGGAGCGTACAACTCACCAAGTCGCATAGCGACGCCCACCACCTGGCCCACTACTTCAGCATCCTGCGGATGTTTCAGTATGCGTGCCGGCACCGGTGAAAGCGGGTGGGATTGCAGGATGATTTCACCGCGGCGCACCGAGCACCAGCAGCAGACATGGCCTTCACGGGTTTCCACAAAATAAATTGGACGCTCCAGCTCTGACCGCCATTTCTTTTCTTCCACGCGGCTGCGGTCTTCATCCACCTGCACAAATGAACCAGGCAGCAGCAGCGGATACATGGTCAGGTCTTCCATGCCGACATAAGCGTAAATGTATTTTTTCTTGGATAGTTCCTGCAGGTATTGCATGGGAACCGTGCCCCAGCTCTCGATCATTCGCCCCAGATCAGTGGAGCGCTTGATGTCAAACCCAGGATCAAGCTTTGTGGGGACCTGCACATTGCCACGGCCCTCCGCCATCTCTATGCGATGTGTTTTCCCGGGGCTGCAAATGGCAAAGTCAGCGGCGGTAAAGCTCAGGTCCACTCCGTAGAGCCTGAGAAGCTCAGTAAAATCGGCACGATAGATTACGGAAAGAACATACAGGCGGTAAATGCTGGGAATCACGCCTTTGGTTTCAATGTCAGAAAGGCGGCTGGGATTAATAACAAATTCTTCAATCCCTCTGGATTCAGCCAAAGAGGTGCTGGAGAGCTCCACGTCACGCAAAGTGAGACCCATGTGCTCGCGCAAATCCCGTAACTTCTTGCCGGCTGACAACACTATGTTCTACACCCCTTGGATCGCTTACCCTGTTCCGCCATCTCGGACTCCGAATCGTCCGAAACTGGAACAAGAAACTTTTGATCATTCACGCCGGAAGATTATAAGACCAGTGGCAATGCCTTTTAAGCTGTTCCTTAGTTTACCTCTAAGGGTGCTGGCTTGGCTAAATAAACCTTCATCGCTGGTGAGAATAAATACGAACTGGGGCGATTCAGTTCTGCGCCCGTAAAAGAATTTGCTTGTCCCCGCACCCAATCCTTTTGCAAAAGATTGCCTTTTCCCCGAACTACTGGGTTTAATTCCGGAAAGAGCTCATCATTGCTTCAACTTCCACTTTCTGGGCAGACGTGGGCGGTAGCAGCGGCAGACGGGGCAGGCCTCCATAATAGCCATTGAGATCCATGGCGTATTTAATCGCCGGAATGCCCAGTTCAGATACTACCCGCTTGGTGGCTGGAGCCAGCGCCGTCTGTTTCGCCCGGGCCAGATCCAGGTCGTTATCCTTGAAGGCCGCATGGATTTCAAAACAGATTGTCGGCGCGGGCGCGGCAAATCCCAGCACGCCGCCGCTGGCGCCCGCAAGCAGAGAATCCAGCAGTGTATGCGCCGCTCCAACCAGTACCTGAAATCCCACTTCCTTGCTGCGGGTCTTGATCCTGGGCCGCGCAGCCACGGCAACATCTGAGCCGCCATTCAACTGGCTTACGCTTACCATCTGGCCGCCATTTTCATTGTTACCAGGCGCAGCCAGCATCCGCGCCGTTACTGCTTGCTGGAGTTCAGTGACGGTGGCGTTGCGCTTAATGTGGCGGGTGGCGTTCACCATGGCAGCCACTTTTTCTACATTGCCGCTCGAGTCCTTGATGCCAATGATGTTCGGATGCTCCGCCAACGCCGTAATCACCTCGAGTGGCAAGTCGTAGGCCGTGAAGGGTGGCACAGTGTAAAGAAGGACCGGCAGCGGCGATTTGTCCGCCACCGTGCGAAAGAAGGCGAGCATTACCTCTGGCTTCATCTGTGGACGGTAAAAATGCGGAGTGCGCACCAACGCTACGTCATAATTCAGCTTGGCCGCCACTTCAGTCAGCCGTAGCGTTTCAATTACAGACTCAGCGCCCGTGCCGGCAATGAGCACTTTTTCCGGTGAAGCTAGTTCAGCGGTCACTCGCAAGACCTCGCGCCGCTCTTCATCGCTCAGCATCACGGCTTCACCCGTGGATCCCAGAACAACCATGCCGGCAATCGGAGTCCGGGAATAGCGATCAATATTGTGTTCTATCTTTTTGTAATACACCGCTCCGTCGGGATAGAACGGCGTTGTCACGGCGGGGAAAATGCCTTGCAGGAGCATGCGTCTATTCTAAACGTTTTTTTGAACTCCCGACCTCGCGCGGTTCGCGGGTTGAGGGAACCCTATCAGCTTCCAAGCTGCATGCGTCAACTGTTGCAATCCCGATCGCACCGACAAGCATTATTGGGGCTAAAGAGTTCCCTCGCTCCGGCTCAGGAGTCCAGAAAAAAGCCCTGCGCTCTTGCACAGGGCTTTGGCATTCATCGAAAACAAAACTAGATAGCGCTGGCCAATGGGATGGAGTTCTGCGTTTGCAGGTCACCCAGCCGACGCACGTTTTCCCGCAGCGTCTGGTACGTTGGCACCAGCATGGCCGGGGTGAACTGCAATGACGGCATAGCGTATTCCAGTGAAAGCTTGAACATGGCCAGCAGGCATTGCAGGCGTATCTGCGCTGCCAGCTCCATAACTTGAGCGGCCGTGGAAGCCACTTCAGGCATCGGACTCAGGCGCGCCGCTTCACTCGCATGCAAAACCGTGGAAGCGTTGGAAGCAATCCGGGCCACGTAACGCACGGTGACGCGGATGCGATGACGCTTGAGACCGACAAATTTTGAGCGTGGGAGCTTTCGTTTCAGGAAAAGCTCGTCGTCCGGGTCCAGCAGAGTGTGAAAGGCGTTTAGGTCTACCGGGCGGAGCGATTGCACCGCCTGTTTTCTGCGGCTGCGTACTGCCATGTAAAACAACACGACAGCGCACAACGCAAGCGCAATTACGATCACAGTTATCATCTATTTATCAACTCCATCACTGCCTGGTTCCACTGCTCCAACTGTGCCTTCGGCACAGCGAGGGTATTTGTAGGACGTTCCGGCGGCGCCAGCAGGTAGCCCAGCCAGATAAGAAGGCTGCCGTTGAAAGAAAGGCTGCGTATCAAACTAAAAGTCTGCTCTGCTGCCGGGCTGTGATGTGTCATCAACGTCACGTTGACCAGTTCTACTACTGCACACGTTCCCAAGCCCAAAGCAATGCCGAATTCATTCTGGCGCCAATGCAATCCGAACGCACTGGAAGACAGAAACAGGAACATGATCAAGCCCAGTTCAACAATACGAGTCCCGTCCGTCGCCACCACTAGAACACGAGCGACACTCTTGGCGCTGAGTGATTGTTCGTAGATTGCTCCACAAGCCAATACAATGAGAGCAACCACCGCTACGCGAAAGATCAAGGTGGCCAACCTACGCAAAGCCGCATGTGGAGTAAAAATATTCGTGAATATTTCCCGCACCACTGCCAAGCCCAAAACAATGCTAATGGCCTCACAGGTCCAAAAAGTATAGAAGAACGCAGTATCTATCCAGTGGCCCGAAAGCATTATTGTGGTTTCCAACAGGTTAAAAAACACATAGGCAGTGAACATCGGATGCTTATGCCATGCTCTCTTCGCCAGCAGGGTCGCTGCCAGCAGGACTTGCAGAGCAATGCTTGCAATCCATAGATCGTGAATGAGCGATCCTAACGGCATAAATGCTTTCAAGAGCATACCGCGTTAGCAAGCCATCCAACAAGCTTTTGTTATCGTTAGCGCCGATTGCCTACGTTACTCCTGTACCACACTGTTGTTACCTCACACCGTCCAGCGGACAAGGAGCAGGCAAGCAGCTGGAAGGCGGCATAGGTGGGTACGGAATTGGGTTATCGAACTGGACGCTGGTGGCAGTTAAGGCTGGGCCAACGGAAGGATAAGGATTTAACCCCTCGAACTGGGTGCTGGTGGCTCTTGCTGTTAGTGGGCTTGCGCTCGCGGCGAACATAAAAAAGGCTAAAGCTGCGAAGCGTACGGTTTGTTTCAACATTTTCTAGAATCTCCTTAAGGTGTTAGTGAATTTTTATTTTCAACGAATTCCCGCTATCAACAACAAACCATTAGGGTTATTTGGGAATTTCCGAATCCGGAAAAGCATTTTTCCAAAATGGGAATTAAGGGGGAGGGATCTCTTACTGATAATTAGAGCCTGTTTATGGGGAGGGAAATAGGCTTACGTAGGGCCAATAAGGGAAATAGGCTGACGGTATCTTTACTGGTCTTCACCCTGTTAATTGGAAGAGAAGAGCTTGCGTCTTCAAGCAACAACAGCAATGTAATCCTTACGTAGCCGGAGCGCTGGTTTCAATTTGGGACTCAAGACGCCATGATGGTTTCAAATGCTTTTTTTGGTTTTCGTAACGAATGTCTAAAGGTGTTGCTAAAGCCGTTTTGGAATTTCTGGAAGAAATTTATTCCGGAAACAGGAACCTCTTGATGAATCTGAGAAAACTCAGGACTCGGCGGGGTGAAGTCAGATTCCGGCAAAATCGGTTAGAATGAAATCTCCGCTGCTTCATCCTGTCGGGGCGTAGCGCAGCCTGGTAGCGCACCTGCCTTGGGCGCAGGGGGTCACAGGTTCAAATCCTGTCGCCCCGACCAAATCATTGAGCAATTTACGGATGAGTTTTCGCGGTGAAGGTCCCTCCCCTTCAGCAAGCTCAGTGTCGGGGTTTCGCCTGACCGTCTTTTGACGGCACACGCCTGCGTGTGCAACCGCTGCATTCAGCTTGACTTTTCCGTTGATGGGTATATCGTTTCGGGATTCGTACCAACCCAGGTACACCGGAATCTGAAGAGCAATTCTAAAACGAGAGAGGCCCTACCATGGCAGCAAGCTCAAATCCCAGCCCCGAACTGGAACTCACCGTTGAAAAAAATGCGGATGAAGCCACGATTCGCGGAACCGGCAAAATCACAGCGGCGTCAACCGACTACTTTCAGACAACGATCCGCAACGCTATCCCCGGCAACAAGCGGATTGTGCTCGATCTTACGGGCGTTGAGTACATTGACAGCTCCGGACTGGGCGCGCTGGTCAGCGTCTATATGGCTGCAGGCAAGGCGCATTGCGAACTGGAACTGGCCAATCCGAAGCCGCGCGTGCGCGATCTGCTGAACATCACCAAGCTGGCTACCATTTTTGAAGGGCACCAGTTTGGTGGACTCTGATTCGCCACGCTCTGTGATTCGCAGAGCCTTGATTTTCAGATCGTCGATTTGCAGATTCATTAGCGGGCCTTTTATCAGCGGATCTATTGCCCTAGCGTTATTGTTTGCCATGCCAGTGCAAATGATCAACGGCCAGTCGTCCCAGGCGGCTGGCACGCACCCACCTGAATATACTTTCAAGATTGTTCGCGATTACCCGCACGATCCAGCGGCATTTACCCAGGGTCTTGTCTACCATAACGGCTTTCTCTATGAAGGGACCGGGCTCAACGGCCAGTCGCAATTGCGGAAGGTTCGGCTCGAAACGGGCGAAGTGGTGGAACATGTGGACCTGTCCAGCGACTACTTTGGTGAAGGCATCGCCATTGTCAAAAACAAGGTGATTCAGCTTACGTGGCAGTCACATATTGGCTTTGTCTATGGCCTTTCCGACTTCAAGCTGCTGCGGCAGTTTTCTTATCACGGTGAAGGCTGGGGACTGGCTTCAAGAGGCAATGAAATTTTTATGAGCGATGGCACGGCAGAGATTCGCGTGCTTGACGCGACAACGCTCAAGGAAAAACGGCGCTTCACCGTCCGCGACGGCGCAGCGCCCATTGATCAATTGAACGAGCTGGAATTTGTAGAAGGCGAACTCTTCGCCAATATCTGGCAGACCGACCGCATTGCGCGGATCTCTCCGCAAAGCGGCAAAGTGCTTGGCTGGATTGACCTCTCAGGGTTGCTCAGCCCGATTTATCGCCGCCGAGACGGCGCGGTGTTGAATGGAATTGCTTATGATTCAATGCACAAGCGCTTGTTTGTGACCGGCAAATTGTGGCCGAAAATTTTTGAGATTCAACTTATGCCGAAACATCCGGCTCCGCAGCAGCCGTCCGTCGGTCGATAGATTCATTCCTAGCGGGTCTTATCCGCGCCATTTTCGGAGGGGCAGTATTGCCGCGGCTGCAGATAGGACTTCTCTCCTCTGATTTTGATAACATTCACGGAGCGTGAAGGACGCATCCTGTCCGCGGAAAGGGTAGAAGCCCACCTTGATACAACCAATTCTTTGCGAACCTTCTTTCAGCCCGAGGTGCGGACAACGGGCACATATATGAAAGGAGGTCGCCATGCCGACCGACTTCCCCAGCGCCACTCGCCCGCTACCTGATCGTCCTAATCTTCGCCATCTAAAAGACCAGGCAAAAAATTTGTTAAAAGCCGGCCAAGCCGCATCTCTCACACAGGCCCAATACAAAATCGCCCAGCTCTACGGATTTGCCAGTTGGCCCAAGCTGAAAGCTCACGTTGATTCACTGGAAGAAATGGGACAGCTCAAGCAGGCCATCGACAGCAACGATCTCGAGAGGGTGAAAAAGCTGATGACCAGCAACCCTGCGCTGCACAGCGCTCCGCTGGGCTACACCAAAAACGGCCCGCTTACCTGGGTGGCGGAATGCCGCGTTCCATGGGAGCCGCCATCGGCAACGCGGCTTGCCATGGCCGAATGGATGATCGATCACGGCTCCGACATCCATCAGGGTGGCGACGGGCCGCTGATGCGCGCCGCGCTGGTTGGCTACCGCGTGCCCATGATGGAGTTGCTGGTCGCTCGCGGCGCAGATGTGAATGCGCAGTGGAACGGATACTTCCCCATCATCTTTGCTCCGTGTGAAACCGTGGAGCCTGTCCCGCTGAAATGGCTGCTGGATCATGGCGCCGATCCTCACTGCCCAAAACCCCGCAGCAAGTATCCGGGTACGGCGCTCGACTACGTAATCCGCACATATTCGCGTTCAGAGCAGTTGGGCCAGTGCATCGATCTGCTAGCGGAAGCTGGATGTATTACCCGCTACAATCTGCCGCCAGTGCTGGACCTGCTGCGCGGCCGCATCGATGTTCTGCGGGACCATCTTAATGCGGAGCCTGCGCTGGTGCATCGTCGCTTTGACGAACTTGATTTCGGCGCGACGGCCCAAAGACGCATGACGCTACGCGGCGGGACGCTGCTGCATGTGGCCGCCGAATACGGCAACGTTGAGGCCGCACGATTGCTGCTGGATTGCGGAGCAGACGTGAATGCCCGGGCCGCAATGGATGAGTCCGGAGTCGGCGGACAAACGCCGATCTTTCACGCGGTCACGCAGTTTTACGACTGGGGCTTTCCAGTAGCGCAGCTCCTGGTTGAAAATGGAGCAGACCTGTCATTGCGTGTGAAGCTGCCGGGGCATTATGAGAAGCCCGATGAAATCGTGGAGTGTACACCTCTGGGTTATGCATTGCTTTTTCCCGGCGGCCCTGAGGAAAGTAAAAGTGCGCTATTGCTGCGGGCGCGTGGCGCGCCGGAGTAGAGAAGGGCTCACGCTAAGCCGATTTTGCGCAGAATTTTTCCTGCCGCGCGCCGTGCCGCCAGAATACCGGAAGCAAGAAACGGCTTGGGATCCGCTGAGTTCCACCATCCGTAAGAGTTTGCATGGGCAACGTGGCCGAGAAACGTCATTCGGCTGATGGAACCTCGCGGCTTTATTTCTCGAAAGCAGGCAGCGTAGTTGTGGTATCCCACCCAGGTTGTGCCGTCGCGCTGCTGCGGCGGATAGCTGGCACCAGTTTCTGCAGGCGACGGACCAACAAGATCAAGATAAGTAAGATAAGGAAGGTTCACGCCTGCGTCGGCAAAAAGGCCGTTGTACCAGGGCAGGCGCGTATTCATTTCAATGAAGTAATATCCGCCATCTTTCTGGCGATATTTGAACTCCAGCGATCCCAGACCGCGATATCCCAGACTAAGAATCAGCTTGCGGCCTTCAGCGGCCAGCGCTTCATTTTTTTCCGCTTGGCCGTAACACATGCTGCCGTAACCAGCTGGATACTGCCGCAGCTTGCGCACCGTGGACCAGGCCGCAATCTTTCCCTGGGTGTTGACAAGCGCGGTGTATTGGAACACCTGGTCGTCAGCGCCTTCAATCAGCTCCTGCATCAGCGTGGTGCCTTTCATCCGCGGATAACGGGCAAAAAAATCCTGCGCTTCCTGCGCGTTTTTCGCCACCAGGACCTTGGCCGACTCCACGGGAAAGCCCGCGGTGTAGCGATGAATCGGCTTAATTAAAGAAGGATAAACAAAGCTGCGCGCCATTTGCGCCATGTCATCTTCCGGGCGAGTGATGTGCGTGCGTGGAACTTTTATTCCAGTGCGCTCGCAGAACCGAACCATCGATCCTTTATCTACGATGGTGTGGAACAGGTCCGGAGGCACCCAGTGAAACAGAAAGAGGCCCTTCAATTCTGCCTGGCGATGGGAAAGAAAACGGGCAAACCAATCCGAGGTCGCAAACAAAGCCGGCTTATGCTTGAAGCGCGCGGCCCACTCCTGCATCAGGCCGCATAACACATCTTCATTGGCCACAGTGTCACCGGCATAGGCGCGCGGCTGTGTGGGATCGTCCGGATAGACAAAGCATTCGCGGACATATTTCGAATAGCGCAAGGGATCTCTCAGCTTGTCATTGAGCGCATACACGGGAACGCCGTGCCGTCCTACGCTGCGGGTGATACCGTAGGCGGAAATATCCAGGCCTTCAACAAATACAGGCGAGATGTCATGGGGTGCGACCATTTATTTATTCTCGCCGTCCGAGGACTCTTTCTCACTGCCCTGCGGCTTTGATTTCAATTCCAGGGGAGCGCTTTCATCTTCCTGCCGACCCAGCAGCTTGCGGACGATGTCCCGCGATGCGATACGGGAAGCGTACAGCAATGCGCCGTACAAGCTCTTGCGGAAAATGAATACGCGATAGTTGGTGCGTCGCGCTGAAGCCCAGCGACTCTCGTCCCATGTGGCAGGGCCGACGAAATCAAATTCATGCAGGCCGTACTGAGGCGTCTGGCTCAGAATTTCATTTACCAACAACTGACCGGGGCCATGGCGGCGAAAAACTTCGTCGTACGCCGCTTTGGCAAGGAAATAGCGGCCGCGCAGATTGAAGCCAAAATGTCCGGCGATGGGCTTTCCGTTCAGCTCAAAAAAGTCGAGCGAGAGATATCCATCGCGTGCGGCGGCCTGCGCTATGGCGTCATAAAACTGGCGCGTGCTCGGATGGCACTTGATTGCCGTGCCTTCCGCGCCTTTCCAGCCGGAAGCTTCCAGGGCATAAAACTGTTCCAGCGCTTCAGGATCAGTTACGCCGTAATGCTTCAGTTCCAGAGTTCCCCGCTCTTCCAGTTGACGCTTTGCGCGCCGCAGATGCGAGCGAAACTTGGGACGAGTGCCGGCGAGCCACGGCGACGCTGATTTATCAGCAGAGGAAGCGCCGATAGGCAGGTATAAAGTCTGTGAAGTGCGTTTGCGCGCGGTGCGATATCTATCGATCTGCGCCAGTGCTACAAAGCGATCAAGGCCGCTGCCTTCCACTACGTTCGCTACGTCGATCAGGTCCCATCGCGGCAAAGCTTTTGTGGCCTGCCAGAGTGCATTCAGAACAATGGCTCCTTCTTCCCCAGGGCAAACGGTAAGGCTGGCGCGCAATGAATGGACATTGGCGGGGAGCGTGAGTTGGACGATGGGCAGACCCGACATCACAACCCGGCGACGAACCAGCGGCAGAATGCCTCGCAATATGTTGGCGGACCACGCGGAGATAAGGATGAGATCGGCTTTGGGATCAAAGGCCTGCAAATATGCTTGCGCCCATTCCGGACGATAGAAAACTTCTTCGTCGCCCGATTCATCGCACAGACGCCGCCACTCGCCGGCGATCTGCTCAACCAGTTGAGGGCCGCCGCGCTGCACACGCACGGAGTGCTTTGTTCCCGGAATGGCTTGCTCTTGGGCCGCCGTCATTTTTGTGCTTGGCTCTGAGTTGGAATCTAACAGACTGCGCAGGCATTGTGCCAAGCACCAAGGTCCATTGTGTGTTTACAAGGCGAGTTCCTTACTGCGTCTGCTGTAAAAACTTTTGCATATTGTCGCTTCGCAACTGCTTGAACTCAACGCAGGTGGTGATCCGCTCCAGGCTTTGTTGCAATGCGCGCTCAGCACCGGGCGCGCGATGCGTGGCAAAAAACTGCTTGATCTCATCGCGCTTCTCAATCGAGCAGAACCCGCCCAGCGCAGAGACCGCGCCACTGCCGCCAAAGGTGGTGACTTTTTCCGCCAGCGAATCCCAGTGGGCTTTGAGATAGTCCCACGCGATCTCTCGCGCGGGAGATTCTGCCAGCAGCGCGGGAAAGATGCGGACGTAATCCTGCTGGCGGATTTTGCCCTGGTCAATCAGCGCCAGCGTCCGCTGGGCCAGATCAGGCTGGCGGAAAGAAGTTAGCGCGAAAAGGAAGTGATAATAATCTTCAGTGCTGCGCGCAGTCGCCATGCCTTGCGCGAATTGCTCATAGAGCGCGGTGTCACCATTTTCCGCCGCGACCGCAAGCGCTGGGCCAATAATGGTGCCTTCAACTGACGTTGGGTCATTTATATAAGCCTGTGTGATTTTCTTGGCCGTGGTGACTGCGTCTGGATCACCAGCGCTCCCTAGGATTTCCAGCAGGCTGGCGCGCAGGGCTTTCTGATCGTCACTGTCATTTGCGCTGGCGTTCCAGCCGACTTCTTTGGCCAGCGGCGCAAACTGCTGTGCCACGAGTTCGCGATATTGCTTCTGATTTTGCTCGGGCACCAATGATCGCCCGATGGTGTCCATATGATCGGCAACAAACTCGACCACCAGGCGCTTGCGCTCAGACCGGAAGTCGCGAGCGACGTTCAGGAAAACTCCTACCGGCTCTTTACCGGCACGCGTCATCGCCCACAAGTCCTCAACAAATGCGATGCGCTCGGGGACGGTCAAGCCCTTTTCAGCGTTCGCGGCCACGTCATTCAGATTTTTTGGATCGCGGTAAAACACGCGGTAATAGCCTTTGGCATCACGGTTGGCAATAAACCAGCCAGAGCATGCATTTGTGTCGAAGCGCGCAATCTGCTTTTCCATGAGATAACAAGCCGAACCAGCATTGTTGGCGGCTTTGGTGCAGATTGGAATCGACCAAACCTGCTCCTTCGTCGCAACGTCGTCAGATGACGACACAAGAAATCTCTGCTGTGAAAGCTCCAGCGCTTGCTTGCCGCTTGAGCAGTTGCTGCTTACGGTAACCAGCGGCACGCCGGGCTGCATCACAAATGTCGGCATGATCTTATCTACGGGCTTGCCGGAAACCTTTGCCACGGCCTGCCAGAAATTCGCCGAGGTGGCGTTGTCATTGGCATGCGCTTTCAGGTAAGCATTCACGCCGCTACGGAAGACATCCGGGCCGACATACGACTCAAGCATGCCAAGCACGGCCCCGCCTTTCTCATAGGTAATGCCGTCAAACATTTCCTTGATCTCGGCTGAGGTGCGGGGATTGCCATGAATGGCCCGCGCCGCGCTCAGCGAATCCTGACCGATGACACTCTGAGCCGTGGCTGCTTCGTCATCCTCAAGGTGCCACTCAGGATGCCACGCCTGAATAGGCTTGCGCTCCATCCATGTGGCAAAGCCTTCATTAAGCCAAATATCGTCCCACCAGGCCGGAGTCACCAGATCGCCAAACCACTGATGCGCGATTTCGTGCGCCACCACGGTGGCGTGTCCGCGTTTGCTAAAGACTGAAGCGGTCTTTTCATCCATGAGAAGCGCGGTATCACGATAGAAAATGGAAGCGGTGTTCTCCATGCCGCCCCACTCATAGTCGGGAATGGCCAGCATGTCGAGCTTTTCGAATGGGTATTTGATTCCGTACCACTGGTTATAAAAATGGACGGACTGCGCAGCGGCCTCAAGCGCGAATTGGCCATATTGTTTTTTCTCCGGCACGGCGCAGACCCGGATTGACGTTCCATCCACGCTGCGCTCAAGGCATTGCCAGTCGCCAATTGCGAGCGCGACCAGATAAGTGGACATTTTGGGCGAAGTGGAAAATGTGATCTTATGCCGCGTTGTGCCGGGCAGCGGATCGTCTTTTATGATTCGTCCGTTGGAGATGGCTGTATCGCCCTTGTCCGCGATGATGGAGAGATCGAAGGTAGCTTTGAAAGCTGGCTCGTCAAAGTTGGGAAACATCATGCGCGCATAGGTGCCTTCAAACTGTGTAACCGCGTACTGCCGTCGCGCCGACTTGCTGAGATACAAGCCGCGCAAACCAGCAGTAAGCTTGCCGGAAAATTTCAGGTGCAGACTGATAGCGCCTTTAGGCACGGGTTTGGCAAAAATGAGCCGCACCATTTCATTCGGCTGGTCATAGGTTACTTGGGCCGGCAGAGTCGTGTTTTCAGCGGTTGCTTCCGCCAGAGAAATTTCAAGTCCCAGGGAATTGAGCAAGATCTCACCGGTAGCCTGCTGCACCCGCACGCTGATGGTCTCTTCACCAGTGAACTTTTGCGCGGCAATGTCAGGATCAAGAAACAGCTTGTAATGACTGGGGACAATGGCCGTGGGCAGGCGCTGTGCGTGGAGGCAAATGGCTGAAATCGTGAAAAAAATAAATATTGAGAAAGTGAACCGCATGAGCAAAGAAGAGAGAATCAGCATGGAATGAAGAACCTCAAAGAGAAGGGTTATCTTATCAAGATTGGCGCTTCAGGATGATTGGGCTTCAGGATGGTTGCGTCATGGCTTTCTGTATGGCTTTGATCGCCTCTTCAATCCTAGTGCGT
>JBAVLE010000268.1:0-1627 GCA_049688735.1 Candidatus Angelobacter sp. | reverse complement strand
CGCAACGCGCACTGAGGGCTAAGTGCTGGATAAGCCTAAGAAAAAGACCATTCCTTGCGCCGCACTCCCTCGCGCAGCGCAGCGACCTTGCTCCAACCCGCGATCAATTTCGGGCATTTGCAAATCGATCGCGGGCCAGGCTTGAATCTCTCAGCGCTTATTTTGCAGCTGCTTTCTTGCCGACTTCCGTAGCTTCTTTACGCACCGGAAGCCTGTTTGCAGCGTTTTCCTTTATTTGTTGTGCAGAGATTTCTTCGCCAATTCGTTCCAGGTTTTTTATGGCCGTCATGATCGAGGCATATGCCTCTTTAGCGGGTTGGATGTATTTCGGGCCCCATGGATCCACCGGAACCGGGCCATTTGGGCCAAGCACCCAGAGCGGTCCATCCGCAAGACTTCCTATGAGCCGGGCAGCAATCTCGTAATTGGGGATGATCCAGAAGCGGAAGGGCTTCACGTCGACGAAAGCAATGTTGGATGCGATTCCGTTGGCAATTACCACCAGTTCGGAACTTCCTACGGGCGCACCGAACGGCACCTTGAAAGTTGTACTCTGGATGGATGTTCCCGTTGCCACGCCTAGCGCAGCACATCGCGGAGCGCCCCAAATCTGTGATAAAAAATCAGGGGATAAAGACTGCGTCAGCGGCGTGCGCGGTGTCTTGTACACCAGGCGCCAAGGAGGCTGAGAAATGACATTCTTCGCAAATCACAGAGTAAATAAGGGTGTTCTGGCTCTAACTGCGCTCGCGTTGCTGGCGCTCTGCTCGTGCAAGTCCGGTCCAGCAGAGAAGACATCAGAGCAGAAGACTGCGGCGCAGCCGAATTCTGCGTCGACGGGCAATGGTGGCCCTGGCATCAATCTCAACTGCGTGATGGAGCATATCCAGAATCCGCCAGAGGCGTTTCATTACTCCTTCAAAAAGGAGTCGTCAAATCCCGTCAATGAAGAAGCCGACATTACTTCTCAAACCATCGACGGCAGTTTCAAAAACAACAGCGCGTCCAACACATTTCATGGCGTCAAGTCTGACGCTGATAGCTGGCGCGGCGCGTGGTCCAGCCTGATGGGGATTGGTGGCATGTCCAGCGCGGTTTCACTGGTCAGAGACAGCACGGCCACGGTGCGCGTGGGTCCGGAAAAAGTGAACGGCTATGACACGGTGAAATATGCGATTGATACCGCGGGCGCCGCGCAATCTCAGCAGGGATTGTATGAGAGCGTACTGGGCAAAGGCGGGTTTGAAAAAGGCACCGCTTGGGTGACTGACCAGGGATGCCCGGTGAAACTCATTCTGGATTCAGAGCTGCACTCAAACAATGGCAGCCCGGAAAAAATTCATTACGAAGTGGCCATGGTCAAGAAATAAGGCCAGGAAGTACTACTTATGAATGTTAGAGCCGACCTTTCTGGTTCTTCGTCGGCGAAAAAATCTGCGATCGCTTGTTGCATAGTGGACGGCTTGCTCGGCTTCTCGTCAGGGTCGGTCGTTCGCTCCATCTCGCGCACTTTAAGTTCGGCCTTTTCCTAGCTGCGCGTTCCAGCACTGTACGCTTTTGTACAGTTGGCGCAAATCGCCCTAAAATAATTGAAAACAAAGTAGTAGATGGTGGCCAGGGACGGAAT
>JBAVLE010000267.1:0-8899 GCA_049688735.1 Candidatus Angelobacter sp. | reverse complement strand
GGCAAGACCATGGCGGGCGATTTCCTATCGAGTGAAGACGTTGAGCTGCTGGAAACGCTGGCCGGATACATGGGGATCGCAATCCAAAATGCGCGGCTGTATGCCTCACTGGAGCAGAAAGTCATCGAGTATGAGCGCCTGAAGGACTTCAACGAAAACATTGTGGAATCCATCAGCGTGGGCGTCCTGGCGGTGGACCTGGAAGACCGCATCGAGTCCTGGAACTCGCAAATGGAAGTGATGTATGCCATGCCGCGTTCCCAGGTGCTCAATGAGCGATTGAGTGAGGTCTTTCCTGCCGAATTCATGGAAGAGTTTTATCGCGTGCGCCAGAATCCGGGCATCCACAACCTGTACAAGTTCCGTTTGCATACACGCGCGGGTGATGTCCGCATTGCCAATGTGGCCATTGCGCCGTTGGTCACCAGAAAATTCAACGTCATTGGCCGCCTTATCATCGTTGACGACATCACGGAGCGCATGGAACTGGAATCGCAGCTGTCGCAAGCAGAAAAGCTTTCATCCATCGGTCTGCTGGCCGCGGGCGTGGCGCATGAAGTCAATACGCCTCTGGCGGTGATCTCCAGTTACGCGCAGATGTTGACCAAGCAGATCAATGGCGACGCCAAGCTCGGCCCGCTTCTGGAAAAAATCACGCGACAGACGTTCCGCGCTTCTGAAATTGTCAACAACCTGCTGAATTTTTCACGCACCAGCGCCACGGAATTCAGCGCCATTGATCTCAACAAGATCATTACGGAAACGCTCACGTTGCTGGAGCACCAACTCAAGACCTCACAGGTGAAAGTGCAAACAGACCTGTACGCCGGTCTGCCGCTGATTCACGGCAATTCCGGCAAACTGCAACAGGTGTTCCTGAATCTGTTCCTGAACGCCAAGGACGCCATGGCAGGCAGGGGCGGCACGCTGCACATCAGCACGGCAAACGGCGACAGCGTCCAGGTAAACATTAGTGACAGTGGGGCCGGCATTGCGCCGGAGCACATCAACAAAATTTATGACCCGTTCTTTACCACCAAGAACGTTCCGCGTGAAGGCCAGTCGCGTGGCACGGGCCTCGGCCTCTCGGTCACTTACGGAATTATTCAAGAGCATGCAGGCAAGATCCGCGTGGACTCGCAACCTGGCCAGGGAACAACGTTCCAACTGGAATTTCCAATGAGAAAGGCAGTCAATGTCTGAAGCCGCGGTCTTAACTCCCCCCCGGACCGGCATCTCCCACGGCGGTTCAATTCTGATCATCGATGATGAAGCCGGCATCCGCGAGTCGCTGGAGACCTTGCTTGAATTTGAAGGTTACAGCGTGGAATCTGCCGAGACCGGCGAAGATGGGTTAGCCCGCCTCAGCGAACATACCTTCGATCTGGTGCTGCTCGACTTTGCTCTGCCCGACCGTAACGGCCTGGAAATCCTTGCTGATATTCGCACCCGCGATTCGCAACTGGCCGTAATCATGATTACGGCCTATGGCACGCTGGATAATGCAGTCCGCGCCATGCAGAAGGGAGCTACCAACTTCATCCAGAAGCCATGGGACAATGAAAAACTGCTGGCTGACGTGCGCGCCGCTGTGGCCCGCCGCCGCGTGGAAGAAGAAAATGAGCAGCTCAAGCGGGCGCTCAAAGAGCGCTATAACTTTGAGCATATTGTCGGCAAGTCTGATTCAATGCTCAAGATCTTTGACCTGGTTGGACAGGTAGCTCCCAGCCGCTCGACCGTGCTGATTCAGGGTGAAAGCGGAACCGGCAAGGAACTCATAGCCAAGGCAATCCACGCGAATTCGCCGCGCAAAAACCATCCGTTCGTGCCAGTTAACACGGGCTCCATGCCTGCCGACCTGCTGGAATCAACGCTGTTTGGCCACGTAAAAGGCGCTTTCACGAGCGCGGTTTCATCCAAAAAAGGCCTGTTTGAAGTAGCCGACTGCGGCACCATTTTCCTGGATGAAATTGGCACCATGAGCATGGAAACGCAAGCCAAGATCCTGCGCGTCCTCCAGGACCGCAAGTTCATGCACCTGGGCGGCATCCATGAACTGCAGGTGGATGTGCGCGTGATCGCCGCCACTAATATCGATTTGCAGGTGCTGGTGCGGGAAGGTAAATTCCGCGAAGACCTTTTTTATCGCCTGAACGTAATCACCGTGGACCTGCCGCCATTGCGCAACCGCGGGGAAGACGTTCCGCGTCTGGTTGGACATTTTCTGGAGAAGTTTTCACGCGAGAATAGCAAGTCAATCATGAACATTGCGCCGGAAGCATTGCGTCCACTGATGGATTATTCCTGGCCCGGCAACGTCCGCGAGCTGGAAAACGTAATTGAACGCGCAGTGGTGCTGTGCAACGGGCCTACGGTTGGCATTGAGCTAATCCCTGACCACATTGTTGGACGAGGCTCGGAAGGCAAGATGTTTGAGCATCGGCCGGACGCTTCACTGTTTGAGATTGTTGAGGACTGCGAGCGCCGCCTGATCGTGAACATGCTGGAAAAATGCGCTTGGAACCAGACTGACGCCGCTGAGCGCTTCCACATCCCGCTTTCCACGCTGAACCAGAAGATCAAGCGGCTCAATATTGAGATCAGGAAAAAAGGTGCACGGGATTAGCTGGTTTTGTAACCTGACGACGATGCCATATCGTCTGCCACAGGCGAAGCCCGACCAGCACAACTGCCATGGCGTAAAAACCTGCCTCTGGATTGATGAAATGAACAGCCAGCATAAAGAAACCGAATTATAAACTGAAGAGCGTCGGCATCTTCGCCGATCTCTCGCAGCCACTCGGTGGCATTTACGGGCTTAGGCAAATCAGGAACTCCTAATTCCAGCACCAGTAGGGTCATGGGATAGCAAAAATGCCATTGGGCAGCGCTCTATACGCCCCTTAAAGAGCAGAATGCTGTGAATCATTTTCTGGCTGAGAGTGGCGGTGTGCTCACGACAAGTGCGGTGGGATCCTTGACATACACGAATGCTGCGAAAGCAATGACGCAGCCGGATTATAGCAGCTTGAATTCCGGTTCCGGCGTGGCTGCAAGCAAGGTGCGCGTGTACTCGTGCTGGGGGCGCGAGGTGATTTGTTCGGCTGGGCCTATTTCGACGATTTCTCCCCGACGCATCACTGCGATGCGATCGCAAAGATAGCGCACCACCGGCATGGAATGCGAGATGAACAGATAGGTGAGGCCGAAGTCGCGCTGGAGTTTTTTGAGCAGGTTGACGATTTGCGCGCCGACGCTAACGTCCAGTGCGGAGACAGGCTCGTCACAGACAACAAACCTAGGGCGCAAGACCAGAGCGCGGGCAATGCCGATTCGCTGGCGTTGGCCTCCGGAAAATTCATGGGGATAGCGGCGGAGAGCGGATTCGTCGAGGCCGACGGCGCGAAGGATTTCAATGGCAGCTTGATGCAGATTAGTCTTGTTTAAGGGCGCAGGTGATTGGTTGCCGTTTGTGGCGGCTGCTCCGTGAATTATTAGTGGCTCCGTGACGATTTCTTCCACGCGCATGCGCGGGTTGAGCGATGCGAAGGGGTCCTGAAAAATGATCTGCATATCGCGGCGGAGGTGGCGCAGCAGGCTGCCGCTGGCTCCGAGTACGTCCTGGCCCTTGAAGGTGATGGCGCCGGAAGTGGGCTCGATCAGGCGGAGAATCATGCGTCCCAGAGTGGTCTTGCCACAGCCGGATTCGCCGACCAAGCCGAGCGTTTCACCTGGCATGACGTCGAGCGAGACACCGTTCACGGCGCGGACCTCGCGCTTGGTTTTACCAAACATGCCTTCGTCGGTCTGGTAAATCTTGACCAGGTCACGCATAGAGAGCAAGGGCATGGGACAAATATAGTCGATAAAGGTGAGACCGGACTGGCTGCATTGATGGTCACCTTTTTCTGGGCGGTCTTTTCTGGACGGTGTACTCCCTGAAACGCCTTTCCTAAACCTTTAAGCAGAAAGATCGATTATCAGGGATGTCCTGTCTGTTCACCATCGGGAGGTCGGGCCATCAGAAAGATCTTATGGACTTGGCCGCCAAACAAAAGGCCCTATCTCCTTAACAACGTCTCATCCGGATCCAGCAAGATCTGCTTTGTGCTCGCGGGCGCGGATACCGTGAATTCCGTTTTCGTGTCATCGGCGAAGACGAACGCCAGAAAGCGCGATTTGCCCGTGGCATCCACGGCGTAAAGCGGGACAGCGGTCACCATATCCTTGGCGGCATGGTCTTGCAGAATGGTTCCAGTCACTTTGAGCTTGTGTCCGGCGGGAGTCATGTGGACACCATCCAGCGAAAATTGCGGGATGGAATTGCCGTTGACCCAGCTATCAAAAAACCAGTCGAGTGACTTATGGCCTTCATAGCTTAGTGACGCCGGCATGACCTGCTCAAACGCACGCTGCAGATCGAGCGTGGAAATTTTGTGGTTGGGAGCGGCGGCCAGCAGTCCTTTTAAGGCGGAGAAAAATACGGCGTCGCTGTCACCGCCTCCGGCTTCACGAAACATGGTGCGCAGCATGTGGATAAGCCAGGTGCCACGGCCATAAAGCACGCGCTCATAGGCGTCCGGAAATCTTGACGATGTAAGGCGATGCCCCAATGTGACCGGCCCGGCTTCCGCGATGATTCCATTGCGGGTTTCACGCAGCAACTCGCCGCGATAATAAGTAAGCGCCGTGCGCATGTCGCCGGGATGTTGCTTTTCCAGCATCACGAGCGCGCTGTAATTGGCCAGCGCTTCAACAATCCACTCGTCGCGATAGCTGACCCAATCCACAGCATCGCCCCACCACTGGTGCGCGGTTTCGTGCGTCAGCATCAGGCGGCTGAGCAGGAGTTCAATGTAAGGGTCGCGAACGCCCAGGGCGCGGCGCTCGTCGGGCGTGAGAAATGCGGTGCTGGAAAGATAGATCAGCCCCGGCCAAGACTGGCTCAACATCCCGGGAAGCTGAGTGATTTCCAGGTTGAGGTACGGAAAAGGATCAAGCTCAGACGAAAGAAACTGGATCGTGTTTGCGGCCTGGTTGGCGATTTGCTGCGTCTCAAGCGCGGGGTCGGGCTTTTTCCCAAAGCGCGCCTCAGCGCCTGCCAGCGATTGTTCCACGGTTTTGGCGCCATAGGCGTGGATTTCCACTTCGCCTGAACTGGCGGAGGCGGCAACAAATTTGCCCAGGTTAAAACCGGCGCGACCAATCGGCTTGCTGGTAACAAAGCGCGTGGTGCGCTTGCCTTGGGCCTCAGTGCTGGAGACTTGTTTACCCGTGCCCACGACCGACCAGTCACTAGGGCATTCAAAGGTGAGATCGAAGTTGCTGAACATGGGTCCGACGTTGGGATACCAGGTGCCACGCGCGCCTACGTAAATCACGTCACCACCGGCATTGAACATGACGGGCCCGGAGTATTTGAATTGCAATTTTACGGGACGGTCCTTTTCCAGCGGAGCGGGCATCACTACGCCGATCAGATCGTCGCCGCGCCGGGAAAGATCGCTGCCGCCGATGGCTTCATTCTGGATGAATTCAGCGGGCGCGCCGTTGACTTGAACGTCGCTTAGCTTGAGGAAGCGTGACAATTCCAGGATCACCGTCCGCTGGCCTGACTGCTTAGGTATAAGCGTAAATTCGGCTTCCGCGCTCAGGTCTGTAGGCGGTTGGACGTTCACCCGCAGCTTGTAGTCTGAAACGTCAAAGCTGGCGCGCGTTGCCGGATCTTCCTGGCCTGCGGCTTCGCGTACGGAGCGCATGGGAAAGGAAGTCCATGTGTCATAGTAAGCAACGTTGTTGACAATGTTGGCCTGGGCCACGCTGATCTGCTCAGGGCTGTTGCTGTCAAAGAAAAGGTCGACAATTCCAGCGGTGGTTCCTCCAATGCGCAAGTGCAAAAATCGCGCTGCGGCCTGCGGAGCGCTGGTCATCGCCTGGAGGATAGGCAATGCGTCGCCACGGGCCAACAGCATGGCAGGCTGCTGCCATCGAGTAATAAATTCCTGCGCGTTTTCAGCATGGCCGCGGAGTCCGCTCTTGAGGTCGTTCACTATTTCCTGGTCGGCAAAACGCAGATACGCGGACTGGAACCGCTGCTCCAGCACCGCTGATCCGGTAAACAGCGCCAGCGAAGTACGCTCAGCGCGGTTAGGAGGGACCAACAGAACTTCACCAACGCCTTCAAACATCGCGCCCGTAATACGGCCGTTGACTTCACGCACGAACCCAATCGTGCCATCGCTGATGGAGATGTGCAGGTCCTCCATCACAATGGAGACTTCACGCACCTGGTAAACGTCTTTGGCGTCAAAAGACGGATTGAGCAGTTCCCGGTAAAGCGCCACTGCCCCGGATTGGGAGGGCGCAGCCTGGCCCAAAGCTTGAATACTTCCCACAGCCAGGCTAAAGACGAGAGCTAGTACCTTCGTTACTTCTAGGACAAAGACCCGCTTCATTGACATGCCATAATCGCTTAGACTTTTCTCAATTGAAATCGATTATTACATTTTGCGCTTTTCTAATGTTGTGCGCCGCTGCCTGCGCAGACACGATCCTGCTGAAAAATGGCGACCGAATCCAGGCCGATTCGGCGCAGGAACGCAATGGTCGTGTGGAATACACCCTGGGCGACAACACGATGACTATTCCCAGGTCCATCGTCGTCCGCATTGAGAAAGGTCCAGTTTATGGGCCATCTCCATCGCGGGCCGCAGCCACTGCTGAAGCGCCGCCGCCGCATGAAGAAATGGCCAGTTCGGGAGACCTTGTCTCGCGTGTGATTCGTAACGGCGCAATTGATACAACGGCCATCAAGGCCATTGAAGATGAAGGCGATTCGCTTCGCGCTGCCGCCGCGAATTCCATTGCCGCCAACTTTGAAGAAAAGCGGCTCAACTACTCCGCTGCGGCGCGTTATCTCCAGGCTGCAATTGCCTTTTTGCCCGATCACGGCGTCCTGCTGGAGAACTATGCTTCCATTTTGCTGAAGCTGGGCCAGCCCGCGGAAGCGCTGGTTCGTGCGCAACAGGCTGCGCGCGTGAGCCCGCAGTCGGCAGAGGCATTTTTGCTGCTCGGCTACGCGTACTACAAAAATGACCACAATAGCGAAGCTATTGCGGCGCTGAAAAAATCTCTGCAGCTCCGGCCTGACGACAAGACGCGCGACCTGCTGGAGCGCGTTGAGCGCGAATCCAAAACAGAAGCCGATTTCCGCCAGCAGGAGAGCAGTCACTTTATATTGCGTTATGAAGGCTCGCAAACGGCCGATGCGCTTCGTACGCAGGTGCTGGACGCATTGGAAGGCGACTATCGCGATTTGAGCAATGATCTGGGATCGTCGCCCACAAATATTTATGTTTCGCTCTATACCGATGAAGCTTTCTTTGACGTGACCCACGCCGCCGCCTGGACAGCGGCGCTCAATGACGGCAAGATTCGCATTCCAATTTCCGGCGTGACAACGGTAACACCGGAACTGGCAAGCGTTCTGCGCCATGAGCTAACGCATTCGTTCGTTGCGCAGATCACGCACAACCGCGCTCCGGTCTGGCTGAATGAAGGTGTGGCGCAACTTGAACAGGGCTCTTCCACGGGTGCTATTGGCCCGCGGCTTGCCGCCCTTTATGTTTCCGGCAGACAGATACCGCTCAATCAACTGGAAGGCGGATTCCAGGATTACAGCTCTGCGGAAGCGTCTGTTGCCTACGCTGAAAGTTTGGCAGCAGTGGAATATCTCCGCTCGACCTATGGTTTGAGTGACCTGGCGCGCTTGCTGCAGCGCCTGGGAGAAGGGCAAAGTGTGGAATCAGCGTTGCGCAGCACCGTCCATGCAGGTTATGCGGAACTTGAAACTGAGATCACAAACTATCTCAAGAAAAATTATGGCAGCTAGCAAAAACGTAGACCCTCGCCCTTGTTGCCTCTTGCCGTGCTCGAAATCGAGGGATATTTAGTAATAAAGCTTGCCGACTATGAAAACCTTCCGACCAGCTTTGTCCCCGTTGACGGACATGTCTGGGGACGTCCTGTTGCGATCTGCGTGGGAAAGGATGGATCGCTCTTGTAAGCGATGACATTCCAAGCAATCAGGAAAATGAGCTATGGGGGAACATAAAAGTAAACCCGTCACCTTACGCTTTAGGTTTGGCTTTCAGCTTGGCCTGCCCATTCTGCAACTCAACCGTATATTCCACGGCCTTGCAGCCGTATTCTTTTTGCAGTTGGGCGGTTTTCTGTTTCACGAACTTCTTGAATGAGTCCAAATTGGCGGCGTTTTTCTCCCCGGTCTTTTTGCGTGCATCAGTGAGTGCTTGAAACAGTGACTCCACATGTGCATGGTCGGAACCATCAGAGACTGACATACTGAACGGCCTGTCTTCCGTTGCCGAGCCATGGTGTTTCATGGCCTTCTGTGCCTCATGCTCCTCGTCCGTTCGCAGGCCCTGAATTCCCAGCACGGCATCCTGGGGCCGACGATAGCCTTCTTCCTTGATCACCAGCTTCTGCTGCCACAGCGCGTTATAGAGGGCATAGCGCTGCTGGATGGTGGTATAACGGTACCGCTGTGCGTAATTCATGCGGTTGCCGTCAGAGAACTTCTTCAGCAGGTTCTTGACCTTCCACTCCACGTCGGTGGGTGGTTTCTTTGAGCCGCCGCCAAAATACATGTCGTACTCGATTTTCAGCCGGCGCAGCTGGTCTTCGAGCACGTTGAGTTCTTCGTCAATCGCCAAAGTGGCAGCTCCAGTCCAGGGTCGGGCTCAAGGAGAGCATTTACGCGGAATATACCATAGACCGCACAGGGACTCCTACGTCCTCAAGGTACACTCCGCAGCCCTCACTGCGGTACTTTGTCACCCGCGCGATGCCCGGATAAGGCCGGAATTCCCCACCACTGATT
>JBAVLE010000266.1:0-1901 GCA_049688735.1 Candidatus Angelobacter sp. | reverse complement strand
ATATCGGGCGTCATCAAGCGAGGCTTTGGCAGTCAGCACATTGGTGGCATCAAAGCCGGGCGGAAGCGTCTCCAGATAAACGAGCGTACGAATGAGAAGACCAGCGCCGGCCAGCAACACTACGGTCAACATCACTTCACCGGCGATTAATGCCTGGCGCATGCGGCTCCGCGCGGCTGCGGAACTGGAGCGTGAGGCGTTTGCTGTCATTGACGAACGCAGGTCCATCCGGCGAAGCTCCAAAGCCGGCAATATGCCGATGAATAGACTGGAGAACAGTGAAATGGCGACGGCAAACCAAAGTACCCGATGATCGAGGCCCAATCCTCCCACGGGAATGGTGACAGGCGGCGCGAGTCTGGCCAATAGCCCCAATACATTGGCTGCCATGGCAACGCCGATCGATCCACCTACCAGCGCGAGTACCAAGGGCTCCGTCATCAATTGGCGCAACACTGAAGCCGGGGTTGCGCCGAGGGCCAGACGAGTGGTAATTTCCCCGCGCCGGCGCAGGACGCGCACCAGCATCAGACCTGCCAGATTGGCGCCGGCAATCAGTAGAACCAATGCAACCGCGGACATCAATAGATACACGGGCGTGCCCTGGTCGCGGGCAAAATCCTTCTGTAAGGGAACGGCATAAAGCCATGCATGGGCTCGGGTTTGTCGCCTTTGAAGAATTTCCGGGTGAAGCGGAGCAAGCTGCGCATCGGCCTGTGCCCAACTCGCGCCGTCGCGCAGGCGCAGAATAATGCCATAGTTGTTGCCTTCACCTTCGCCTGTGCGGGTGGGCCGGAGCGGCGTCAATAAGTCTGCCTTGTCGGGCGTTTGTGTGTGAGGGGGGAGAACGCCAACTACAGTATAGGGTTCGCCCTTCAGATGAATGGCCTTGCCGATGGCTTCCCGATCGGCGCCGAGAAGTGACTGCCAGATCTCATAGCTGACAACGACGACCTTCGCGCCGTCGGGCCTGTCTTCCTCTTTGGTAAAGCTGCGTCCGAATATAGGCCTGACGCCAAGCGCCTCCAGGTAGCCGGCGGAGACACGCTGCGCGCGTACATAACGGATACTGCTTCCGATCTGCAGATTCACGCCACGAGTTCCGGCGGTTGCGCCGGCAATCACCGCAGGAACATTGTCACGCACCAATCCCCAGGTTTCGCCATCTGAACTGTTGTCGTCCTCAGATGTAGCTTTGCCAGTGCTGCCAAAAATACCCTCATAGTGGCTTACCAGGGAACCAAGGCGTTCTGGTTGCGGATACGGCAGAGGCCGCAGCAATAATGCATTTACCATGCTGAAGACGGCAGTGTTCGCGCCAATGGCGACGCTCAATGTCAGCAAAACCGTAAGCGTAAAGCCGGGATTGCGGCGAAGCTGGCGGAGTGCATATTTCAGATCGCGCAAAACGGCATCGAACATGGCCCATTGCCAAACTTCGCGGCTGTGTTCTTCAAGAAGAAGCGCGTTCCCGAACTGGCGGCGCGCAGCGGCTTCAGCGTTCTGGCGCGGCATACCGCTGGCTATTAACTCCTCTACTTTTTCTTGAAGGTGCTCCGCCATCTCATCAGAGAGATCGTGATATTGCCGGCGACGTGAAATTAGCTGATGCAGCCAGTTCATCGACTTGCTCCTTATTTGGCGGGAGCCAGGACCCGCGTAATCCCCTTCAGCATCCGTTCAAATCTTGAGACTTCATGTTCCACGTGCTTGCGCCCCGCCGGGGTAAGTTTGTAGGTTCGCACGCGCCGGTTCGTGGTGGAGATACCCCACTGTGCCTTCACCCATCCGGCTTTGAGCATCCGCTGCAGCGCCGGGTAAAGCGAGCCTTCCTCGATTTCCAGCAGCTCGTCCGAAGTCTGCTTTATGTGCTGGGCCAGAGCGTAGCCGTGCAGGGGCTT
>JBAVLE010000265.1:0-2028 GCA_049688735.1 Candidatus Angelobacter sp. | reverse complement strand
GTCTTTACCATTGCCAAAGTCTCAGCGCTGGCGGCGCTGGTGCTGGCGGGAATCTTTGTTGCCCGCAACGCCCAGGCGGCAGCGGCGAACTATGGCAACTTCTGGCGGTTGAACCTTCCGCATTCTGCGGGCGGAGCAGACGCCGCCGGCCATCTTTTAGGACCGTTTGTCGGCGTGCTCACGATTCTTGCCGTGGCGCAGGTCGGATCACTCTTTTCCGCCGACGCGTGGAACAACGTGACCTTTACCGCTGGCGAGGTGAAAGATCCCAAGCGCAACTTGCCGCTGTCATTGGCTATCGGTACCGGCGTGGTGATACTGCTGTACATTGCTGCAAACTTTATCTATCTGGGGCATCTGCCGTTTGATGGGAATCCCGCTGGGACTGACGTGGTTTCCCGGGGCATAAAATACGCGGCTTCAGATCGTGTAGGGACCGCAGTGCTACAGCAGATGTTTGGAGCTTCCGGCGCAGGCCTGATGGCCATCGCAATTTTGATTTCTACCTTTGGCTGCTGCAATGGACTGATCCTGAGTGGCGCTCGCGTCTATTACGCCATGGCCAAAGACGGATTGTTTTTTAAGTCCACTGGCAAGGTCCACCCCAAATATCTGACGCCGAAAAATGCGCTGATCGTACAAGGGATTTGGACTTGTGTGCTATGCCTTTCCGGCACGTATAACGACCTGCTGAATTACGTGATTTTTGCCGTTCTGGTGTTCTATATATTGACGATTACCGGGCTGTTCGTTTTGCGGCGCACCAAGCCAGAAGCTGAAAGGCCGTATCGCGCCATCGGCTATCCGGTGCTGCCGGCCATTTATATTGTGATGGCTTTGTTTATTGATGTCGTATTATTGCGCTACAAACCGCAATACACATGGCCTGGCCTGATCATTGTTCTGCTGGGAATTCCGGTATATTTCGTGTGGTCGCGCCGGAGCGCCACAGTCTCAAACGCCTAAGCCTCTAAAAGGAGAAACTCTGCATGGCCAAGTTGCTGGCGACTAAAACGCTGGACATGATTCGCACTGAATCGCAGGAAACGGGAGAGCATACACTCAAACGGGCTCTGGGACCGTTAAACCTGATCTCCCTGGGAATTGGTGCAATCATTGGCGCCGGAATTTTCGTTTTGACAGGCCAGGCGGCTGCCGATAATGCCGGCCCGGCCATCATGCTGTCATTCATTCTGGCCGGAATAGCTTGTGCGTTCGCGGGACTTTGCTACGCTGAATTTGCGTCGTTGATTCCTATCGCTGGCTCTGCCTACACCTATGGCTACGCGACGTTGGGCGAAATTTTTGCCTGGATCATCGGCTGGGACCTGGTTCTGGAGTACGCTTTCGGCGCTGCCACTGTGGCCTCCGGATGGGCCGGTTATTTTGTGAGTTTCATGCAGGACCGCGGCATTCTTATTCCACCGGAGTTCATCGGCACTTACGGCCAAAAATTTGCCTTATATCATGGACGCTGGACCGCTGTTTCCACTCTGCCTGCCGGTGTAGATATCTCTACGCTTCAGGTGCACACGGCTGTCTTCAACCTAGTGGCTTTTCTGATTATTGCGCTGGTCACGGTGGTGCTGGTAATCGGAATTAAAGAATCCGCAAATCTCAACACGGCAATTGTGATCGTCAAAGTGGGCATTGTCATGTTGTTCATCGTGATTGCGGCAGCGTTTCTGTTTAAGCATCCGGAATTAATCAAGGCGAACTGGCATCCATTCATTCCGCCTAACACGGGTGAATCAGGCCATTTTGGAATTTCAGGCATTGCCACTGGCGCTGCAGTCGTTTTCTTCGCCTATATCGGTTTTGATGCGGTCTCAACTGCGGCACAGGAAGCTAAAAATCCGCAGAAAGATATGCCGATTGGCATTTTGGGATCGCTTGTTATCTGCACCATTCTCTATATTGTCGTTTCCGGCCTTCTTACTGCCCTGGTTTCTTACACCAAGCTGAGTGTGCCAGATCCGGTTGCGGTCGGCATTGATGCTACGGGCGTAAGTTGGGGCAGCTTTATCG
>JBAVLE010000264.1:0-5646 GCA_049688735.1 Candidatus Angelobacter sp. | reverse complement strand
CTTCAGGATCGCCCGGCGGACATGGCTTTAGCGCGCTTTTTAACCGGCACAACGATCGCTGGTTTTGGATCTGACTTGGTTTTGCGGAACAAGTCCCGGATAGCCAGGCCAAGCAGGAAGTAAACTTCGCACGGTAACGATCTCATAGAAGACCTTCATCGCACGCCAAATTCTCATTCCTGCCTCCATGGGGCGAGTGGCTGAGTCTGTCAGATGCAAATGTTTTCATCCAGAATTGCTGAGTTTGCAGCTAAAGATGCACAAATAGAGGGATTTTGACGAACGAATAGCGCATGAAACTCTATTTATTGGGCAGCTTGCTTGGTACGCCAGTTTATCCATAGCGCAATTGCCAGCTGGAAAAAGATGCCGCCCATTGTATCGATCAACACGTCCCGCAGGCTCGGGCCGCGTGAGGGAACAAATATCTGGTGAAGTTCGTCCAGGCTGCCGGCGATCATGGCAACCAGCAGCCCCAACAGGCTCCAGCGGAGCGTCCAGCGTGGGCGAGCTGGAAATGTGGCGCGCCATGAAAAGAATGCCAGAGCGCCCAGAAATCCGTAGCTGCAAAAATGAGCTGACTTGCGGACAAAAAAATGAATGTCCTGGAACTGTTCGTCAAACCTTGTGCCGAACAGCGCATGCAAAATCTTCCACAGCACAGTGCCGGTGTGGTCGGCGGAGAAAGTGTCTGTTGAAAAAAGCGCAAGCACGCAAAGCCAAAGCAGCGTGGGGATCCACGCGCGCAGCTTGCGCGGAGAAGCAACAGTTACAGGCTCACGAACGGCTGGTAATGACAATTTTTCTTCCGCCTATTCCAGCCTGTAGTTAGGCGCTTCGCGCGTAATGATCACGTCATGCACGTGGCTCTCACGCAATCCTGCGCCGCTGATCCGGATAAACCGCGCTTTCTGTTGCAGTTCAGGAATGTTCTTGGTGCCACAATAGCCCATGCCGGACCGCACGCCGCCCACAAGCTGATACACCATCTCCGCCAGCGTTCCGCGATAAGGCACGCGGCCTTCAATTCCTTCGGGCACTAGCTTGTCCACGCGATTGCTGCCGCGATTTTCATCGCGATTTCCCATATTTTCCGTGGAGGCCTCGTCGGCGCTCTGCGCGTAGCGTTCGCTCGATCCAGCAGCCATGGCGGAAAGCGACCCCATGCCTCGATATGACTTGAACGACCGTCCCTGATAAAGAATTGTTTCGCCCGGACTCTCTTCCGTTCCGGCAAACAGCGATCCGATCATCACCACGCTTGCGCCTGCGGCAATCGCCTTGCTGATGTCGCCAGAGAACTTAATGCCGCCATCGGCAATCACGGGTATCTGCGCGTCACGGCAGGCACGCGCTGCTTCAGCAATCGCCGTGATCTGCGGAACGCCTGCGCCTGTAACAATGCGCGTGGTGCAGATTGATCCCGGCCCGATTCCCACCTTAATGGCGTCAGCGCCTGCTTTAACCAGAGCACATGCGCCTTCATGCGTGCCCACATTGCCGGCCAATAAGTCGACTTCCGGCAGTTTCGCCTTAATCGTCTTTACTGCGTCAATCACGCGGCTGGTGTGGCCATGAGCGCTGTCAATCGCCAGCACATCTACTTTTGCTTTGACCATCTCCTGCGCGCGCTCCAGATAATCTCCCGTTGCGCCAATCGCCGCTCCCACACGCAATCGGCCGTGTTTGTCTTTTGCCGCGCCGGGATATTTCAATTTTTTTTGAATATCTTTTACCGTGATCAGGCCCTTCAGGTTGTACTTGTCGTCCACCACCAGCAACTTTTCCACGCGATGTTCATGCAAAATCTTCTCCGCATCTTCCAGCGTAGTGCCCACAGGCACAGTGATCAGATTGTCCTTGGTCATGATCTTGCTGATCAGGATGTCTGTACGCGTTTCAAACCGAAGATCGCGATTGGTAAGAATTCCGACCAGCTTCTTGTTCTTGGTTACCGGCACGCCGGAAATCTTGTAGCGGCGCATCAACTCCAGCGCGTCGGCAATTTTGTGATCGGGAGAAAGCGTAATCGGGTCCATGATCATCCCGCTCTCAGACCGTTTTACCTTGTCCACCTCGTCGGATTGTTCCTCAATCGACAGATTCCGATGCACAATGCCCAACCCGCCCGCCTGCGCAATGGCAATGGCCAGGCGAGATTCAGTCACCGTATCCATGGCCGCGCTGATAATCGGGATATTGAGACGAATGTTCCGCGAAAGCTGCGTTTGCGTGTTTACTTCAGCGGGAACAACGTCAGACATTGCCGGTAACAGCAACACGTCATCGAAGGTCAGGGCCTCTGGCACGGGAAAATGAATCATTTTTTTGTCTCGTCTAGGAGGGACTAAGAAACTATTGTAACTGGTTTTGCCGCATCACGCAGGGGCCGCTGCCGCATGGGAATCCGTTTCAAACTAAACAAACGAAAGTAATATTGACCAAAAAGAGGCCAGCCGCGATACTCGAAAGGTCATGGAACCAAAGCAAGTCACCCCAATTGCGCCGGCTGGTGGCGCCGCCGTTGCAGCTGCTCCTGAAAAGCGCCATGAAAAGCGCCTGCATCTTGCCGTACCCGTAAAAGTGTTTCCAGATGTTGCCAGCATAGAATCGCAGAACTGTTGCACCTATGAGATTTCCACTACAGGAGCCCGGCTCGTAGCTCCGCCGGGAATTAAAACCGTTGGACAGACCATCTGGCTGCAGCGGCAAAACCGCCGCGCCCGCTATCGAGTATCCTGGATCGGCAAGGACGGCACTTCGCAGCACGGTCAGGTCGGCGTTGAAAATTTGGAACCCGGCAACGTGATCTGGGAGCCGGAAATCAAGGCCCGCATCATGCGGTCTTAATTCGCTTCACTCTCCAATCTCTTCTTTCGATGTCTTCGATCTTTTCGACTAGCTACTTTGTTGGCGATCCTCTTCCTTTTCACGATCCTCCGCTATTTTTAACCAGCCTTCGTATCGACCTTGGCTGGCGCGTTATTTTCTTGACGATCAGCCAAATATCTCATCGAGCCTAAGTAAAGCGCCTTAGTGCATAGGCTTAAGAAAAGCTCAACAATGGGCCCATCCCCCAGAGTGTGACAGAAATGGCCGAAAACTATCCTTATATAGTCCGCTGCAATGACTGTGATTTCGTAAGCCAGGTCTATCTGGAAGAACAACAAGCGATGAACGAGCGCGACTTCCACTCGTTTGAAAATCTCCACTCCGTTTCAATCTGGCGCTACGCCTGGGAACAGTGGACCATGGTGACTGAGTTGATGGGCGTGGAACTGCATTAGCTCTTAATCTCGAGCGAAGCAGTTTCTATATCTCGAGCGTAGCGAGAGATCCCTACAGTCTCCTTTGCTCATTGGCCGACACCGCTCGGCTCTCCCTCATTGCCGCTCATCTGCCGCGCATGTTACCGTTAAAGATTCAACTTTATGCTCCGCTCTTATCAGGGAATCGCGCCGCGCATTCACGATTCGTGCTATATCGATCAGTCCGCCCAGATTATCGGCGACGTGGAAATCGGCGAAAACTCCAGCGTCTGGATGAACGCCGTAATCCGCGGTGACGTGTTTGCCATCCGCATCGGCAAAAATTCCAACGTGCAGGATTGCAGCGTGCTCCACGGCATGCGCCACAAATACGGCGTCACCATGGGTGACTGGGTCACGGTGGGCCATTCCGTTACGCTGCACGGCTGCACCATTAGCGACCGCTGCCTCATCGGCATGGGCTGCGTCATCCTGAACAATGCCAAGATCGGTGAAGGATGCATCATCGCCGCCGGAACCGTAATTCCGGAAGGCACTGTGATTGAGCCGTACTCGCTGTCGATGGGCGTTCCCGGCAAATTCAAGAAGCGGATTGACGACGAAGAAACACAGAAGACGATCATGATGTATGGAAAGAATTATGTAGACTATACAGAGACATACCGTAAGGAATTTCGCTCAAGCAGAGGTTGAACATGAAGGTTAAGGTTGTAATACACGAGGCGGAAGAAGGCGGGTTTTGGGCTGAAATTCCTGCCATTCCCGGCTGTGCCACTCAAGGCGAGACCTTTCAGGAATTGCTCACGAACCTGTATGAAGCTGTGGAAGGCTGCTTGTCGGTCGATGTGGCCGCAGCAAAGAAGACAAATAGTGATCAAGTATTTGAAATCGTGATATGAAGTCGATCTCTGGTAAGGAACTTGCCAAGTTGCTTGAAAAAAATGGTTGGCAACTGTTGCGGATCCAGGGAAGTCACCACATCTATGGCAAACCAAACAATATTGTAAGACTATCGGTGCCAATTCATGGCAATCAGCCTCTCAAACGAGGTCTTCTTCACCATCTACTCAAAATGGCCGGTATTGATCCAGAGACTCAGCAATGATTAAATCCGTGCGCGGCACCCGCGATCTCCTTCCTCCTGAGACAGAAACCTGGAACTTCGTTGAAGCGACCGTGCGCGACGTATTCCGTGTGTACAACTTCCAGGAAATCCGCACGCCCATTCTTGAAGACCTGCAACTCTTTCAGCGCTCCGTGGGTGAAGAGACTGACATTGTTTCCAAAGAAATGTTTGCCTGGGAAGACCGTGCCCGCGCCCAGAGTGAGAAAGGCCAGTGGCTTGCCTTGCGGCCCGAGAACACTGCCGGCGTAGTTCGCGCCTACATTGAACACAAAATGTGGGAAAGGCCTGGATTGCAGCGCTTTTATTACATTGGCCCGCAATTTCGCCGTGAGCGCCCGCAGAAAGGGCGTTACCGCCAGTTTTACCAGATTGGCGCTGAGGTGATTGGGCCGAGCGTCGCGGGAAGCGAGTCGCCCGCCGTGGATGCTGAATTACTGGAAATGCTGGCCGCACTGCTCGACCGTCTCGGCATTCAGGGCTGGAGCTTGAACCTCAACTCCGTGGGCTGTGCCAATGACCGGCCCGTTTATCTTCAGGCGCTACGCGACGCCTTGAAAGACGTAGTCCACACCATGTGCTCAGACTGCCAGCGCCGCGCCGAAACAAATCCACTGCGCGTGCTGGACTGCAAAGTTCCTGAAGACCAGCCGATCATCGAGAAACTGCCCCGCATGGCTGACTATGTTGACGAAAGTTGCCGCGCTCACTTTGGCGAAGTGCAAAAGATTCTTACGGCAATGGAAGTCCCATTCACCATCGATCACCGTCTTGTGCGCGGCCTGGACTATTACACGCGCACGGCTTTTGAGTTCACGCACGGCTCGCTGGGAGCGCAGAACGCCATCCTGGGCGGCGGACGTTATGACGGACTTTCCGAATCGCTGGGCGGTCCGCCCGCGCCGGGCATCGGATTTGCCATAGGCGAGGACCGCATGGTGATGACCTTGCAGGAATCCGCCGGAGTTGCAGCCAAGCCAGCTGATGTTTACATCGCTCCACTGGGCGCAGGGATGAACCTGCACGCCGCCAAGCTAGCGCGCGACCTGCGTAAACAGGGCGTGGTCGTCATCGCGGGCGATGAAAGCCTCAAGCTGAAAAAATCGCTGGAGACGGCGAGCAAACTGGGTGTCCGGTTCGCGCTGATCCTGGGTGAAAATGAAGTCAATTCCGGGCAATACGCCCTGAAAAACCTGAGCACCGGTGAGCAGGCGAGCGTGGGCAAGTCGGAGATTGCCGGCATTGTGCGTAGAT
>JBAVLE010000263.1:0-3716 GCA_049688735.1 Candidatus Angelobacter sp. | reverse complement strand
GGCCATGCGTATGGGCTTTAACTGGGAAGTTGGTCCGTTTGAAGTCTGGGACCTGGCCGGCGTTGAGCCTACCGTCGCGCGCATGAAGAAGGAAGGCAAGCCGGTGGCACCCAACGCGGAAAAGCTGCTGGCTGCGGGCGCAAAGACCTGGTACAAAGACGATCCCTCATCGCCGAGCGGCCGTGCTTATTTCGATCTGCGCACGGGCACGTATCAGCCGCTGAAAGTGGCTGAAGGCGTGTGGTCAGTCTCGACGGCTAAAAAATCTAACGGCGTGGTCAAGAAGAATGCCGGCGCTTCGCTCATCGACCTGGGCGATGGCGTGGGTTGCATTGAATTTCATTCCAAGATGAACGCTCTGGGCGGCGACATTGTGCAGATGGTCACGCAGTCACTCAAGACCGGCGGCATTGGCGACCAGTTTGAGGCATTCGTGATCACCGGCGACTCGGCGAATTTTTCCGTGGGCGCCAACCTGATGATGCTGATGCTGGCCGTGCAGGAAGAAGAGTGGGACGAAGTTGATATGGCAATCAAACAGTTCCAGGGCATGACGCAGGCCATCAAGTTCTGTTCGCGGCCCGTGGTCACGGCGTCTTTTGGGATGACGATGGGCGGCGGCTGCGAGATTAATCTGCACTCCGCGGCGCGGCAGCCACACTCTGAGCTTTATATGGGATTGGTTGAAGTTGGTGTTGGCCTGCTGCCCGGTGGCGGTGGCTGCAAAGAAATGCTATTGCGCGCGCTGGATAATGCGAAAGCCGTGCGGCCTGACGGTCGCGGCGAGTCTGTGGAAGTAATGGAAGGCATGAAGCGGATATTTGAGACCATCGCCATGGCCAAGGTTTCCACTTCGGCTTACGAGGCCCGCGCGTTGGGCTTTCTTTCCGATGGCGATGTGATCTCAATGAATCGTGAGCGCATCCTGGCTGACGCCAAAGATCGCGCGCTGGAACTGGCCCGCGCAGGATACAAGGCAGCCATCCCGCGCACCGATATTCCCGCCCCGGGCGAGAACGTGCTTGCTACTTTGCGGCTGGGAATCCATCTAATGAGGCAGGCGGAATACATCAGTGACCACGATGTAAAGGTCGCGACCAAGGTGGCTGAGGTGATTTGCGGAGGCAATGTGACGCCGGGAACGCCGGTGAGCGAGCAATACATTCTTGACCTGGAGCGGGAAGGATTCAAATCACTCTGCGGGGAGAAAAAGACGCAGGAGCGGATACAGTTCACGCTGAAGACCGGCAAGCCGCTGAGGAATTAGTGAAAAAACGCGGACTCGTCATCTTAGGCGTAATCGTGTTGCTGGGAGCATGGCTGATGGTGGTGGGCTATGAGTTCCTGGAAAAAGAGAATGCCCGCTTTCAAAAGAACGTGAAAGCGGCCAAGGAAGAACAGCAGCGTTGCGCGGCGCGAAATTCAAAGTATCGGAATTACGACCAGTTTCGTACCAGTATCAGGATCCCGTATACGTCGGATCTTTCATTGGAGCGCTGGATGCACCAGTACGACACGATGCGCGCAGGCATGAGCGAATCAGAGGTCGAGATTATTCTGGGCGCTCCGGATTACGCGCGCTGCGATGTGAGCAAGCAGGGCGACAAGTTTGTGGGATCGACGTGGATGTATGCGGTAGCCGTTCCGCAGGACGTGGCGAGCGATGCACAGAACAGCGGAATAACAATTGAGTTTGGGCCGGATGGGAAGCTGACGGACAAGAACGCGATGAACATGCAGGTGAAGCCGAGTCCGACGCCTACAGTGGTAGCAACGCCGATTCCATCCGCGCCGACACCAGTTGGAACTCCGCCGCAGGATGCAACGCCATCGCCGACTGGTACGCCGCAGCCCACACCGAGCGCCACAGCAACACCGGCAATCGCGCCGAGTGCGACGCCAGTGACAACGGCAACACCGAGTCCGACGCCGCAGTTGTAGTGGCGAACGCCGGTCGACATTGCGAAGAATTGAAAAGGTTCGACTTTGAAAGTAAGAGATGTGATTAAGAATATCGAAGACGATGGCTGGAAGCTGGCGCGTACTCGAGGAAGCCATCGCCAATTTCATCATCAAACGAAGCCGGGAACCGTGACGATCGCTGGCCATCCCTCGGCAGAAATTCCGCCGGGGACATTGAATAGCATTTTGAAACAGGCGGGACTCAAATGAAATATCTGGTTATTTACGAAAAGTCTTCAAATGGTTGGGGAGCGTATGTCCCCGATCTACCCGGACTAGGCGTCGCAGGAGCAACGTTGGAGGAAGTAAAGCAACTGATTCGTGAAGCCATGGATTTCCATCTTGAAGGAATGAGGGAGCATGGCGATCCAATCCCCGAACCTAGCGCCGTGACGGAATATGTATCGGTGAGTTGATGATCAGCGCAGGCGAGAGCTTCTCAACCCCAGTCAAGGCAAAACCGGGCTTGGGGACCCCTAGCCTGCGGTTCACAATTGTTTAGAGGGCTAAGAGGCAAAGCTAAGAGCCAGTAGCCAAGAGCCGAATAGCCACAAGCCAGGAGCTGTTTTATGCGAGAAGTCGTTATAGCAAGTTCAATTCGCACGGCAGTCGGAAAATCAGGCAAAGGCACGTTGCGCGCTACGCGCCCGGACGATCTGGCGGCCGTCGCCATTAAGGGCGCGCTGGATCGCATCCCGCAGCTCGACAAGAAGGAAATTGAGGATGTGATCATTGGGTGCGCTACGCCGGAAGCTGAGCAGGGAATGAACGTGGCGCGGATTGCGTCATTGCGCGCGGGGCTGCCAGTGGAAGTTTCCGCCATGACCATCAATCGCTTCTGTTCGTCGGGACTGCAGGCCATTTCGCTGGCGGTGGATTCCGTGGCGGCGGGCCGTGCTGAGGTCGCCATCGGCGGCGGCACAGAATCGATGAGCATGATTCCCATGGGCGGGAACAAAGTCTCTATCAATCCGTGGCTAATGGACAACTATCCTGACAGTTATCTTTCCATGGGACTCACGGCGGAACGGCTGGCCAAACGCTTTGGCATCACACGCCAGCAGGCGGATGAGTTTTCTCTGAACAGCCACAAAAAGGCCATCGCGGCGATCCAGGGCGGCAAGTTTGAGGATGAGATTGTGCCGGTGCCGGTCAGCTTTACCACGCCCAACGGTTCCAAGCCAAAGCGCATGGAGATCGTCTTTAAGGTCGACGAAGGCCCGAGGGCAGAAACCTCAATGGAGGCGCTGGCGGCGCTGAAGCCGGTTTTCCATGCCAAGGGGACCGTTACGGCAGGGAATTCATCCCAAACTTCCGACGGCGCGGCCGCAACTGTCGTAATGAGCAGTGACAAAGCCCAGCAACTCGGCATCAAACCTATGGCGCGGTTTGTGGCTTTCGCTACGGCGGGCTATCTCCCAGAAGAAATGGGCCTGGGACCGGTATATGCCATTCCCAAAGTACTCAAGATGGCCGGGTTGAAGCTGGAAGATATTGATGTGATCGAGTTGAATGAAGCATTTGCCGCGCAGGCGCTTTCCGTGATCAAGGAAGCGGGGCTTGATCCGAACAAGATCAATCCCAACGGCGGCGCGGTGGCGTTGGGACATCCTTTGGGCTGCACCGGCGCGAAGCTGACGGCGACGATTTTGCGAGAACTAAAGAGGCGCAACGGGAAATATGGGATCGTGACCATGTGCGTCGGCGGAGGCATGGGGGCGGCGGGGATTTTCGAAAATTTGAATTAACAACAT
>JBAVLE010000262.1:0-2107 GCA_049688735.1 Candidatus Angelobacter sp. | reverse complement strand
CGACTCGAAGCGCGGCCATAACGGTCCAGCATGTTGAACGCAACTTGCGAATCAAAAACGCCTGTGGGCAGTTGCTGGAAGGATAAAAGATTTACCGTCTGCTCGTGCAGTTCGTCCATGCCCGCTCGGCCGCGTTCCGATACCGGCTCAAAGATTGTGGCAATGGTGTTGCGGACTGCCCCGGCTTTGCGTGCGCGCAACAGAAGCAGCGCCAGCGCCACAGCCGCAGGATGCGCCATGACAATCGAGCTCGACTCCAGCGTAAACTGCGTAAGCTCGCCCAACTCGCGCTCAATCCACGGCGCGCTAACAGGAACGCCGGACTCATTTTCCAGCGCGTATGACATATCAACAATCGCGCTTCCGGCTTCACGCGCCAGCTTCCATTTTTTGCGGGTAAAGTCTTCATCGGAAGCGAAAAATGTAAAGTCCATCTGCGCCAGTTCGTCGCGGCCCACTGGCTGCACCACAGCCACTTCATCCTGCACGCGCTCCAACTGGCCCAATGACTCATCGTCATCCAGCAGCTTGATTTCCGCGGCAGGGAAGTTGCGTTCTTCCAGCACGTCCTTAAGTTCTTTGCCTTTGAGTGAAGCAGCGCCAACAATGGCCACGCGGAAGAGGTTCTGTGTCTCTGTTTTCATCTGGGCTCTGGAGCTTCATTATATCCGTGCTTTGGCTCCGGCGGCTTGCGCTTGAATACGTAAGAAAGCCGCGTGATGACCCCGCTCATCGCATAAGAAATTGCAATGATGAACAGCATGTAATGGTGGAACGCCACCAGCAGCGCGAGGAATCCACAGATAAGAATAAAGATCTGGAACGGATGCCGATTGCGCAGGTTAAGGTCTTTAAAGCTGTAAAAGCGCCAGGTACTCACCATCAGGAAGCCCACCGCAATCAGCAGAGCAAACCATATTGGCGCAAGTTGCGGCCAGAGAATTGGATATCCGCGTACCAGGTGGATGGTCGCAGCAACCACGCCGGCGCCGGCGGGAATTGGCAGTCCCACAAAATACTTTCTTCCCGGCCGCCCAGGATTAGATGGTTGCGGATTGATCTGAATATTGAATCGCGCCAATCGGCTTGCGCCTGCTACCAGAAAAATGAATGTCGCAATCAGTCCCAGCTGCACCATCTTGTCATGCACGGCAGGGAAGCCGCGATCGGGCAGCAGCCCAAATCCCCACATCCAGGCAAGCAACGCCGGAGCGACACCAAACGTAATTACGTCTGCAAGGGAATCAAACTCGCGGCCAAAATCGCTGGTGGTGTTGGTCATGCGGGCAATGCGGCCGTCAAGTCCGTCGGCCACCACGGCAACGCCAATCGCCAGCGCAGCGTGATCAAAATGCCAGAACTCCTGCGCTGTGCCCTGCAACGTTTGGCTTAGCGCGTAATAGCCTGCGCCGATGTTGGCGGCGGTAAAGAGCGAAGGCAGAATGTACATGCCTTTGCGCATGCGGTTTTTTCCCGCCTGCGGAAGGTGATCTTCCCATCGCCGTCTGGGTAAGGGCATTTTCATCGGAAGGCCCCAGTATTCTCCCGCTTGGGTGTAGTCGGCGACTTGCGTACTGTTACTTTCGCCAAAATGCTCTCACCACCCTTTACCCGATCACCGAGCTTCACACTTATTTCCGCCGGCTGGGGAAAAATCACGTCTGTACGCGAGCCAAATTTGATCAGCCCCACGCGCTGACCGCGCAGAAGCTTTTCCCCCGGCTTGTGATTGAACACAATGCGCCTCGCTAACAAGCCGGCAATCTGCTTAAAGACCACGGTCATGCCGTCGCCTTCCATTGTGACGGTGTTCTGCTCGTTGTCGTCCGATGAAGTCGGAGCCATGGCATTGCCAAACTGGCCCTTTTTATACACGGCGCTCTTAATCAGGCCAGTGATCGGCGAGCGGTTTACATGGACATCAAATACATTCAAGAAAATGCTGATGCGCGTGCAGGGCACGCCATTCAGCTGCGTGGCTTCCACGGAAGTCACTTTTCCATCGGCGGGAGAAACAATCAAACCGTCGCCGGCAGGGATGGCGCGCTCAGGATCCCGAAAAAACCAGAGGAAGAAAGCCCCAAGCAGGATAGGCAAAGTGGCAAAG
>JBAVLE010000261.1:0-3918 GCA_049688735.1 Candidatus Angelobacter sp. | reverse complement strand
GAGCACTGCGATAAGGCCAAGGATTCCTTAGTACGAGTGAAATATGCACATTGATGATCTGCTCAGAATTGCGATGGAGCGTAAAGCCTCCGATCTTCATTTGAAAGTTGGCAACTATCCGCACGTGCGCGTGGATGGCGAACTGGTACCGCTGACCGAGCAACCGCGCGTTTCCGCGGAAGACATGTTGAACATGGCTTTCAGCATGATGTCCAACCGGCAAAAACAAAAGTTCAAAGAAGTGGCAGAACTCGATATGGCATACGGCGTCGCCGGCCTGGGACGCTTCCGTGTAAACGTCTTTCAGCAACGCGGCAACGTAGGACTGGTACTACGCGTGATTCCAACCAAGATCCGCGCACTTGAAGAACTATATCTTCCTAAAGTAGTTGAGCACATTTGCGAAGAAGCCCGCGGACTGGTGCTGGTAACCGGCGTGACCGGTTCAGGTAAGTCAACCACACTGGCCGCCATGCTGGATCGGATCAATTCCAGCCGTTCTGAGCACATTATTACGATTGAAGACCCTATCGAATTCCTTCATCGTGATAAGAAAGGTTTTGTCAACCAGCGTGAAGTGGAGGTGGACACTCCCTCGTTCGGGTCAGCCTTGCGAGCTAGTTTGCGTCAGGACCCGGACGTGATCCTGGTGGGCGAAATGCGCGATCTGGAGACGATTTCCACCGCGCTGCACGCCGCCGAAACCGGCCACCTTGTTTTCTCAACACTGCATACATTGGATGCAGTTGAAACCATCAACCGTATTATTGCTGTATTTCCTCCACCGGAGCAGAAGCAAGTGCGTATGCAGTTAGGCGCCACATTGCGGGCCGTCGTCAGCCAGAGACTTGTTAAGCGCGCTGACGGTGCAGGCCGCGTCCCAGCTACCGAGGTACTGATCTCTACCGCGTTTGTCCGCGAGTGCATCATGACCCCGGAAAAGACACGCCTGATTCATGAGGCCATTGGCGCCGGCACTTCCCAGTACGGTATGCAGACGTTCGACCAGTCCCTCTACGATTTGTACTCGCAAGGCCTGGTCAGCTATGAAACCGCCTTGGAGAACGCCAGCAATCCGGACGACTTCAAGCTCAAAGTGCAGGGTATCCATTCAACAGCAGACGCTGCGCGCGAGCAGATGGAGCAAGCCGGATTTAGCGCCGGAAGAGCGTAGTTGCTCAACTTGTAAACAACCACCAAACGAAATACCCAGAGGAGACGTTGGACGAAACGACGTCTCCTTTATTTTTGAAGTTGTTTGATAAACTTCTTTTCCTGCCGACGAGCTATCCACCAAAGCCACTCAGACTTCAACCAGACATTGGGCATCCGCATTTGGCCAAGAGGAGTAATGGGGCCATAATTCGGACGCGACACTCGATTTTCAATCACGACAAGGCGCGCACTTTCTAAAACAACACCGGTCTTTGCTAATTCCTGCGCTACAACACAATCTGTTACAGACAATATGCCGAGCAGCAAATGGTCCGTGTCCACCCATGCATCTCCCATTGAATTCGCTTCCTCACCTGCAAAGAACAGTACTTTCTTTGCGTGAGCAGCGAGGGGCAGAGTTGGTGGGCTTGCTGCTGCGACCATTGTCCGCCTTTCCGGACCGGTACTGTAGTGTGGGAGTCTTTGCCGGAGTTGGAATAGGACTTCGGCCCTGAACCTTTCCGGCCACATCAGGCCACGAAGGATATGAATCTCATCGAGACAAGAATCCGGCTGAAGAAGCATGTTAGCTCGAGCATAAAAAATAGCTCGACGCGCCGGCTCTGTATATCGTTCAAACATCTGCTGTATTGTTGCACGAAATGCGATCAGCGAATCATCCGATCCTCCATTACCGGCGTGAAGAAGGGTCGCGTCTTTATTTATTGTTAAGGTGGCAATAACCTTCGACTGCACAATCCTGAGCGAAATCCGAGCTGAGATCGAAGCGAGGATGCAGTCGAAGGACCCCGATTGCGTATCCTTTGCCATGCGGATTCGGGGAATTTCAACCTAAAATCTCAGCTTTTGCGCGGCTTCTTATCCTTGATCGACTGGCCTTTAAACCGCATTTCCCTTCCCCAATGTTCAGCTAGATCTTCCCATCGAGGATTTCTCTTTTCAATCAGAGCAATCTTCTTTTCTCTGCGCCAGCCCTTTAGCTGCTTTTCGCGACGTTTTGCCACATATACATCATCGTATTGCTCAAAATAAACCAACCGAGTGCATTTGTATTGCCTCGTGAATCCCTCGATCTCGCCGGATTTGTGCTGGGAAATGCGCGTATCAACAAAACCTGTCATGCCCACGTACAACGTGCCTGTGTGGCTGGCCATGATATAAACCCAGAATTTGTAAAAGCGGCCTTCGCGCATAGCGGAAAATAGTAGCACGCTCATTTTCGTTGAAACTCCCTGAAGCCCCATGGCACATGGAGTGACCCCGTAAAATGAGACAGGACAGAAACTCCCCATGGAGCAGAGAATGGAACGTGGGAAGAGATATCGACGGTGGAGTTGGGAAGACAAGCGACGAGCTGTGGATCGGATGAAGAGTTGCAGCCCGCAGAAGTTGGCGGACGAACTGGGGATTCACAAGCGGCAGCTGTATGAATGGCGGGACCAGTTGCGGCAGCACAGAGGCCAGCCGCCCACACGAGAAGAGCAGTTAAGGCGGGAGAATCAGCAGCTGCGAGCGGTCCTGGGCAGGAAGGTGCTGGAAGTAGATTTCTTGCAAGGTGCCTTGCGAAGAATCGAGGCTCGACGCCAAGCCAACGCGGGCTGTGGCGAAACTGCATCTACGAAGAAATCCGAAGCGTAGAGCAGGCGCAAGAACACCTCAGTATCGAGTCGATGTGTGGGTTGGCGAAGGTCAGCCGGGCCGGCTTTTATCGCGACTGGGAACGGCGCGAACCCGAACTCGAAGGCATGGAACTGCGAACTCGGATCCAGCAGATCGTGCTGGAGCACCGCCGCTGTTACGGCTACCGTCGGGTGACCAAGGATCTGAAAGACCAGGGATGGAGAGTCAATCACAAACGCGTGGTGCGGATGATGGCCGAAGATAACCTGTTGGCGGTACGGCGGCGCAAGTACATAGTGACCACAGAGAGCGAGCATGACTTGCCTGTATTTCGCAACCTGGCGGCCACGCTGAAGTTGAGCGGAATCAACCAGCTGTGGGTGGCCGACATTACCTATATCCGTCTGCGCGAGCAGTTCTTGTATTTGGCGGTGGTGCTGGATGCCTTTTCCCGGCGCGTGGTGGGTTGGGCGCTGGATGAATCTCTGGATGTGTCTTTGATCAACGCCGCCCTCGGCAAAGCGATCGCCGAACGCAAGCCCGGGGTCGGGCTGGTGCATCATTCCGATCGTGGCACGCAGTACGCTTCGCGAGAGTATATTGCGCTGTTGGAGAAGCACGGCATCGAGCCCAGCATGAGCCGTGCTGGCCGTCCGTACGACAATGCCATGTGCGAGAGCTTCATGAAGACACTGAAACGGGAAGAAATCTACACTCGGCAGTATCGAGATCGTATCGATCTAGAACTGCACATCGCTGAGTTTTTGGAGTACTACTACAACCGGCGCCGTCTGCATTCAGCCCTGGGCTACCGCTCACCGGAGAGTTTCGAACGCAGCTTGCAGCCGTATCAAGACACGGGACAGATGAGTTTTTTCAGGCATGAGGAAATCTATCATTCCGATGTGGATTCGAACCAGGAGAGACCATGAGCCTCTCCTGGCCCCATCGGTGCGATGAGTTTCCAGCTGAGTATTCCTTGGCGAGTTGCTCTCCAGCAGTGCTCGCCTCCGCTTTCTCAGCTACCCTCATGCTCAATCAACAACCTCGATTCGTCGAGCTTATTGCAACGAACGGTAACCAGGGAGTTCCCGCACTGTCTCAATCGAGGGGTTCGCTCCA
>JBAVLE010000260.1:0-19998 GCA_049688735.1 Candidatus Angelobacter sp. | reverse complement strand
CAAAATGAACTTGAGCAGAGCTGCTGCTCCTAATCCCGAGTCGCTGAAGCAGCTTCTCTGCCGGTAAATTTTCTCACCATCGTGAGCTGGCCTACCCTCCTCTCAGCAAAAACTCGCATCTCAGAAGAACTGGCCGCACCACGCGCTAAGGAGACCATCTACCGTGAAAACTATCAGGACCGCAGTTATTTCCTGCACATTCTTGTTCGCATTGGGGGCATTCGCACAATACCCAGCCGGCGGCCAAGCGACGCAACCCATGCAGCCGCAGGCACAGCAACCAGGCATGCAGCCTTCTCAACCTTCAACGCAGCCATCGCAGCCCGGACAAGATCAAAACGCGCAACCTGGCCAGCAGCCCGGCGCAACCACCCAGTCGCAAAGCCCATCGGCTGCCGGACGCCCGAGCATTGACGATCAGGTGCAATCCCTGGCGCAGCAGTTGAATCTTTCCGCCGACCAGCAGGCCAAGGTAAAGACCGCGCTTGAAGACCAGCATTCCAAGGCCATGACCGTGGTGCAGGACAACAGCATGGCCCGCGATCAGAAGATCCAAAAGATACACACCATTCGCGAAGGCACTATCGCCCAGGTCCGTAGCACGCTGAATGACGATCAAAAGAAAAAATTTGACGCAATGGTGCAACAGCAGGAACAACGCATGCAGCAACAACAGCAGAGCCAACCTAAGCAATAAGCAGCGAGGCCTCCTCCTCCGAAAAAGGCGGTCCCCGGAAAGGGACGCCTTTTTTATTTCTTGACCCGGTTCTTACTTAACGACCCTCAAACCGGGTATGCTTTCCTGGATCCCAAATGCATCTCGCTGCCATTCTTCTCGCAGTTTTCGCTTTGCAGTCCCAACAGAAACCAGAGTGGTGCCGTGATCTTCCGCGCCCCGCGTATAGCAAGCTGGAACGCATCGATGTGCCGGATAAATGGTTTGAGGTGTATCGCATACGCCCCAACCTATTCGCCATCTACGAGCCGCACCAGCAGGAAGAAATCATTTCCTACCTCATCATCGGCAAAAAACACGCGCTGCTCTTTGATACTGGGATGGGCATCAGCAATATCAAGAAAGTTGTTGAAGGCTTGACCAATCTGCCGATAAGCGTGATGAACTCCCACACGCATAACGATCATGTGAGCGACAACTGGCGGTTCAGCAAGATCTACGGCATGGATACCGCGTTCACGCGTGAGCACGCTAAAGGAACGGTAGCGGCGGCGCAGGAGGAAATTGTGCCGGGCGCCATCTGCGGCGAACTGCCTGCCGGCTTCAATCCCAAGACTTATGCCGTAAAGCCATTCCATATTACCGACTGGATCCATGACGGCTCAAAGATCGATCTCGGCGGACGCATTCTGCAGGTAATTTCAACTCCCGGCCACACGCCTGATTCCATCTCGCTTTGGGACGCACAAAACAAACTGCTCTTCACCGGCGACACGTATTATCCCGGCCCAATCTTCCTATTTCGTCCTGAAACCGATCTGGACGCCTACGAAAAGTCCCTAAAGAAAATGTCCGCGCTGGGCGCCAAGCTGCTGCTACCTGCGCACAACGTACCCGTAGCCGATCCCGCCGCTCTCCCTCGCGCTCTGGCCGCCATCAAACAAGCCCGGAGCGGAAAAATGAAGCCCGTCAAAGCCGAGCACTGGTCGGAGTATAAGTTTGATGGGTTCTCATTTCTGTTGAGCAAATAGGGATGAGTAATTGGCAACTAGCAAAAGCATTCACCGCAAAGGTCGCAAAGGAACTGTTAGCCAAAATGATCGTGCAAGCCCGTTTGGCTAAAGACTACAAATATGGCTCATCATGTAAAAGTTGTTGGCAGGAGTTCGATGGCTTCGTTCGATATACCCGATGAAATTCAACCGCAACGGACACAAAGATCGCAAATGCGAACAAATAACTCAACATTCCTTCTTCCTTTGCGCCCTTCGCGCCCTTTGCGGTGAAAAGTCCGGTTTAGCTAGCAGCCAGTTGCTAACGGCTAGCAGCTTCTTTTTCCAACAACGCCGCCTTCCGCTTCACGCCCCAACGGTATCCAGCCAAACTCCCGTTCTTCTGCACCACGCGATGGCACGGCACCACCACGGCGACAGGATTCGAGCCACAGGCATTTGCCACGGCGCGCACTGCTTTGGGACGGCCAATCGTCTTTGCCAGTTCGGTATAGCTCCGTGTCTGTCCGGAGGGGATGCGTTGAAGCTCTTTCCATACCATTTGCTGAAACGCAGTGCCGCGCAGGTCGAGCGGAATATTCCGCGGCGCAGTCGATCCCTCCAGCAATTGTTTTACCTGGCTTGCCACTGGCTCCAGCCCTGGGTCGTCCCGACGAATCTCCGCCGCCTCAAAGTCATGTTTTAGCTCGCGCAACAATGCAGCTTCGTTTTCGCCAAACCGCACAGCACAAACGCCGCGAGCTGTCGTGGCGACCAGCAGCTTGCCCAGTTCGGTGGAGATCACGGTACAGCGGATTTCAATTCCTTCACCTCCGCGACGAAACGCCGAAGGAGTCATCCCCAATTGCGCCGGAATACTTTCATACGCGCGGCTGCTGGAACTGTATCCCGCTTCATAGATCGCTTCCGTCACGCTGCCTTCTCCCAGCAACGCCTGGCGAAACTTTCCTGCCCGCCGTGCCTGCTGATACTCTCTGGGGCTGATTCCCAGAATGCGCTTGAACAGCCGCTGAAAATGAAACGGGCTGATCGCCACGTGGCGCGAGATCGCCGTCAGGCTCAGCGTAATGTCTAGGTTCTGGTCGATGTAACGGCAGGCCGCTTCCACTTTCTGCCTTTGCGGATTGCGTTCCAGCGGCGTGCAACGTTGGCAGGCGCGGTATCCGGCCTGCTGTGCCTGCATAGGCGAATCGAAAAACTCAACATTCTCGCGCTTGGGCCGCCGGCTGGGGCATGACGGGCGGCAGAACACGCCAGTCGATTTCACCGCATAAACAAAGCGTCCATCGGCTTTGGCGTCATGCGCCAGCACAAGGTTCCATTTTTGGTTTGGACTGCCTGATGTCATTTGCATTTGCATATATTCTTTTCCGCAAACCAACTCTACGGCTTGCAAAGAACGCAGACTATCCGCTGCTTGCGCTTAAAGTAATTTTTCTCACCGCATTAATCTCTTCCAAAGAAAAGAAAAATCCTACGCCAGAAACAAAATACATTAATTGCGCAAAATCTAGGTCAAAATAAGTAGCGTTCGATGCCCAGCAGGCGTTCTGCTATGGCGCGGCGCAGGGCGATTGCATTTACCGGCTGGTAGTCCGCCAGCCATTTCAGCCTGCTCATGTGGTGCTCCAGATCGTTGCCGGAGCAGGCACTGAGCACATTTTGCGAGGCTGCCTGCATCCTGGTAAGGGCGTCGCGGAGAAAAACTTGACAGATATTTTCGGCCGTGCTGTTGCCATTTGCAGCAAGATTCCGACAGCGCAACAATGTGGACTCCATGGCAAAGGTTTCCATAAAGAGGTCAGAGAGACTCATTACCGCTTCCTGGTGCTTCTCCAACTCCGCGCCATGTTTCCGGTAAGCGACTCCAAGCGTAAATAGCGCAATTCGCTTGGCGTTCCGGACCAGACGCGTTTCTGCATCGCTGCCGTCTTCGTCTTTTCCGACATTGGCTAGCTCTTTTTCTGCAGCTTCCAGCAATGGGAGAAGTCCGCGCGCGGCGCGTTTCAAGGGCATGCCTGAGATCACCAGACGGTTGATCTCGCTGGTGCCTTCAAAGAGGCGATTGATGCGCGCGTCACGGTAATAGCGCTCAACAGCATAGTCCTGGTGAAACCCGTAGCCGCCGTGAATCTGGACTCCTTCGTCGGCAACGTAATCCAGCATCTCCGCGGCAAAAACTTTTACCGTTGAGCACTCGGCCGCGTATTCTTCCGCCGCTTTGAGTTCAACTTTGGCAGAGTCATTAGAACCGTGTTCGGCGCCACTCAATTGGGCTTGAATCAGTCCTACGACTCGCCATGCCATTGACTCAGTAGCAAAAATCCTGATCGCCATCTCCGCCAGCTTGTGCTGGATTGCCCCGAAGCTGGCAATGGCAACGCCGAAGGCTTTACGCTGCTTAGCGTATTTAATGCTGAGAGAAAGAATATTTTTGGCGGCCCCCATCACTGCCGGCCCAAGTTTTAGCCGACCGATGTTGAGAATGTTGAAAGCAATCACGTGTCCGCGACCGATTTCGCCCAGCACGTTCTCAACCGGAACCTTGACATTATCAAAGTAGATAGCTGTGGTGGAGCTGCCCTGGATGCCCATCTTGTGTTCTTCCGCGCCGCTGGTTAGGCCGCCAAATGCGCGCTCCACGATGAATGCCGTAAACTTTTCTCCGCCAACCTTGGCAAACACGATAAATACATCGGCAGCGCCACCGTTGGTAATCCACATCTTTTGGCCATTGAGGATGTAGTGCCTGCCGTCCGGACTGAGATCGGCTCGCGTGCGGGCGGCCAGCGCATCAGAGCCCGCAAGAGGCTCTGTAAGCGCATATGCCGCCAGCAGCTCGCCGCTCACTAATCGCGAAAGATATTTTTCTTTTTGCTGCTCAGAGCCAAAGAACAAAATCGGCAGTGATCCAATGCCGGTATGCGCGGAGTGCCAGCCGGCGTAAGATGCGTCGCGACCCATCACTTCCGCCACTACCATGACTGACGGTAAGTCCATTTCCATCCCGCCGAATTTTTCCGGCACAGAGATGCCAAGCAGCCCCAACTTCGCAGACTTTTTCAATACTTCCAGAGCGACTCCGGGCTTCTTCTGGCGAATGGCGGGAAGGTTTGGCTCGACCTCATTGGCCCAGAACTCTTCCACGGTGCGTTCAATGGCGATGTGCTCTTCACTCAGCTGCTCGCGCGTGAAGATTTCCTCTGCCGGTGTATCTTCCAGCAGAAACCCAGCGCCTTTTCTGAACGTACGAACGGAAGTTGTAGTCGCCATAAAAGCTCCTTGCAAGATAGATCCCTCGCAAAGTTCGCTCGGGATTTCGGCAGAAGGCTCCCGCGCACTCGCTCTGCGGGATCGCTCACGCCTTCTAACGCCTCAAGCTACGCGCGCTCAAAGAGGCCGGCTGCTCCCTGACCACCGCCAACGCACATCGTTACCACGCCATAGCGATGCTTGCGGCGCTCCATTTCATTTGCCATAGTGCCGACCATGCGCGAGCCGGTCATGCCAAAGGGATGTCCGATGGAAATAGATCCGCCGTTGACATTCAGTTTTTCCGGATCGATGCCGAGATGATGGAAGCAATACACAACCTGCACGGCAAAAGCTTCGTTCAGTTCCCAGATGTCAATATCGTCCATCTTTAATCCCGTGCGGTTGAGAAGCTTGGGCACGGCGTAAATCGGGCCGATACCCATTTCGTCGGCATTGCAGCCCGCTACCTGGAAGCCGCGAAAAATGAGTTGATAAGGAATCCCGAGTTCGTCAGCGCGTTGGCGGGACATCAGCAGCGTGGCGGAAGCGCCATCAGAAAGCTGCGACGAATTCCCGGCAGTGACGGAACCCTGGCCGCTGGTGGGATCAAAGTGCGGCTTGAGCGCCAGCAAACCTTCGAGCGTGGTGTCCGGACGATTGCATTCATCTTTATCGGCGACAACTTCTTCCTTGCCGATCACTTCACCCGTCTTCTTATCTAATACTGACTTGGTTACTTTGATCGGGGCAATTTCTTTGTTGAAAAAGCCTTCCTGCTGTGCGCGGGCGGTACGCTGCTGGCTGAGCAGAGAATATTCATCCTGTACCTGGCGGCTGACTTTGTAGCGCTTGGCCACCACTTCAGCGGTATCGCCCATCACCATATAAATTCCCGGCATGGTTGATTGCAGCAAAGGATTTGGACTGGCGTCGCGGACGGCCATGCTGATGCTCTCGACTCCGCCACCAATTGCTGCGTCAACGCCTTCATGCACGATCTGGTGCGCGGCCATGGCGATGGCCTGCAAACCCGACGAGCAAAAGCGATTCACGGTAGTTCCAGCTACGGACGGCGGAAGTCCAGCCAGCATGGCAGCAACACGCGCCACGTTGTGACCTTGCGGGCCGTGCGGCTGTCCGCAACCCAGGATTACATCTTCTATTTCAGTGGGATCGAGCTTGGGTGTTTTGCGCAGCACATCCTTGATGCAGTGCGCCGCCAGATCATCTGGACGCGTTGCATTGAACGATCCGCGAAATGATTTTGCCAGCGCCGTGCGCGAACTTGCAACTACGACCGCTTCTCTCATCTATTCCCTCAAAATGCTCCTGAATTCAATATAAATCAGCCGGCGGGCGGCTGCTTCGCATGGCTGCGCGGTGAGAACGATGCAACCCGAAATCTTGCCGCTACGGATTTCGCCTCCGGTAGCCTCTCAATCCACTAATTCTGGGTGCGCCGCGACTAAGGTGTAACTCCTAGACGGATAAGGTATTTCACTGCTGGCGAGAGAAATACTAACTATTTAGTTCACAATGGCTTCCGGACGCTGTAAAATACCTTAGAGATTAGGGTATTTTCCGGGTACCTGAAGGGTAAAATGACCCGGGAAACGGCCGCCTCGTCTAATCAAAGTTCAGGAAGTGCCAGTGACCGCTGTACCGCCGTTCAAGGAATCGTCCCGAGAGTTGATCGCCGAAGTTGCGCGAGCGTTAGAGCCTTATTTCCCAGATATTACAAACAGATGGCGTGACCAGCTCACAAAGGAATTTGGCTTTGATGGCCGTACGCTGGCAGCAGTGGAACGCCTGACCCTGGCCGCAGGATGCTCTTATTTCTGCCACAACGACTACCCCGGATTCCACGAAAATTTGCAGTACTTTGGCACTCGGCTTTCAAAGCTGCAGGTGGATACACGCGCGGTGGCGCGCGCCCTGGAACTGTACCAATCCTGCTGTGAACCTTATATTGCCGGCCTTTTCCCTGAGCGCGAAGCAGAAGCCAAGGCAGCTCTGGAAATGCTTTCGTCGGTTTCGTTTGTAATAGTCTCAGGCGCGTACTTCGATTCCAAGACCCTGGAATCCTCTACTCTGCTGCGCCTGCTGGATGCCGAATTGGCTTCCTCCGATTTAAGCGCCCTGCTGAACAAAGTTCTGGATATCACAACGCAGACGTTCCAGGCCTCACTGGGCATCATTCTTTTATGCGATCCCGAAGTTGGCGCGTTACGCATCTCCGCTTCAGTGGGCATGGAGGCCGAGGTGCCGGAAGATTTTAAAGTTGAGTTGGGTAGCGGCTTTTCCGGAAAGATTGCCATGAGCGGCGAGCCCAACATGATCCTGGACACCAGCGTGGACACAGGAGCGCTGCGGCCAATGATCCGCATTAAAGCCAAATCTCTGTGGGGCGTGCCGCTGAAGGCGGACCGCGAGACCATTGGCGTGATGGTGATTGGTTTTCCCAAACCTTATGAATGGCTGCCAACTGAACGCGAGTTGATGCGAGCCATCGGCGACCGCACGGCGCTGGCGATTGAACGCGCGCGGATGACGGACGCATTGCGTGAGCGCGAGCAACGAATCGCGGAACTTTCAGGACACTTGCTGCGAGTGCAGGAAGAAGAGCGCAAGCGCATTAGCCGCGAACTGCACGATGAAACCGGCCAGGCGCTGATGGTGATCCGGCTGTACCTGGGAATGATGGAGACCGGAAGCACCGCCAAGAACGTGCGCGGCAAGATTCGCGAGACCGTTGAAGTTGTCGATAGGACGATTGAAGGCATCCGTCGAATCATTGGCAAACTTTCTCCTCTGGTGCTGCAAGAGCTGGGGCTGGTGGCGGCGATCCGCAAAGAAGCGAAAGATTTTGCCCGCAATACGGGCGTGAAAGCGCGCGTAATGATTGCGGATGATGTCGGCCGGCTGGCGTCAGGCACCGAGCAAGCGATTTATCGAGTGGTGCAGGAAGCGCTGCACAACGTAGCCAAACACGCTCACGCAAAGAATGTCACAGTACAGGTAGAGCGCGCGGACCTTTTGGTGCAAGTGATAGTGGAAGACGATGGAGTGGGAATTCAGGCGCGCAGCAGCAACTCTCGCGACCACTCTTTTGGGCTGGTTGGAATCAAAGAAAGAATAGCAATATTGGGCGGGACCTCACGCGTGATCTCGACCAAAGGGAAAGGCACGCGAATTGAAATAAGTGTACCTGCGGGCGATGAAACGCAAGTTGTGGACCGTCCGCTGGCGCATGCGGCACACGCAATACAGAGGCCGAATTAAAGAAAAGGACACTCCCCCATGCCGAAGATTAAATGTTTACTCGTAGATGATCACACGCTGTTTCGCCAGGGCGTGCGCCGTTTGCTGGAAAGCGAAAGCGATTTTGAAGTCATAGGCGAAGCTGCCGATGGCGGAGAAGCCGTGGAAAAAGCACGCGAGTTGCGGCCGGACATCGTACTGATGGATATCGGGATGCCGGGACTGTCGTCGTTTGAATCCGCGCGGCAGATCAAGAAAAACCGCATGGAGACGAAAATCCTCTTCCTGACCATGTATGAGGACGAAGACTATTTGGTGCAGTGCCTGGAAGTTGGGGCGTCGGGTTATGTGCTGAAGGATACGCCCGCGCCGCAGTTGTTGACCGCCGTTAAGGACGTCTATAAAGGCGGGAAGTATTTGAGCTCGCAGGTGCTGGGCAAATTGGTGGAGGATTTCAGGTCGCGTGTGCGCGATACCAGGATGCGGCCACGGATATCGACGCTGACGCCGCGAGAGCGGGAGATACTGAAGCTGTTGGCTGAAGGAAATTCCGTGAAGGAAATTGCGGTGATTCTGGGACTGAGCGTAAAAACCGTGGAAGCCCACAAATTCAACCTGATGCGCAAGCTCGATATTCACAACAAAGCTCAGCTTGTGACGTATGCAATTCAGAAAAAGATCATCAAGATTCCCGTGAACCAATAGTTGTTGTTGTACCCTCCCCGCAAAGAAGACGGCGCTCGCAAGAGCGCCGTTTTCATCTGCAGCTTATCGTTTTTTCTTATGTGGACGTAAGCTGCGCTCTGCGTTCTGTCCTGTCAGCCCTATTTCTGCTTCTCTTCTGGCGGCACTTCCTTCACACCGGGCAGGATCGTAAACGTGGAACTGAACTTCTTGTAGTTTGAGAACGTATCTTCCTGCTCTATCGCTTCATTCTTGAGCAGCGCGATCCGCGCCCCGCCGTTGATATAAAGATGGCGCAGCAACCATACTTCATCGTTCAAATGCATCTGCTGAAAATTAAACCGCGAGCCCGGATGGATGCGGAACAGAAACAGCCCGAACGAAATCGTGTCGGTGGCTTCAGCCTCAACGCGAATCCAGTTGTACTCTTTCTTATCGATCCACATCTTACCTTTGATTTTCTTCAGCATCTCCGCGTGGGGTTGCGTTGGCTTAAAATCACTGCGCTGAGTGGCTTCAATCACCCACGTATTCACGCCTTCCAACTCCTCTTCGCCCACTATGCGAAAGTCATAGGCATTGGCCACATCCAAACGATAAGCGCGGCTTTCCTCGCGTTCTTTTTTCTCTTTGTCGTTGCGTTTCTGCCGCTGCTCCTCGCTCTCATTGCGCAGCTTGGCCAAAAATTTCTCCAGCTTCTCGTCTTCTTTTTTCTTTTCCTTATCGTCGAGTGGCTTGTCATCCTTCATGATGAGCCGGGAATATTCTTCCCCATAATAAAAACCAACGTCGTAGGTCTTCACCTCGGTCGATTTCACATTCCCATTCTTATCCAGATGCTTAATGACTTCCCTCTGCTGACAGGTGTAATTCCGCGCCAGGTCCAGCGTGCGCCGATCAATCTCCATGGATCTGCGAACAATCTCTTTCGGATCGTTGGTCGGCGTAAACTTCGCAACGGCGATTTCAGCAGCGCTTGGCTTATGTTCAGTTGCAGCGGGAGTCGACTCCTCGGCTGCTGGAGTTGGTGAGCTCTGGGCCTGAGGCGCGGGTGTGCCCGAAGTCGGAGACTCCTGTTGAGCACACACTGTCGCGACCCAAAGCGCAACCATGGCGACGCAGCCAATCTTTATCAAATATTTCTTCATTATGGATAGCGGCTATTTTCTTCACCAGTTTAGGCTCAGTCGGGCTCCGCCAACAACCAGTACCAGCAACGATACTGAATGCATCCGATATACTAGCGCGTCATTTCTATCCACGCTTTATCCTACTTGTCATCCTGAGCAAGCGCGATGGAGCCGCAGCGACCGAGAGCGCGTCGAAGGACCCGAGGATATATCCTTTACCACGCCGCCTCAAGGCGTTCTCACAGGATCTAACATTCCCCCTTAGTTTCTTTTGCGACCTCTCCGTCCTCTGCGGTGAATAGCCCACTCAAGTATCATCATCTAGTGTCGGTAGCTAGGCGGCGAGGCCGGCTTGCGCGCCGAGCGGCGTGCAGCAAGGGCTCGTAACTCTTTAGAGGAATACGCTTCGTAAGCGGTTTGGAGCGAAGCGACAGAAATGTTGGATCTTCAGACAGAAGTTAAATTCGTTAAAGGGGTTGGCCCGCGCATTGCTGAGTGGCTCGCGCAGAAAAACATTTCCACCGTCGAAGACCTGCTCTATTACCTACCCTTCCGCTATGAAGACCGGCTGAACCCGCGCGGCATCGGTGAGCTGCGTCCCGGGGAAATGGCTACTGTCATCGCCGAGGTCCGCAACTCCGCCGTGTTTCGCACGCGCAACGGAATGCCCATTTTTGAGCTCGTCGCGGGCCAGGGACGCTCCACTCTTAAATGCATCTGGTTCCACGGTGAATACCTGCGTGACCGCTTCAAGCCCGGCCAGCTCGTAGCGCTCTATGGCAAGGTGGAAGAAGGCTGGAAAAGCCGCGGCCTGCAGATCACCCAACCGCAATTTGAACTCCTAGACGCCGGAGGCGGCGGCGAAGGGGAACTCGACTTGGAAAGCACCAAAGACATCGAGTCGCTTGAAGTCGGCCGCATTGTGCCGATCTATGAATCGGCAGCGAACGCCAAGCTCACATCGCGATGGTTTCGACGGATCATTCATGGCGCGCTGGAAAACTTGGCCGCGGACATTCCCGATGGCATTCCGCCCTCCATCTCTCGCCGCTTGAAATTGCTCGACCGACGACCTGCCTTTGCCCAAGTCCATTTTCCCCTTGAAGGAGAGTCTTTCGCCGGCCTCCAAAATCACGCCACGCCCGCGCACAAGCGCCTGATTTTTGAAGAGTTGTTTTTCCTTGAAGTGGGAATGGAACTCAAACGCCGCAAGATGCGTGAGCGTCCCGGCATCCCTTTCGCGCTCACGGATAAAGTTCGCGAAGCACTGAAGAAGACCCTGCCGTTCAAGCCCACCGGCGCACAAAAGCGCGTGCTTGGAGAAATCGCGCAGGACATGCAGCACCCTTCGCCCATGCGCCGACTGCTTCAGGGTGACGTGGGCTCGGGCAAAACCATCGTCGCATTGCAGGCCGCGACCATCGCCATTGAAAACGGCTATCAAGTGGCATTGATGGCGCCCACCGAAATCCTGGCCACACAGCATTATTTTTCTGCACGGCGCATTCTGGAAGACGTTGCGGGCTATCGCATCCTGCTGCTGACCGGCTCGCTCGATGAAGACATGAAACGCAGCGCCCGCCGCCACATCGCGCGCGGTGACGTTCATCTGGTCATCGGAACGCATGCGCTGATTCAGGAAAAAGTTGAGTTTCACAAGCTGGGATTGGTCATCGTGGATGAGCAACACCGCTTCGGTGTGATGCAGCGTTTCAAACTGATGAAAAAAGGTGATGCCGAACCTGACACGCTGGTCATGACCGCTACGCCCATTCCACGCACGCTTGCGCTCACGCTTTATGGCGATCTTGATACCAGCGTGATTGACGAGATGCCGCCCGGGCGAACGGCCATTACCACGCGCAAAATTTCCGACCAGCGCGCCGATGAGGTCTGGGACTTTGTGCGCAAGCAGGCAAAGCTCGGGCGTCAGGCGTATGTTGTCTATCCCGTGATTGAAGGCGCTCCGGCGGAGCAGCAGGAGATGGAATTTGCTGCCGAACCCGCAGGCGCGCGATCAAAGACAGGCCTGAAAGCCGCGCTCCACATGTATGACGAGCTGCGGAAGAAGGTCTTCCCTGATCTGCGCGTCGGCCTGCTGCATGGCCGTCTGAGTCCTGAAGAAAAAGAAGCCACCATGCACCGTTTTAAGGCCGGTGAAATTGACGTTGTAGTCTCCACCACGGTCATTGAAGTCGGCGTGGACGTACCCAATGCCACGGTGATGGTGGTGGAACACGCGGAGCGTTTCGGCCTCTCACAGCTTCACCAACTCCGCGGACGCATCGGGCGCGGCGCGGCCAAGTCCTATTGCGTGCTCATGACCGGCGGCAAAGTCTCGCCGGAAGCCGAACGCCGCCTTAAAGAGATGGTGCGCACGCAGGATGGTTTTGAGATCGCCGAGCTTGATCTTGAACTCCGCGGCCCCGGCGAATTTTTCGGCACCAAGCAGGCGGGTATGCCCGGCCTGCGCATCGCCAACATTCTGCGTGACCGCAACCTGCTGGAACTGGCCAAAGTTGAAGCCGCCAAGCTGGTTTCTGAATCCGATCCGGAAATTACTCTGGCCGATCGTCAGCGTGTAATGCAGCATCTCCGGCAACACTGGCAGAGAAGGTATGGGTTGGTGGAGGTGGGATGAACCCAGCAATCAGCATTCAGCCATCAGCCAAAACTTCTTCACCGCAACGGACGCGAAGGACGCAAAGGATGAAATACAAATCATGGAGAGACGTGGATCCTTAAGGGGAAGTGCGAGTCGGCTTTCAATGTACTTGACCATAACTACAGATCTAATTCAAGCTGACCTCGCGAACAGAGCACCTAACTCCTTCGCGCCCTTAGCGTCCTTTGCGGTTGACGCTTCGATTTTTGGGCTGAATGCTGAGCGCTGATAGCTGAGTGCTGTTGTGGAATAATACTGATCTGTGGCGACAACCTCTAAATCCGGCCTCTACCGCCTCCTCCCCTCAGTGGACGAGCTGCTGAAGAGCGCAGAACTGACTGAGCTTCTGGCCCGTGAAGGACAGCCCGCGGTCACTGAATCTCTCCGCGCGGTGCTGGCAAGCATGCGCGAAGAGATCACATCTGGAGTTCTCCAGACGCAGGAAGCAGTAATTCTGGCGGTAGTCCATCTCCATGAAGCCGTCGCACGCCACCTGAGCCGAGCCATGGAGTTTTCTCTTAAACCTGTCGTCAACGCCACAGGCGTGGTCCTGCACACGAATTTAGGGCGCGCCCCCTTGGCTGAGTCAGCAATCAGGCGCATCGCTGAAGTTGCGGGCGGCTACTCCAATCTTGAATTTAATATCGCTGCCGGTGAGCGCGGCAAACGGGATGTCCACGTAGAGCGCTTGTTCTCGCGTCTGCTCAATCAGGATGGCGTCAGCGGCATTCGCGCCGTCGTGGTCAATAACTGTGCTGCCGCTGTCATGCTCGCCCTGAACACGCTGGCTGAAGGCGGTGAGGTCATCGTCTCGCGCGGAGAACTCGTCGAAATTGGCGGATCGTTCCGCGTGCCGGACGTGATGGCCAAGTCCGGAGCCGTGCTGCGTGAAGTCGGCACCACCAACCGCACACGTCTGGCCGACTACGAAAATGCCATCACCGAAAAAACTCGTCTGCTGCTGCGCGTCCATCGCTCAAATTTTGCCATCATCGGCTTTACCGAGCAGCCCACTCTCGAAGAACTGGCTGTCCTGGGACGCAAGCACAACATCCCGGTCATGGAAGATCTGGGCGGCGGAGCCATGATCCCATTGCGTGCGCTGGGAGTGAATGAAAGCGGCGTAATGGATAGCCTTCGCGCCGGGGCCGATCTGATTACCTACAGCGGTGACAAAATGCTTGGCGGCCCGCAGGCTGGCTTACTCAGCGGACGCGAAACGCTGATCAAGCGCGTGCGCTCCAACCCGCTCTTCCGTGCTCTGCGCGTGGACAAGCTCACCTACGCGGCGCTGGAAGGCACGCTGATGGAATATATCCGCCAGAATCACGACGCCATTCCATTTGCTCGCATGATGCGCCTTACCGCGCATGAAATTCGCGCTCGCGCGGAAGCCCTCCAATCTAAACTGACCGGCGCTGCGCATTTGAAGACTACGATCATCTCTGGTGAATCGCTGGTCGGCGGCGGCTCCGCACCTACTTCTTCCCTGCCGACTTTTCTGCTCGCTGTCACCGCCGACTCCCTGAGCGCCGACGAAGTTGCCGCCAGCCTGCGGCGCAACGATCCCCCGATTGTTGCGCGAGTGGAAGAAGGCCGCGTCCTTCTGGACTTGCGCACAGTCCTGAGCCCTGCTGATGAAGCCCAGATTGTTCGCGCGCTGCTTGGCATTGCTCCTTAAGCATTGCCGTACAGTGACACGACTGCCACGCATCATCGCAGAAGAGTACAGCCCGTCAAAAATCCACGCTTGCTTTGCAAAAAGCAAATCTCGCCACGGATGAACACAGATAACACGGATTTACCAATTGAGAATAGTCTTATTGAACTTTTTGATCCGTGTAAATCAGTGTCATCAGTGTTATCTGTGGTGAGGTTTGGAATTTTTGTGCAAGCCGGGTTTACTCGTCCTTCCGCGAACGTTATATTTTCCCATGCCTTCTTATATCGACTCGGTCCGCGCCCTCTGTCTTTCCCTGCCGCATGCCACAGAAGACGTTCAATGGGAACACAATCTGCTCTTCCGCATCGCCGGCAAAATGTTCTGCATCGCGAATCTTGAACCGACGGTCAGCCCTACGAAGATTTGCTTCAAGTGCACGCCGGAAAAATTTGCCGAACTGGTGGAAATCGATGGCATCATCCCAGCGCCTTATATGGCGCGCAATCACTGGGTTGCGGTCCTCGATATGAACGCTCTGCGACAGCCTGAGATCAGGGAGTTGATACAAGCCTCTTATCAGATGATTCTTGAGAAGCTGCCAAGAAAGACGCAAGCTGATTTACAGTCGAAGCCCGTTGCGAAAGCAGCCAAAACTAAACCATCACGGGCCACGCCGCGCGTAAAGGCCAAAGCTAAACCGCTGCGGGCCAACCGTTCTGCAAAGGCTACAAAAGCTAAGCCTTCTTAGCTTTATGTTCGCGAGGCTTTGCATATCCTACGGACGGGTGGAGCAGGTCTTTAGACCTGCGGTAAAACTGATTAGTCTCGCGGCTTTAGCCGCTGAGGTACATTGCACACCTAAACCGTTGCGGGCTGTGAAGCGCCGGAAGTGATCTGCTCCACCGCCAGCCGCGCGGACTTAATGCAGTCCGGCACGCCGATGCCGCGAAACGAATTGCCGATGATATGGAAGCCCGGCATGGCTGCGATAATCTTTTCCATCGCCGCCACGCGATCAAGATGCCCGGTTTCATACTGGGCCATGGCACGGTCCCAGCGGAACGTGCGGGCAAATCTTGGCTGCGCGGTCAACCTTAAAATTTCTTTCAATTCCTGCTGTGCGATCTGCTGCAACGCTTCGTCGCTGTGAGTAAGCAGGTCAGGCATTCGCGAACTTGAAAAAAAGCAACGCAGCAGCTTCATATCGCTGGGGGCGCGGTAAGGAAATTTCTCGTGGACGAAGGTGCAAGCCATTATTTTGCGGCCTTCTGATCGGGGAACCAGGAATCCGTGTCCCGGAGGAAGTTCGGTCTGGTCATACGCCAATGCCACCGCCGCCGATGAGGTGTAATCTATTCGCGCCAAGCCTTCGATCAATGCTGGATGAAACTGCCGTAACAATCCTGCTGCCGCAGGCGCAGGAACGGCCAGCAATACGGCCTGAAATCTTTCACCAATGCCTGCGCTTTCAATCTGCCAGTCATCATTCACCGGACGCAATACCAAATTTTGCTGTCGCAACCGAATCAACGCCTGCGGCAACGCGGCGGTGAGCGCTTCCACCATCTGCTGCATTCCGTTTTTCAATGATGTAAACAGCGGCTGCGGCTTGGCTCCGGGCCGTGCAAGCGCTTTCGCCCTTAACGTCGCGCGAACCAAGCTGCCATGCCGGCGTTCCATCTCAGCAAAGCGTGGCAGAACCGCGCGAATGCTCAGCCGTTCAGCATTACCGCCGTATACGCCGGCCAGCAGCGGCTCGGCCACACGATCGATCATCTCCTGGCCAAAGTGCCGTCGCACAAAGTCGCCCACGGATTCATCGCTTGCGTCTGTTCGCGCGGCAGAAAATAATTCCGCCGCCATGCGCAATTTTGTAGAGAACGAAAACAGCGGCGTTGTGGCCATGGGCCATACGCGCGTAGGCACCATAAATTCCAATCCGTGTGGAATCGGAACCAGCGAGCCCTTTACTAGAATGTAGGTCTTGCGGCTGGCGTCATTTGAGCTAATCAGCTGATCGCCAAGGCCCAGTTCCTGGCATAGCCCCGCAGCATCAGGCTTGATGCTAAGGAAGGAATCCGGACCGGCTTCAATCACAAAGCCGTCGCGGCGCTCAGTCTGGATCACGCCGCCCAGGCGGTCTGATTTTTCAAACAGTGCCCATTGCAGGTCCGCGCCGGCACGCCTAGCTTCTTCCAGATAGAAAGCCGCGCTCAGCCCCGCAATGCCGCCGCCGATGATGGCTATGCGCTTCATGCCAGCGAGACAATCCCTGAGGCCAGCGCTATGCGCGTTGAAGCAAGCTTGGCCAGCGCCGCGATGAACGTAGGCGACGTATTCAACGACTCAGGCCGCCACAGCCTTAGCTGCTGCTCATGAGCAAACTGGCGGAAGCCGATATCTATATCGTAGAGCACTTCAACGTGGTCGCAGACAAAGCCTATCGGCGCAATCACGACGCCTTTGTGTCCTTGTCTTTTTTGTTCCAACATCGCGCTCTCAACCGTCGGGCCCAGCCAAGGTCCGCCGCTCATCCCCTGGCTCTGAAAAGCAAAGTGCTGCAGCTCCGGCGTAAGATCCGCGATCCTGCGCGCTACCAATTGCGCTGTCGCTTTCGCCTGCATCTCATACGGATCGCCGGCGTGAATGGTGCGCATGGGCACGCTGTGCGCGGTAAAGATTACGGGCACTGCGCTTCCTATCTCAGCGCTCGCCTGCCGCCAGACCGGTTCCAGCCGCTCAGCAAAAGCCTGAATTAATAGCGGATGATCGTGCCATGACTCCACAAACTGCACGGCCAATCCTGGCTTTCGTTCGAAGGCCAGCGCCTTGCTATATAGGCCCACGCTGGTGGAAGAATTCTGCGGCGCAAGGCAGATTGCTACTACCTTATTTATGCCGCAGCTGGTCATTTGCTGCACGGCGTCACTGATAAACGGTTTCCAGTTGCGCATGCCCACGTATACGGGAAGTCCCAAGCTGGCTTGCAGCGCCTCCGCCTGGCGCATGGTGATCTCCGTCAGAGGCGATTTGCCGATGAGCGAATAGCGGTGCGTGACTTCATTCACTACCGCGTCTGGCACTGGACGGCCGCCGGTGACGTGCTTCATGAATTCGGGAATATCGGCGGGCGACTCAGGGCTGCCGTGGGCAACAAGCAGGATGGCTGATTTTGGACTGCTCATTGCGTACAGCTCATGGGGCCGCTCCAGCGGAATAGGTTGCGCTCAATTCTCTAACAAAATCCACGAGCGCGCGAACATTTTCCACTGGCGTTTCCGGCAAAATTCCATGCCCTAAATTAAAGATATGGCCAGCACGCCCGCCGGCCTGCCGCAGAATGGCGTCGGTCCGGGCGCGCAGTTCTTTCTGGCCGGCAAACAGCAGCACCGGATCAAGATTCCCCTGCACCGCGCCCTTGAAGTTCAGGCTGCTCCACGCCTGGTCCAGCGGGAAACGCCAGTCCACGCCCATCACATCAGCGCCAGTTTCTTTCATCGACGGCAAAAGCGTCGCCGTATCAGTACCAAAATAAATGATCGGCACGCCGGTTTTCTTGAGCCGCTGCACCAGGTCAGTCGAGAACGGCAGCACGTACTGGCGATAATCTTCCACGCTCAGGCAGCCCACCCAGCTATCAAAAATCTGCAGCGCGTCGGCGCCGGCGGTGACCTGCTCCGCGGCATAGGCGGCAAGCACATCCACCAGCTTGCGCATGAGCATCCGCCACGCAGAGCTTTCGGTATACATCATCTTTTTTGTATGGATGTAGCTGCGGGAGCCGCCGCCTTCAATCATGTAGCTGGCCAGCGTAAAAGGCGCGCCGCAAAAGCCGATGACCGGCAGCCTGCTGCCAAAATGTTTCACCACACGGCTGACTGAATCGGCCACATAACCAAGCTCGGAAGCGCGGTTCGTCACCAGCGCGTCAATATCTTTTGACGAGCGCAAAGGGCGCTCGATAACCGGCCCTTCGCCGGCTTCAAACCGGAACGGCATCCCCATCACTTCCAGAGGCAGAAGCAGGTCGGCAAAGATGATGGCCGCGTCCACATCCAGCTTTTCAGCGGCGGTAATGGTCACGTCAGCCGCGATTTCCGGGGTCTTGCATATCTCCAGGATGGAATGCTTTTTGCGCACCGCGCGATATTCAGCCATGTAGCGGCCTGCCTGGCGCATCAGCCAGATCGGGGTCACGTCCACAGGTTCACAGCTGCACGCGCGGACAAATCTTGAGTTGGGAGCGGACATTGTTCCTCTAAATCTACCATGGTCCAACAGCCTGACAAACCACAACCCTTACCACGGAGGACACAGAGGAACACAGAGGAAGGAATGGTCGATAATCTGGCAGACGACAGCAGATCAATTTCATTCGAGATCGATTATCCGACCAAGTGGCCACTTATTTCCCAGGCTTGACTCCAAGTGGCTGCTCAAAAGTCTTTATTTTCTTTCTGTGTTCCTCTGTGTCCTCTGTGGTAAAACTTTTCACTTATCTGCATGGTCAGGTTTAACTCTGCATGAAAAAGAAAATCCTTTTGGCGTGGAGCAGCGGCAAAGACAGCGCGTGGGCCTTGCATGTTCTGCGTCAACAAAACCAGTATGAAGTCGCCGGTCTCATGACCACGTTCAACGCCGCCTTTGATCGTGTTGCCATGCACAGCACGCGCAAGGCGCTGGTGGAAATGCAAGCTGAAGCGGCGGGACTGCCACTAATCGCCGCGCCCATACCGTGGCCCTGTTCCAATGCCGACTATGAAGCAGCCATGAAGCTCGTCTGCGATCAGGCGCTGGCGGATGGTATAACCGCAATCGCTTTTGGCGATCTTTTTCTTACCGACGTTCGCGCCTACCGTGAGCACCAGCTGAAAGACACCGGGCTGGAGCCGCTGTTCCCCCTTTGGGGACTTCCTACAGCAGCGTTGGCTCAAGAGATGATCAGCGCCGGGCTGCGAGCAACACTTGTCTGCGTGGATCCCAAACAGATATGTTCCAGCCTTGTTGGTCGCGATTTTGACCAGACGTTGCTCCGTGACCTTCCCGCCGGCGCCGATCCGTGCGGTGAAAACGGCGAGTTCCATACTTTTGTCTACGCAGGACCGATGTTTAAACAACAAACATTCAATCGGAAAATCGCAATTGAAATAGGCGAAAAAGTTGAGCGTGATGGCTTCTGGTTCTGTGACGTGCTTCCTGCTGTCACGGTGTCTGAATAAAGATGCAGGCAAGAATCGCCCACCGATGGGAAAGATGTGGGTAAATCTACCACCGCATATGTTGCCGATCCCAAGGGCAACCATATCGTAAGCTAAGGCGTTGCGGCTGTCACCGCTGAAACGTAGTTCACTGGCGTGTGGTCGGCCAACTCGCGCACGCCCACATTGTCTTTTTTCCAAGAGTGATACTTCAATGGGTATTCGAGAAAGGCTTCCAACCGGTCGTTCCTGATAAATTTGTCATCTGGATTGAAACTTATACTACGGTCTTGCGCAATGTAATACGGTTGCCCTAGATGCTGGTAGCCCAACCCTTTCGGCGGAATCCTGGTCACAATGTCACAACAGTCAACATAACGGAAATTCTTCACGCCGTTGAGCGTGGCCACAAAGTCTGCGTCGCCTACTAGCGGCGAGCCAAAAGTATAGAGA
>JBAVLE010000259.1:0-1753 GCA_049688735.1 Candidatus Angelobacter sp. | reverse complement strand
AATCCGGCGAAGTGGTGAAGGTGCTGGTCAGCAATGGACAACCGGTTGAATATGGACAGCCGCTGTTCGCGATACGGCCAAGGAAATAATCAACCACAGTAAGCGCGTTTTTGTGAGGGACCGTAAGTATCCAGCGCGGTTGATTCAGTCATCGGCACGATATTTGGCCAACTAGGGTGCAGCGAAATAAGTAAATGTTCAAGAAAATTCTCATTGCAAATCGCGGGGAAATTGCTCTGCGCGTGATCTGCGCCTGCAAAGAACTGGGCGTAAAGACCGTTGCCGTTTACAGTGACGCTGACCGCAACTCGCTGCACGTCCGCTTTGCCGACGAAGCTATTTGCATTGGGCCACCGCGTTCCTCTGAAAGTTATCTTAATATCCCTGCCGTGATCAGCGCGGCTGAAATCACCAACGTTGACGCTATTCATCCAGGCTATGGGCTGCTGAGCGAGAACGCCAACTTTGCTGAAGTCTGCGAAAGCTCGCATATAAAATTTATTGGGCCGCCGCCGGAAGTCATCCGGCTGATGGGTGAAAAAGAAAAAGCACGCCAGGCGATGAAAAAAGCCAAAGTGCCGATACTGCCTGGTTCGGACGGCGTGATTGCCAGCGCCGAAGAAGCGCGCGAGTGGGCCTCTCAAATCGGCTACCCGGTGATCGTGAAAGCCTCTGCCGGAGGCGGCGGGCGCGGCATGCGCGTTATCCGCAATGAATCTGAGCTTGAGGGCTCGTTCAACTCCGCGCAATCCGAGGCTGCAGCGGCTTTTGGCAATGGCAATCTCTACATGGAAAAGTTTATTGAGCAGCCGCGCCATATTGAGTTCCAGGTTCTGGGAGACTCGTATGGCCGCGTGATCAGCCTGGGTGAGCGCGAATGCAGCATCCAGAGGCGGCACCAGAAGCTGCTGGAAGAATCGCCTTCCACGCGGGTAACGCCGGAGATGCGCGCTGAAATTGGCCAAGGATTGGAAAAGTCTCTCTCGGAAATCGGTTACGTCAACGCCGGCACCGTTGAGTTTCTGATGGATGAAGATGGCAGTCTCCACTTTATCGAGATGAACACACGCATTCAGGTAGAGCATCCGGTTACGGAGATGGTGACGAGCCTTGACCTGGTAAAATCGCAGATCCTGCTGGCCAATGGAGCTAAGATTACCGAGATCATCCCCAAGATTGACCGCAAAGGCCAGCGCGGACACGCCATTGAATGCCGCATTAACGCCGAGCATCCGGAGAAATTTACGCCTTCCGCGGGCAAGATCAAGACGTTTCACATTCCCGGCGGGCTTGGCGTTCGCGTTGACACCGCGGCTTATGCCGAAGGCGTGATTCCACCTTATTACGATTCGCTCATTGCCAAGCTGATTACGTTTGGCAAGGACCGGCCTGAAGCGATTATGCGAATGCAGCGCGCGCTGGAAATGTTTATCGTGGAGGGGATTTATACCACGATTCCTTTGCATCGCCGCATTCTTGCCGATCCTGAATTCCGCGCCGGCAACATCGACACCAAATACGTTGAACGGCTGCTGGCGCGCATGCAGCAAGAGCGCACTGAAGTGGCCGCGCTTAGCTAACAGCAATCAATATTTGCGCGAAAGATATTTTTTCTGTTGCCGAATTGTTTTTTTTGCGCAAAAAGATTTTTTCCGAATCTGCATGAATTTCTGCACCTTACCTTAATCCCGGATCATCTATTGAATTGATCCACAAAATTACAACCCTTGGGAGGCGGGAATGACGATCAGGT
>JBAVLE010000258.1:0-9049 GCA_049688735.1 Candidatus Angelobacter sp. | reverse complement strand
GATTGATACAGATCGCACACGGGACATGGGACTGAACCTGCCCACCAGCTTTCAGGTATTCAACATTCCTTCAGAAATCAGGCGGGTGCTGGGCCCGGACGCGCAGAGCGTGATTGACCAGCTGAACCGGACCGGGACCATCGATCCCAGCACGATCTCACCTTCAGCGCTGGCTAATTTGGCGGGATCTCCTCTGCTGGGGCCATTTCTGATTTTCGGCAAAGGCAACGGATTGACCGGAATCACCACGCCTCCCATCAGCGCAAAGCTGGCCTTTAATTCCTCCATCGCTACCAATCTGGAGGCGATGACGCTGCGTGCTATTGACGGGGAGGCCGCAACATTTCGCGTCGGCACAAAATTCCCCATCGTTAGCAGCACTTTCAGCAATGTGGCGCTCAGCACGCGCGGCCAAATCCAAGTGGGAAATACGCCCGAGTTTACGTATGAAGACCTGGGAATCACCTTGAAGGCGACACCGCACTACCACGCCAACGGCGACATCACGCTGGTGATGGACCTGAAAATCGAAGGGTTGGGTACACAGCAGATCAATAGCATTCCGGATATTACCAGCCGTTCTTACACTGGAACAATTACGGTACACGATGGTGAACAATCCGTAATCACGGGGCTGCTGAGTGAGCAGGAGCTGCGGTCGATTCAAGGCTTCCCCATCCTTAGCAACCTACCTGGCCTGAAGAACGTGCTCAGCACGAATTCTAAAGAGCATATCCACAATGAAATATTGATCGTGATTACGCCGCACGTAGTGCGCAAACCTTTCCATGATCGAGGAAGCAGCGTCTTCTGGAACGTGGGTCCGTAGAACCTATTTGCTTTGCACAAAACTCCAAACCTAGCCACAGATAACACGGATAAACTTGATTTGCACGGATCAAAAATCAATAGAACCAGTTGAATTTGTAAATCCGTGTCATCCGTAGTGATATTGTGATCTGAAAACGCCTACTTCCCTGCGTGATCAATTTCAAACTGCACCAACTGCTTGAGATTGTCATACGGGATGTTAGCTATCCCCGGCACCCTGCGCCCATTGATGAAAACCGTGGGCGTCTCATTTACGTCCAGAGTGGCGCCCAACGCCTGCGATTTCTTGATGCGGGCATCCGTCTCCGGCGAAGCAGCACAAGCAGAAATCTTTTGAGCGTCATAGCCATTGGCTGTCGCAAGCTCTTTCAGTTTGTCGTCGGCTGTGGCCAGGGCAATTCCGCCCTGGTTTTCAAAAATAGCGTCAACGTATTTCCAGAACGCATCTTTGTTCATTTGTCCGGCGCAATCAGCGTACTGCGCCGCCTTTAGCGCCCAGGGATGCAGGGTGGCAGGCAGCGGAAACTGCTGGAAGGTAAAGCGTACCTGGGGAAAATCCGCATACAGCTTTTCAAGCACGGGTTGGGCTGCTTTGCAATGAGGGCATTCCAGGTCACTGAACTCCACAATCTCGATGGGAGGATTTTGACCGCCTCGGCTAGGGCCGAATGCGCCTTTCAAGCTGGCGCGCGCAGGCGCAAACGGATCCGGACCAAAGGGAATCATTTGTCCGGCGATAGCAATCTGGGAATCTTGGGCTAGAAACAGATGCACCGGTTGTTGCTTGTTCATTGAGAGCAGCACTTCCGCAAGCCCGGGAATGCCGGACTCTTTGATCTCAAATATTTGCCAGCTAACGCCCGGATCGTAGCCGAAGCTGCGCTTCATGGAAGCTTCTACTTCCTCCATGGTGGGCAGCGCAATTCTCTTCTGCGTGCCTGCTGACGTTTGAGGAGTGCTAGCGACGTGGGATGCAGGTTTTTTCGGCGAAGCAGTTTGAGCGTGCAACATGCCGAAAGCGAAAAAAATGAGAGTTAAGACAGCTTTGGTATTCGATTTCATTATAGATTTCATCATGAATTTTTTTAAACTTCCGATTTTTGTGCAATTGGAAAACGGCGGCCAAGGCCAAAGGCCTTTGGCGTAATTTTTAGTCCTGGTGCGGCCTGCTGGCGCTTGTATTCACTGCGCTCGATCATACGGATCACATCGCGCACCAGCTTGATGTCGTATTTGCGGTCCGCTGCAATCCGTTCTGCCGTATGGTAATCCTCAACGTAATCTTCCAAGATGTTGTCCAGGACTTCGTATGGCGGCAGTGTATCAGAGTCCTTCTGGCCCGGGCGTAGTTCAGCGGATGGCGGCTTGTCAATGGTCGACTGAGGAATGACTGGCTTTATCGAGTTTACGTAACGGCTTAGCTCGTAAACCATCGTCTTTGGAACATCAGAAATCACGCCAAGCCCGCCCACCATATCGCCATACAACGTGCAGTAGCCGACGCCTACTTCAGACTTGTTTCCGGTGGTCAGCACCAGCGCACCAAATTTATTGGAAAACGCCATGAGAATGTTGCCGCGAATACGCGATTGAAGGTTCTCTTCCGCAACATCCTCCGGCGTGCCGGCAAATAACCGCGCCAGGGCTTTGCGATAGCCATCGAACACATCTCCGATGGCAATCACCTCAAAACGGATTCCCAGCTTGCACGCCAGCTGACGCGCATCTTTGATGCTGTGCTCAGAAGAGTACTGACTGGGCATTGCTATTCCGGTTACGTTCTCTTTGCCCAAAGCATCCACGGCAATGGCAGCTGTAAGAGCGGAATCGATGCCTCCACTCAGGCCGATCACAACTTTGCTGAAGCCGCATTTGCGGACGTAGTCACGCGTGCCCAGAGCGAGAGCGGCATAAGCGCTGGCCACGCCCACCGGGACCTGCTCGTGCATGTCGCCCTGCATCGTCTCCGAATCGAAGATAACCAGGTCTTCCTCAAAGGATTTTGCCTGGGCCACAATGCGGCCGTCTGGGGCAATCACCATGCTGGAACCGTCAAAGATGAGGCTGTCATTCCCGCCCACCTGATTCACGAACAGCACAGGCACTCTGTTGTCACGGGCGATGGTGGCCAGCATCTGGCGGCGCAACTCGCGCTTTCCCAGATGGAATGGCGAAGCGGAAATGTTCAGCACCATGTTTCCGCCGGCATGGAGCAACTCATCAACCGGATCGACGGGGTACAGGCGGCGATGCCAGAAGTGCTTGTCATTCCAGGCGTCCTCACAGATGGTGAGCGCGAATTGCTTGCTTCCGAGCGGGAGCAGGTTTTGCGATTCAGCCGGATCAAAATATCGCATTTCGTCAAAAACGTCGTAGGTGGGCAGCAGCATTTTTGACTGCACAAATTGCACCGCGCCCTCGCGAAGCACGGCGGCGGAATTCATTACAGACTTGCCGGTTTCCACCTTGGCAGGCGAAACAAAGCCGCAGACAATGGTGATCTGAGGAACGGCCTGCGCAATCTCTTTTATCACCTGCTGGTTGCGTTCCACAAAAGCGGGTTTTTCCAGCAGGTCACGCGGGGGATAGCCACAGACTGCAAGTTCAGGAAACAGAATCATCTCGGCGCCCTGCGCAAGGGCCTGACGAGAAGACTCTATGATCTTTTTGGAATTACCGCTGAAATCACCAATGGTTGGGTTGATCTGCCCGAGAGCAATCTTCACACTTCTAGTTTAAACCGCGGTTTAATTTTTCGTCAGCCCTTCTTTCACAACGGCGGCGTCTTCGCCTGGTCCTGCGGACTTTTCTCCTGCGATTGAGAAGGCTGTTGATCCGTACTGCCGGAAGCTGGCTCTTTGCCGTGGGTGCCCCACTGCGGCTCGTCTGGCTCCGCTGACGGCGACTGTGGCGTACTAGAACCGCCTCCAGCCTGCTGCACCATGGGATCGGGCTGCTCGTCCGGCCGCTTCAAACTCGGCCTATGCGTAGGCTGCTGCTCCTGCTGAGGCGCACCGTTTACGTCTTGCGGGCTATCACTCGATTTCAAGGCGGCCAGCGTGGGCACGCCATCTTTTACGTCAACTTCTTTTTCCGTCTTGACGACAATCTGCCCGCCGACTTTCGCGGTCTTCACTTGAGTTACTTCGTCGCCCGTAAAGCGTACAAACACCACGTCTTTTGGAGGAGCGCCGTAAATCCATTCCTCATATTCTTTGCCTTTGTCGTCTTTTTCACGGACCTTTTGCTCAGGGCGATCCTTGGCCATGACGACCATGTCATGATTCATGCCGACCAGCACTTCATGCTTTTTGACGGCTTCCCTGATCTTGGGCGGAAGCGTATCGACAAAAACCTCTGCCGCGGTCTTTACAGAAAAGTCGAGCACCGGCGTAAGCATCTGCTTCAATTCCGCGCCGGTCATTTCCGGAACATGCTTCTTAAATTCCAACGTCACGGCTGCGCCTGTGGGCTGCGCCTGGTTGGGATCTGCGCCGCCGGTGCTGCCACCCATACCCGAAATTTCAACGCGCTGGTACCACTTGGTTTTCTTTTTGGGGCCGCCATTGATTTCAAAGTAAATTGACTTCTCTTTGAAAACGATGTTGGTAATCTGCACGCGATCGCCAAGCTTGGCGGCGGCGCCGTAAGTCTGCGCCTGCCTATAGAGTTGCGCGTCACCCGGTTTCACCAGCCCATCCGGCGCTATAACAAGGTCTTTTTCGCCCAGCGGTAAGTTCTTGCGCACGTGGACAAACTCAGCATCCATGACCCGAATGAGCTGCATTTTTGTGCCATCAGCCAGTTTTTCCCGATTATCCAGATCGCTTGGCTTGAGATGCGGAGGAGTATTCGCCTGCTGCTGGGCAGCTTGAGCATCCGGCAATTGTGGAATAGTTGCCTGGCCGGGGCTTACGGTAATCACTCTGCCGGTCGAGCCTGAAGGAACTGTAACAGGATTCGGCGGGGCCGGGCCGTTACTGGACGGCGGCGTGGGCTGGGGTTGAGACTGGCCCACGGCCAGACTGCAAGCAGTTACAACCAGTAAAAAAGCGGATAAAACGCTGCGTAACATGAGAGCACCTTGGGCTGCTGTCTCCTTTAACTATTCTCCAAATCAGGGGAATTTTCAACACAATTAGCAGCATGGAATTAGATGCCAAACCGAGGGGAAACGTGCAATTTTCAGTGCATTTCATCACAGGGTAGAAAGCGGTTGGAAGAGGGTTGTCCGGCGTCAGAGGCGTCGGTTTATTTGGAGTAAGGGTCATTTCAGATAGGACCGTAAAGTCTGAGCCAAAGGCCCGATGCAGACAAGCAGCGCCGCATAGGCCATGACGATCGTGCAGAGAAACTGAACCGAAAGGGCAGAAATAACGTCATGACCCGCAGACGACAAACGACGCCTCACAGAGTAATATCCATTCATGCCAGCGATTATAGGCTGGGCCACCATAAAGGCGATGAAGCATCTTGTTCCCAGCCCCGGCAACAGATGATCGTTGGGAATCTTCTGTAATGTGATAAGCACTACTACTTCCGCTACCAAAAAGACTGCGACGGATCCTATCCAGAGAATCCTTGTTGTTAGCTTCCCAGAAGAAAACTGATTCATGTTTTTCCTTTTGTTAAACGATTTAGTAACGATGAAATTAAAAAGACCTTCCTCGCGCCGCAGGCCGGCGCGCAGCGCAGCGGAGCGCGCAGGAAACTAGCGCCTGCTGGAAAATGCTTGGATCAGCCGCTGCCCGGCTGCCGTCACCTGTTTCTCCACGAGTTGGCGTATCTGTTCCTCCGTAACACCGAGCGCAGCGAGGGAACCAGCAGCAGATGTTATGGAGCGATTCGCTCGCTCCCAAGCATCCAAAATTCGATTAGTCAGGCCTTGTTGTTCAATTGCAGATTCTGGGAGGACTGCGCCCACACCCAGTGTATCGAGCAACGAGGCGTCAATTGGTAGATCTATGGTTTGGTCGGGTAGAATTCCCAACTTTATGTCCGGGTGACTATGGCGAAATGTGTCGACTTTGATCCCGCCATCTTCGATCAACACAGTCACTTCTTTTTTCTTAAACATCCCGGCTGTTCGTGCAATTGCATCGAGCGCCGATAATGGAATCCTGGCAGTACCCGGAGAAATACCATTTACTGGAATTTCCGTGCTGGTACCAACCGCGCGGAACGTCGCCACGCATTCCGATACCATGAGGTCGGCTACATCGGTGTTCTTGAATTTGCCGCGATTGACCAAGACTTGTTTAGTGGCGTTTTTTAGGTCCGCGACACGGGATTTAAATTCAACTGGCATCGGTCAACTCACTTTCGTCTGTGCCGCACCTACGGTGCTCTGTTTCATATTGCAGCTTACCCACCCTTCCGCCTTCGCGTGCGCTCGGCTCTAGGGTGGGCTAACCTGTGGTCGCGCCTACGGCGCTTGGATGCTCGAGGCCATTGCACGGTCGCAGCGCGTCATCTCAATCTCAGCCACAGCCGAGGCGGCTGTGCCACATGGGCATCGAAACTTATTGCAATGTCGTCGCTTTGGCATTCATTGGTTTGGCAGTCGTTTCTTTCGGCAAGCCCAAATCAGGCAGGGCATTTACGATTTTCACGGTTTCCAGGCTCACGGTAATCACCTGGCCGATGAGGCGGAGGATGTATTCCTTGTCGTCGTCTCGGTTGGGGTCATTGGTGATGCCGGAGCGCTTGTCGGTGGAAACCTGATATTGGTCAATCACCCATTCCAGCGCGGAGCGGTTGCCGAGGCGGTAATCGTAGGTTTCCTTGGGGATGGCGGTGAGAGTGAGAAAGTCGTTGTAAATGAGCGTCTGCTTGTCTTTGCTGAGGCGCATTTTTTCCACGTGCAGGTTGAGTTTTTCGCCGGGTTTCTCGCGGCGCTCCAGCGGATATTCTTTTTGCTTCTCGTAATCCACGTGCAGTTCGGTCAGCCGCTTGCCGGCTTTGACGAAGGCAGGAAAGGCCGGCGCGAAGGGAATGCGGGGCAGCTCGCGCTTGAGGTTGGCGGCGTAGCGCGTGCGGTATTCCGGGTGATGCAGCACGGCGTAGGTGTAATAGAAGATGTCCCACTTAGTGATGGATTTGTCTTTGTAATGGGCGCGGAACTGGTCAAGCGCCCAATCGGTAATGTTCTCGCGGCGATTGGTGCCGTCTTCGGAGTAGGTGTAGAAGGGGAAGCATTCGGTATTGCCTAAAACCTGAAGTTCAGTAAGCGCGTTGGTGACCAACGAATGAAACGGCTTGTCAGTTCCCGCCCCGGTCAGACATAAGCTCCGGTTCTGGCGTTCCGTTTCGACATTTGGAAAAATTTTGTGAAATTTCAACCTCCTCTCCGTAATGTGTCGGTTGAAGTACATCCACGTTTCCGTGAAAGGTCTATAAAGCGCCCGCCTGATTGAGTCCTTTTCATACTTAATCTCGACATTTCTGAGCAGCAGAGCCTTCAGTCCAGCGGACCAACTGATTTTCTGGGGCTCATACTCCAAGAAGGAGTCAAGTGCTGGCTTCTTCAGTCCTGAATGCAGCCATCGGAGCCGCTCGGAATTGAACATGGAAAGTAGCCGTTTGATGTTGCTTGATAATTCTGAAGGTCTGAAGTTAAACGACCAAGCATCACGGTTCGTTTTTACACCGTTACTACTGATCTCAAATACATTGCTGAGCTGAGTAAAGTCATAAAAGTCGCGCCGGAGAGTCTGAGTAAGCCAAGTCTCGTTTCCGAGTGCTTCTTGCCATTGAACATCCTCGCTGCTTGCTAGCTGATCTAGTAAGGCATATTTCGCGGTTTTGGTGGCGTATTCATCCGTGCGGAAATACAGTACTTTAGCGCCCGATCTGGACCTTTCCGACCTCCGGACAAAGATGTTTATTGAAACTCCAACTTGAATTCCGAACACGTTGTGTATTGTTCCTGAAAGCTTTGGGTTCTTTCGGACATTCCCACCGAGGTCGAGGACATAAATTGCGTCGAAATCTGCCCGCAAAAGCCTCCGCATGCCATCGAACGCGAGATTGTCAGCGAAGCTGTTATTGGAGATGAACGCGATGATGCCTTCGCGCTGTAAGCGATCGGATGCCCAACGAAGTGCTTTTACGTATGGGTCGCTCAGGCTGCTCCTAAGGGTCGCCGATGATCCGGCAACGTAGGTCTCAGCGAGGCGGCGATCCAAAGTCGCGTATTTTCGATTTCTATTGTTGTCGTTCTCTATTTCCTGTTTCGCGTTGTATGGTGGGTTGCCAATGATCACAAAGATTGGAGTACTTTTCTGCTTTTCCACTCGTGCGGTGTTCTCCGCTGTGAATAGGCTGCTCTGGCTCGATTCCGCTAACTCAAATGTATCCACCAAGCAAATCCCCTCAAACGGCTTGTACTCTCCGGTCGCGTCGAGATACGCGTGCTCAATGTTCATGCTGGCGATGTAGTAGGGCAGCAGCATGACCTCATTGCAATGCAGCTCATTCTCATACTTGAATTGCAGGCGCGTCTTGGGAATTTCCTGCATGACACGAACGATAAAGTTGCCGGTGCCGACAAAGGGATCAAGGATGTGGACCTCACGGTCACCCAGCGACTTGCCGAATTCTTTCTTGAGAATCTCTTCCACGCTGCGCACCATGAAGTTGACGATGGGCTGCGGGGTATAGACGATGCCGTGCGTGTCCGCCTCTTTGGGAGAGAAGCCCTGGAAGAAGCGCTCATAGACGGTGTTGAGGAAGGTCTGCTTCTCAGAAAAGTCTGTGGCGTTCTCGGCGTTAATCTCTATGGCGTGATAGAAGCGGTCCAATTCTTCAAGGAATGTATCGCGGCTAAAGTGGCGGCTGGTGAGTGAGTCAATGACCTTTTCAATTTCGGCAGCGATGATGTTGCGGCGGGTAAATTCAGGATTGTTAAAGACGCGGCGGAAGATACGCTCAGTGAGCAAATGCTGGATGAGCATGGTCTCAACCGCGTCGTCCGACAGGTTGGGGTTGATGGCCTGGCGGCAGAGCAGGACAAAGCCCTCAAAGCTGGCGACGAACTTCTTGTTGGTCTTGCGCTCTTTTTCAATAATGGCTTTGACGGCGGCGGCGATCTCAGGAATGCGGCTGGAAAAGTCCGCTACGGCGGCTTCCCATTCCTCATGCTGCGGCTCACGGTACTTGAAAACTCCTTGAGCAGATCGACAAGGTTGTCAGGGTCGGTAATGTCCTCATTCAGACC
>JBAVLE010000257.1:0-20216 GCA_049688735.1 Candidatus Angelobacter sp. | reverse complement strand
CCGCCCAATTCCTTGGCGGCACGCAAATAACGGACATGGCCAACATGAAGAAGATCAAAACATCCGTTGGTCAGGATGATCTTGTCTCCTGCCGAGCGCCATTGCCGAACCTGCTCTGCCAGTTCCGCAGACGAAAATACTTTTTGGGCAGTCGCGGCCAGTTATGCCTCCATTACAGCGCGCAGCAGTTCAGCGCGGGTTACTGTGGCAGTGCCGCGTTTCATCACCACAATGCCTCCGGCGTAATTTGCCAAGCGCGCGGCGGACTCTGAGTCGGCCCCCGCAGCAAGCGCGGCTGTATATGTGGCGATCACCGTGTCGCCCGCGCCTGTAACGTCCGCCACTTCGTCAGAACCGTAAATCGGAATTGGAAGCGGCTTGTTCCCACGGGAGAAAACCACCATGCCATCCTTGCCTCGCGTTACCAGCAGGGACTGCAGTTTCATTTTCTGCATCACGGCCTTGCCAGTGGCGAACAAGCGGGCATTGTCATTGCCGATTCGTGTGCGCAGGACCTCTTCCAGTTCTGACTCATTCGGGGTTGCAGCCGTGACGCCAGTGTAAGCCAACGTACGATAGCGGGAATCGAGCGTGACGGGGACGCCATTGAGAGAAGTGCGCGAGCGAATATTATCAAAAATTTCCGGCGTGGCCGCTCCATAGCCATAGTCGGAGATCAGCAATGCGTCAGATGCGCGGACATACCCGCGGGCCTGAAATGTAATGTCGCGGATTGCGGTGCGGTCCAGCGGTGTTTCCGGCTCACGGTCCACACGGATGACCTGCTGGCGAGGAGAGTGAGTGGTTCCGGCGAGAACGCGGGTCTTGGTAACGGTGCCACGCCCTTTAATCCTGCGGATGCCACTGACTGAAATATGCTTCTGCCTGAATGCGTGAAGCAGCATGCGGCCGGCTTCGTCGTCGCCGATTACGCCAACGGGGAGGACTGTCACGCCCAGCTCGGCGAGGTTGTAAACGGCATTGCCGGCGCCTCCGGGAACAACTGTGCGGTCACGGTGGCGCAGGATGAGCACCGGCGCCTCCCGCGAAACCCGAGAAATCTCGCCGTAGATAAACTCGTCGGCAATGAGGTCTCCCAACACGGTGATGCTGAGCTTGGGAAACTGCTCAATGATTTTGACGAGGCGGTCAGCCGGCTTTTGCGCTTTTTGCATGGACTCAAGATTTTCTCATGCCAGAGGCCAAATCTGCTGGCCTGAGCGCTGTTCAACGGTCTTTACGACTTCTATGAGCACTTGCTCTTGGGATTTCAACTCAATCAGAAGCTTGGCGGCGAAAAGCGGGGACAGTCGTGAGGCGAGCGTTCCCAAGTTGACGAGATCTTTTTCAGTGGTAATGAAACTCTCGGCGCTGGTTTGCTTTTTGAGGTGGAGAAGACGATCGATATCGTCTTGCTGGTAGCGGTGATGGTCGCGGAAAGCGAGCGTCCCCGCGATTTCCAGCTTTGAGGATTTCAAGCTCTCAACGAACTGGCGGGGACGCGCAATCCCAGAAAAGGCAATAATTTTTTCAGTGGAGGCAGGAACTTCGATAACTCGGCGCCCACGCCAAACGCTTTTGGCTCCGGGTAGATGCTTTTGGGAATCGAACAGCACAACTGCATCTGCGCGATTTAAAGCGGTAATCGGCTCGCGCAATCGTCCGGTCGGAAGCAACGAACTTTCCTCGTCTCCCGCTGGCAGCAAGACGATATCAAAATCGCGATGGAGGCGCCGATGTTGAAAGCCGTCATCCAGCAGGTGTAGTTTGCTGGAGAACTTCTGTTCGGCCAGAAGGCCCGCCCGATAGCGGTCCGCGCCAACGATCACTGGCACTTGTAGCTTCTGTGCAATCAGCAAAGGCTCGTCACCGAATTGAGCGGGTGAACCATCGGGGTCGACAACCGCGGTTTCGGTGGATGAGCGCCCGTAACCCCGAGAAAGAACATCAAAGGCAATGCCGCGTTTTGCCAGCAATCGGCCTAATGCGATCACGAATGGCGTCTTGCCGCTGCCGCCAACGGAAATATTGCCGATGCTCACCACAGGGCGCGCCAGTTTCTTTACCTGCAACACACGGCGGTCATACAAAGCGTTTCGCAGGGCGACGCCAGCGCCAAAAATGGCGGAGAGTGGATTCATTGGGCACGCTCTTGCCGGAAAAGTGGGGCTAGAGCGTCCAGAGTGCGGCGCGTGGCTCCTCCATGCTTGGCAAATAATTCTTTGGCCGCGCGTCCCATATTCTGCCGTTCCTCCGAATGGCTCAGTAATGAGAGCAGCTGCGGGCCAAGAGTTTCAGCAGTAACGGTCTTTACCGCTCCACCCTGTTCAAAAATACTGACGATCTCGCGGAAATTAAAAGTGTGCGGCCCCACCAGAATGGCAGCGCCGTGTTGAGCGGGCTCCAGGATGTTGTGGCCACCGGTGGAAACCAAACTGCCGCCTACAAAAGCGATGTCCGCCAGCTCATAAACGGCAGCAAGTTCGCCCACGCTATCCAGAAGGAAAATGCCGCCAGGAATTGGCTGCGGCGGCGTCCACTGGCTGCGGCGCTGCACCGCGAATCCTTGTGACGGAATTAATGCTGCCACTTTTTCGAACCGCTCAGGATGCCGGGGCGCAAGAATCATCACGGCCGTCGGGAACTGTTGCTGGACTGTTTTGAACGCCGCCAGCAGCGGCTCTTCTTCCCCTTCAGCCGTGCTGCCGCACACAATCACTGGGGAATCTTTGCCCATGGCTGCGCGCAGGCCACTCACCAGAGCAGGCTGCGCATTCGGGCGGACATCATATTTCAGATTGCCGCTGACTCGTACCCGTTCCGTCGGTGCGCCAATTTCACGTAAGCGCTGGGCGTCATCTGCGGTCTGCGTCAGAAACAAATCAACTTCAGACAGCACGCGACCGAAAAACCATTTGAACCGCTTATAACGGGGAAATGAGCGGTCAGAGATGCGCGCATTCACGATTGCCACCGATGTTTGCCGCTTGCGCGCCAGGTGGAGCAGGTTGGGCCAGAATTCTGTCTCGGCAATCACGATCATTTGCGGCTTGAGCGCGTTCAGGTATCGGCGGACGGCAAAGCTAAAATCTAGTGGCATAAAGAACACGCGATTTTCACCAAAGCGCTGGCGTGCCAGTGTCTGGCCAGTCGCGGTGGTGGTGGAAACAAAAATCTGTCGATCCGGATGTTGCTGCTTGAGTTCGGCAATCAAGTGGCTCACAGCCAGCACCTCGCCCACGGAAACGGCATGTACCCAGATGGAGCCAAGCCGGGCGTCATTCAATCGAGCAGGGACAAAACCAAGGCGCTCTCCCAGACCGGAGCGGTATTTACCCAGGCGGAGCATCTGAATGATCCACCATGGCAGCGAGAGCAGCGCCGCGCAGGCCAGAAGCAAGCTGTAAAAGACATACATTGAGACTTTGGACATTCTATGGAAACAGCGCGGTTGTGCAAACCTGCCCCGCGGCTGGATATAATCATTTTGTGAAAGCCGCCCGCATCATCGGTTGCGTTCTACTGTTTGCCACGCTGCTCATCGGCGAGAAGCATTTCAATCCGCCGCCCGCGAACCATGCCAATACATACCCGTTGCATGAGGCGCATAACGATGAGAAGGTGACCATCGCCGCGGAACCGTACACGCAGCAACAATCCTCCGGGGTATTGAAAGCGAATTACTGGGAGCATGGCCTTTTTCCGGTCCGGTTGCTGATTTCCAATGACAGCGACCAGACATTGATGCTCCAGGACATCAAGATCGAATACATTACGGCGCGGCGGGACAAGTTGCAGCCCGCGTCCAATGACGATATTTATCGCAAGTTTGTCAGGCCCAACCGCGCAGACCAGAGCCATCCCGGCATGCATTTGCCGTTTCCCGTGGGCAAGAAAAAAGAGGCAATCAGCAAAGACACGCAGGAAGAATATGAGTCGGCGCAGTTCGCCCCTGTTCCTGTGACGCCGCATTCCACCCACGCCGGTTATTTGTTCTTTGACATGCAGGGTGAGCCACCGGAGCCGGGCGCGCATTTGTATATCTCCGGCATCAAGGAAGGGACAAAGGATCTGTTTTACTTCGATATTCCTATGGACAAGCCGCCAAGCGAAAATTCACCCTCCAAGTGATGTTTTGAATGCATTCTTATAGCCGGTTCATAGGTTTGCAATGAACGTCCTATAATCTTTTCATGTCTGCCAGCACCCAGATGCGGTCCGCCCTGCGCGAGAAATATGAGCCGGTGATCGGGCTGGAAGTGCACGTCCAGCTACTCACGCAGACCAAGATTTTTTGCGGATGCTCCACGCAGTTTGGCGCCCCGCCAAACACAAACGTGTGTCCCGTATGCCTGGGATTGCCCGGAGCGCTGCTGGTGCTCAATAAGCGGGCGGTGGAATTTGCTGTGCTGGCTTCGCAGGCGCTGAATTGCCAGGTGCGAGAGGCTTCAATCTTTGCGCGCAAAAATTATTTTTACCCTGATTTGCCCAAGGGCTACCAAATTTCGCAGTTTGATAGGCCTCTGGCCGAGCACGGATATATTGAGATTGCACAGCCAAGCGGCGGCAGCAAGAAGATAGGCATCACGCGGCTGCACATGGAAGAAGATGCGGGTAAAAGCATTCATGACGGCCTGGCCGATTCCGGAGTTTATACGTCGATTGACCTGAACCGCAGTGGGACGCCACTGGTGGAAATTGTTAGCGAGCCCGATATGCGATCGGCGGACGAGGCATTTGAATACCTGACGCTGCTGAAAGAGATCATCCTGTACACGGGCGTGAGCGATTGCAACATGGAAGAAGGATCGCTCCGCTGCGATGCCAATGTAAGCGTGCGTCCTCGCGGGCAGGAAAAGTTTGGCACCAAAGCGGAGATCAAGAACGTAAATTCCTTCCGCTTTATTCGCGACGCCATTGAGTATGAGATCGACCGCCAGATTGAAGCGATTGAAGCTGGCGAGCGCATTCAGCAGGAAACGCGCCTCTATAACGCGCAGGAACGCCGCACCTACAGCATGCGCTCCAAAGAGCAAGCGCATGACTATCGCTATTTTCCTGAGCCTGACCTGCCGCCGCTGGCGGTGGACGCGCGATGGCAGGAGACGATCCGCAGAGCGTTGCCGGAACTGCCGGAGGCGCGCCGCAAGCGCATGGCCGCTGACTATGGCATTACCGAGTATGACGCGAGGGTGTTGACCGCTACAAAATCGCTTGCCGATCAATTTGAAGAGGCCGTTAAGGCAGCAAAGAATTCCAAACGCGTGGCCAATCTGGTGCAGGGCGAGCTTATGGGACGCCTGAAGTCTGCAGGTCTGGAAATTGAGCAGTCACCGATCTCCATGAAGGGCGTGGCCATGTCGGCTGATCTGGTGGAGTCGGGCATCATTTCCAGCAAAATCCTCAAAGACCTTTACGACAAAGCATTTGCCAACGGAGAAGATTTTTTGACCGTCTATGAGCGAGAAAAGCCGCAGCAGATTACGGATGTGGCGACGCTGGAAAAAATCATCGACGAAATCATCGCCGCCAATCCGAAACAGGTGGAGCAGTACCGAGCGGGCAAGATGACCATCCTAGGATTCTTTGTGGGGCAAGTGATGAAAGCATCGAAAGGGCAGGCCAAGCCGGAACTAGTGAATGAGCTGCTGGGAAAGAAGCTAGGCGGCTAGGAGACGGCAATCAAAACAAAAAGTTTTGCGCTTTCGCGCTTTCAGTGCGGCCCAACAAGGGGTGTTCACAACCAATTATCTGCATGCATTACGCTATAATAGTATATAATACATTATAATATGGACAAGCAAACGATCAGTTTTCGGCTTGAGTCAGACAAAGTAGAAGCTTTAGATGTACTAGCGAAAGCACTCGACCGGGATCGAACCTATCTTCTCAACGAAGCGGTTGCAGCCTATCTTGACGTTCAACAATGGCAGCTTGAGCATATTAAGGCTTCTATCAAACAGGCCGATTCCGGCCGCTTAATTGATCATCAAGAGATCAAGAAATTGGCTTCCGGCTGGCGACCCCGTAAGTGAAGATACGCTGGACGGCTGTGGCGGCCGACGACCTGAAATCTGCGCATGGATACTTAAGCGAACATGCTCCGGCGCGGGCAGATGCTTTAGTCGACCGGCTCCTTGCAGGAATTGATGTTCTGGAACAATACCCCAACTTAGGCCGTCCGGGCAGGCTGGATGGGACTCGCGAACTGGTAATCACGGGAACACCGTTTATTGTTTTTTATCGTCTGCGAAAAAATCAGGTCGAAATTCTTGGTGTCCTCCACGCCGCACGCAAGTGGCCTGACGCCCTCTGAAGCAAGGGCCGTCCCGCTTCGCAGGAAAAGCGGAAGATTTTTTGCGCTGCTCACGATTTCAGAAAAGCTATTTGCTTGTATGCCCATGCGAGTTCTTCGGCCCAGTCGGTTTGTTCTTCAAGCTGTCATAGAAAATTTCGATGAACATGTCGGTTTTGATAAAGCTCTGTCCCCAGGAATCCCATGAGCCAGGGCTTTTTCTTGCTTGAGCTGATCGAGTGTTTTGCCCTTTTTAATACCGGCTTTGACCGCGGCTGAAGTCTCTTTCAGCACTGCAATAAATTTACGCAGATCGTCTTTGGTTCCCAGGGAGCCGTGTCATGGGATGATCTTCACGTCGTCGGGGGCTTCAGCCAGAACTTTTTCGTCCTCCGGCGGTCATGCTTTGGACACTGCCGCCGCTATCGATATCGATAAAGGGGAAACATTCCGTCGTTGAAGAAGTGAACTATTTTCCGCATCGGTGTTTTCTTTCAAATGTGCAAGGTTTCGCCTGGTGTGTGGTGAAACGCACAAATCCATCAACCGCTGGACTCAAATCAATTTGCAAAAGGAGCCCGTAGAAGGTGATTGGAAATTATGTGGGTCTCGCCGATAAAATGGCGGAAACAAAAATTCTGACGGAGGAAGCATGCCCAAGATCAAACACGTCTCGGCGAAAAACGGCGATGTAATTGTGCTGGTGGGTACCATGAAGGGCGCATTTGTTCTGCGCTCTGATAAGTCGCGCAAAAACTGGGAAGTGGGAGGCCCGTATTCAATAGGCGCGCCTGTCTATGCCATGGCGTTCGACCAGCGCCAGGGTAGGCATCGGCTGTGGTGGGCACAGCAGAGTTTCCAGTGGGGCACGGTGCTGTGCTCGTCAGACGATTACGGCAAGACCGTGACTGAGCCGGAAGCTTATTCCGTGAAATTTCCGCCTGAGACGCAGCTGACACTGAAGAACATCTGGCAGATTACGCCGGGGCGCAATGATGATCCTGACACGCTCTATTGCGGCGTGGAACCTGCGGCCCTGTTTGAATCGCACGACGCGGGCAAGACGTGGGCGCCCGTGGAAGGGCTGCTGAATCATCCTCATCGGCCCAAATGGCAGCCCGGTGGAGGCGGTCTGTGCCTGCACACAATTGTGCCGGACGCAACAAATCCCAAGCGCATGATGATTGCCATCTCCACGGCAGGCGCGTACCGGACGGATGATGGCGGAGCAACGTGGCAGGCGCGGAACAATGGGGTACGCGCAGAGTTTATGCCGGACAAGTATCCGGAATTCGGCCAGTGCGTGCATAAGGTTGTGCAGCATCGTGGCAGGCCGGAGCAGCTGTTCCTGCAAAATCATTGGGGGCTGTATCGCAGTGACGACGGCGGCAACTCGTGGAAGGACATCGCGAATGGCGTGCCATCCGATTTTGGTTTTTGCATGGCCGCGCATCCGCACGATCCTGAGACGGTTTACATCATTCCGATCGAATCAGACCAGTACCGCTGCACGCCGGAAGGCAAGCTGCGTGTCTACCGAACAAAAAATGCCGGCATGAGATGGGAACCACTGACGCGCGGCCTGCCGCAGAAGAATGCCATGGAAACCATTCTTCGCGATGCACTTGCAACCGATACGTGCGATCCGGCAGGCATTTATTTCGGGACCAGAAGCGGCAAGGTCTATGGATCGAGTGATGAAGGAAATTCATGGAAGTTAATCATGGAAGGGCTGCCGGCTGTGGTGTGCGTGAAGGCTGCATGGGTGGGCGACGATGGAAAAAACCTACCCCGGAGGCACAGAAAGAAGACCGGCAAGAGCGTAGTAAAAAGCAAAACAGTTAAAAGCAAGGCAGTTGGAAGATCTAAGCCGGCGAAACGCAAAGCTGCCCGCCACGCGCGAGCTGCGAGATAGCCGTGCCGGTCACCATTCGCATACCAACCTATCTGGCTGCTTTTGCCGATGGCCGCAATCTACTTGCGGTTCAAGGCTCACCGGCAAATGTATCGGAAGCGCTCAAAGCTCTGTGGAAAGAATATCCCGGCTTGCGAGACCGGATCGTGGATGAGCAAGGCGCGGTCCGCCAGCACATCAATATATTTGTGGGCGATGAAGCCATCCGCTTTGCCGATGGCTTATCGACCAAAGTGCCAGCCGATGCGGAAGTTCTGATTGTGCCAGCGGTGAGCGGCGGATAGCCAGGAGATCACTGGGTAATGAGGTCGACTGATGCTATGAATAAGACCGTCGAGAATGGTCTTCACGATACATATAGCTTCTTCAGCTAACTGTGCGGTTACGTCGGTTCACTTTACGGTCCGGACAATAGGATATATGGCTTAAGCCCCGCCTAGTTGTGACTAAGTGCGAATTCGTCCAACCAGAGAGACACCATTTTGCTATATTTTGTTCCAGCTACTCTGGAGAACCTAGATGAAGTTATCTGCAAAGCGGTTCGCGCTGGCTTATGTGTTTTTGGCCGCTCTACTCTGTCTGCAAGCACGGGAGTTGCTGGCACAAAACCAGCCCATGGGTTCTCAGCAGACATTCCGCACAACGACACGGCTGGTTGTAGTAGACGTGGTTGCCACAGACGAAAAAGGCTCTCCGGTGAAGGACCTGAAAGCGGAGGACTTTGTTGTAAAGGAAAACAATGAGCTTCAGAAGGTGGTGGATTTCAGCTTCCACCAGCCTGGAAGTGTGGCAGCAAGTGCCGCGCATCAGATCGCGCCAAATGTTTTTTCCAACTCGCCGCTTTACAGCGGCAACAGCTCTCTTAACATAATCCTGCTGGACGCGATCAATACGGATTTCAGCAATCACGCTTATGCGCAGGACATGCTCGTCAAATACCTGGGTACCAATCCCACAATTCAGCCTACGGCGGTTTACGCGCTGGAGAGCAATTTGCGCCTGCTGCACGATTTCAGCACTGATCCTGAGGTACTGCGCGAAGCTATAACGCACTACAAAGGCATCGGCGTCTCTCACCTTGCAACGGTAGAGGCAGCTGCTTCACCATTCACCCAGAGAGGCACCTTTCGAAACGTTCGCCAGGGACGCAGTGCCGCCTTCCGCGGCATGATTTTTCTGGCCCAGACGCTAGCTGGGTATCGAGGCCGGAAGAACCTGATCTGGATCTCTGAAGGCTTTCCTCTCAGTCTGTATCCTGACTCCGTCATGGGCGATGAAGTGCTCCAGACGGAAGACTACTCGCCCATCGTGGAGAAGATTGCTGACGAACTGATGGGAGCGCAGGTAGCGCTTTATCCCATCAGCGCAGCCGGAGTTTCCAAGGACGATCAATTTTCCGCCCAGACGGCGATGGCCGGCATGGCACAGCGCACCGGAGGAAAAACTTTTTTCAACCGCAATGACATTGATACCGGCGTGCGCACCAGCCTGGATGACGGCTCAACGTATTACACGCTGGAGTATTACCCGGCCAATAAGATGTGGAACAACAAGTTCCGTCATATCAAGGTCAGGGTCAACCGGCCCGGAGTAAAACTGCAATATCGCGATGGCTACTACGCCAACAATCCCTTGACGGTATTTGGAACCGACACCATGGAATCGGAATTCAGCCAGGCGCTTGATATCAACGCGCCAGCGCTGACTGCGGTTTCGTTTCAGGCGGCGGTGCTTCCGGCTTCTCCGCAAACACAGAACAAGTTGGCCGTGGTCTTTCACATTGATCCGCACACGCTGGCTTTCCAAAGAGGGAGTGATGGCCTGGAGCATGCCGAACTGAACTGTGTTGTGTGGGCGTATCCGAAGAAAGGCGATCCTATACGCGCTGAAGGCGGCACCATTACGGCGGACATGCCCCAGGACGACTACGAAAAGCTGATGAACAGTTTTTTCCCTTGCAAGCGAGCGCTAGACTTAAAGCCGGGTCAATACACACTTCGCCTGGGCGTACTTGACCGGAAGGCGGACCTGATTGGAACGCTGAGTACGCCGCTCAACGTTCCTTAGAGGCGCTAGCGTAGCGGTGTGCTGGCCCCTTCAAATACTTTGGTTACCGTGCTGCGGCCAACGCCGTAAATGATGAAGCTTTTTTCTTCGTAGCCGTATTCGCGGAAGAGCAGCTCGGCCAAGCCGTCACCATCCACATCGACTGCGTCAATCAATTCCAGCCGAGGCGCTACGTCAAGCCGGGAAGAATCAGTCACGCTGGAGGCAAGCTTCTGCGGCACGCCTTCAAAGTCCACGCGCGCAATCACGGTGACGTAACGGGATATGAATTTCCCAGGCGAACCTTTCTCGCCTTGCGCTAGATAGCTGCCGGGAATTTCCGCGCTGAATACGATAACGGCGTCATTGCTCAGGTCGAGGTCAAAAGAGCGCATGACCACGTTCTGAAGTGAACCAGTGTTGAGCTGCGCGTTTTCCCGGGGAAGCTGCGCCAGCGCCAGCTTTCGCATCTTGGCTTCCAGCTGCTGTTCCTCACCGGCCTTCCATTTGAAGGCGAAGGAGCGCACGTCAGTCGGTTCATTGTCAGAGACGGCCACAAATGTCTTGGTGCCGGACGTAATTACAGGCAGCTTAACGTGCGGAGCGGAGGATCCCTCTGCTGGGGATTGAGTTGACGGGGTCGGCGAAGGTTGAGGCGTGGAAGCTGGTTCCGGCTGCGGAGAGCGGCGTCGTAAAACGGGACGATCAGCATCGTCCGGCGCACTAGTGGAAGAATCAGCTGGGGAAGAAGGCACACTTGCAGAGGCGCTGCTTGTCGAATCGGAAGTGCCCGGCGCGGGAGTGCTGGCAGGCGTAGCTGAAGGTGTAGCATCGCCACGATGAATGATCGGCCGGTCGTCGCCTGGAGTAGCAGGGGCGGACGCCTGGGCTTTTTTCGGCTCTTCTGCGAACTGCCACTTGCCCAGCGCAGTCCAGCCTTTATTGTTTGCGCTGCTTAGCACGGTGGCGTAGCCAACGGGAATCCCATCTGACTGCGCTTCATAGACAATTCCTTTATCCAGCGCCATGGGCTCCGGCGTGGCTTTATAAATACTGGCGTCATGGAAGCTGCCCTCATCGAGAATAGTCACGGGAAAGATGTGCGTACCTACAATGCCGGCGGAATCCTTCGTAACCTCAACCACGGCGGTCGCCCGCAGCTTGTGCGCTTTACGATGCTGAGCGAACGCGCTGGTAACGGCCGTAGCACATGCCAGCACGAGCACCGCGCTGGCCAGGAACCTGCTTCTGCTATATAAATTCATTGATCTTATAAACACGGAAAAACCATGCAAGTTAATGATAAAGCCCCGGAGTTCTCTCTTGCCAATGAAGAAGGCAAGCCAACCGCATTAAAAGACTATCGCGGCAAGAACGTGGTCCTGTTCTTTTATCCCAAGGCCAACACGCCGGGTTGAACGATAGAGGCGTGCGGGTTCCGCGACGCATTCACCAAGATCCAACGGGCCGGGGCCGTGGTGTTGGGTATTTCCGCCGATAAGCCCTCTGCCCAAAAGAAATTCAAAGAGAAATACGATCTGCCTTACTCGCTGCTGGCGGATGTGGACAAAACCGTCTGCAACCAATACGGCGTGATGAAGGAAAAGAGCATGTACGGCAAGAAATACATGGGAATCGAGCGGACGACCTTCGTGATCAGCCCGGAAGGCCGGATTTCTGCCGTGCTGACCGGCCTGAAGCCAGACGAGCATGCAGCGGCAGCGATTGCGGCGCTGAAAGGGAAATAGCGATCAGCCGAAGGAGCTTAACCGCAGAGGACGCAAAGGTCGCAGAGGAGATCAGAAATTCATAAATCGCTTCTTCTTGCGTCCTTGCGTAAACGGGTTGGCTAGGTGCTGAATGCTTGCTGCTGACTGCTTGGTTACTTCGATCCTGTAATCGTAAAGGTCAAAACGCTTTCGGCCGGAATTCTGACTTCCTGCTTGCCGGTAGCGACGGCAACTCCGGTTCCCGCGCCTGCTCCTGCTGCTCCGCCGATGGCCGCTCCTTTGCCGCCTCCGGCTACCGCTCCAATCAGCGCGCCCGCGCCTGCTCCGCCGCCGATCTTTTCGGCATTGCCCTTGGTGTGGCTTTTGCCCTTGCGGCTCATAGCCGAGCTATAAACAGTTTCTCCGTTGATGGAACTCAGCCGCAGAGTAAGCGCGCCGGGTTTGTGGAGGCGTCCGCTGCGGTTAACGTACGAAACCTTGCCTTTGACCGGAGCGCCTGCCTTGGCCACGACCTTGCCATGCTCAACAATGTCATGCGTGAGAGTTCCGCTCCATACTTCGCCTGTACGCGCTGTAGCTGAACTCAGGGACGTATTGAGGCGGACGGTTGCGTGGCTTCCGCTGGGAATGGTTCCGGCATTGGCAGCAGACATTGCGGTTGTCCACAGCATGGCCAGCAGAACGGGTTTGCGCAGTTTCATTGACGTGCCTCCAGTCGAAAGTCAGCTTCTGTTGTTCTCAGACAGCCTTCAATTGACCCGTTGATTTTAATGCGGCTGCAAACTGCTATACACTTTTTGCTTGAATCGGAGGAACTAATGCGAGCGTGGCCTTTGGTGCTTGTGCTCTTAACTTTGCCTACGGTCGGACGGGCTGCGCCACAGCCGAATGCAGCCAAGGCGCTGCACGAACTTTTCACCTCAGCATGGGACCAGGAAATGCAGGAGCGTCCGGAAGACGCGTCAGAGTTGGGCGACCGGCGATGGAACGATCGCTGGACGGACCGAAGTCCGGAAGCCTATGAACGCCGCGACCAGAACAACCACGAGATTCTGGCGAAGCTCGCAAAGATTGACCGCAAGCAGCTGAGCAAGGCTGACCAGCTAAATTACGACCTGTTCCAAAAGCGCTATGCTGACCGCATTGAGCAATACAAGGTCCGCTGGTTTTTGATGAGCTTCAACCAACGTGAAGGCCCGCAGACGAGCGACGATCTGGGCAGTTCATTGCGGTTTGAAACAGTGAAAGATTATGAAGACTGGTTGGCGCGGCTTCGTGCCGTCCCCACGGCGCTAGAGCAATTTACCGCCCTGCTGCAAGAAGGCATTCGCGAGCGCATGGTGCATCCGCGGGTAATTATGGAGCGCATTCCGGCGCAAATTGACAAGCAGATTGTGAGCGATCCTACGCAGAGCGGCTTCTATAAGCCATTCAAAAGCTTTCCTGCCACGATCCGCCAGGCCGATCAACAGCGGCTCCAGCAGGACGCGCGCAAAGCGGTGGAGCAACAGGTTGTGCCGGCGTTTACGAAATTCAAGCAGTTCTTTGTAAGCGAATATCTGCCGGCGTGCTATGACCAAGTTGGCGCGTGGCAACTGCCTCATGGCGAAGAGCTCTACGCGCAGATGATCCGGCACTACACAACAACAAATGAAACAGCGGAAGAGGTACATCACATTGGATTAAAAGAAGTAGCGCGCATCAATGGCGAGATGGACCAGGTGATGCAACAAACGGGGTTCAAAGGATCGCGTAATGAGTTCTTCAAGTTCCTGCGGACCGATCCTCAGTTCTTCTATAAGACGCCGGACGAGCTGTTTGAGGCTTATAAGGCGCTGGCTAAAACTGTGGATCCCAATCTGGTAAAAGTATTTCGCACGTTGCCGCGCGAGCCGTACGGCGTGGAAGCCATCCCCATGTCTTTTGCCCCCGATACAACGGCGGCTTATTACCGCCCGGGCGCCGCGGACGGATCACGCGCCGGAACCTACTTCGTTAATCTTTATAAGCCTGATGCCCGGCCCAAGTGGGAAATGACAGCGCTTACGCTGCATGAATCGGTGCCGGGACACCATTTGCAGATTGCCCGTGCACACGAACTGGGAGAAATGCCCAATTTCCGCCGATTTGGCGAGTACACGGCTTACGTGGAAGGCTGGGGACTTTATGCCGAATCTCTGGGCGAAGACATGGGGCTCTATGGCGATGCGTATTCCAAATTCGGCCAGCTTAGCTATGAAATGTGGCGGGCGGTGCGGCTGGTGGTTGACACCGGAATGCACGTGAAACACTGGACGCGCGATCAAGCGATCAAATACTTCATGGAAAACTGTCCCAAGCACGAGCTGGACATCACGAATGAAATTGATCGCTACATTGCGTGGCCAGGACAGGCGCTGGCCTACAAGACCGGAGAGTTGAAGATCAAGGAGCTGCGGGCTCGGGCAAAAGAGAAGCTCGGCGCGAAGTTTGACCTGAAAGAGTTTCACGATGTGGTGCTGGGCTCAGGGCCACTGCCGCTGGATATTCTGGAGCGGGATGTTGATGAATGGATCGCCACAAAGACGCAGGCGTCTGCCGGCTCCACAACACATCCGGCGAACCGAAGCGCAGCAAAGAAGTAAATGACAACGGTTGCAGAGACAGTTCCGGCTAGGGCTGGCGTTGGGACGAACGGGCGCTTGGAACGAACAGAGCGCTTTTATCGTCCTGAGCTGGATGTGCTGCGGTTCTTCGCCTTCCTAGGCGTGTTTGTCTTTCATGCGGCACCGCGAACGATGGATTTTTACAATGCCGCTGGATATCCGCAGTGGCTGAGCAGCTTGCTGATCCCCACATTGGGCGCGGGCGCTTACGGCGTTGATTTATTTTTTGCGCTGAGCGCGTATCTGATTACGAGCCTCCTGCTGCGGGAGCGCGCTGCCACTGGAGCATTGGACCTACGCGGCTTTTACTTGCGACGCATCCTGCGTATATGGCCGCTGTATCTTGCGTTTGTAGCGTTTGCCGCGATCTTTGCGGCGCTGGTTGCAGGACAGCATCTACCGATGAAATATGTAGTCGGTTATAGTCTGCTGGCGGGCAACTGGATTTACGTCTTCTACGGATTGCCTGCGTCTTTCGCTGTTCCGCTGTGGACTGTTTCAATTGAAGAGCAGTTTTATCTGGCATGGCCGCTGGCAATGCGCAAAGCTTCTGTACGCGCGATGGCGATTATCTCGGTTGGAATATTGGTGGTCGCGAACGTTTGGCGAGTGTGGCTGGCAGTGTCAGCTGCGCAAGTGGAGAGGATTGAATACAACACATTCACTCGGCTCGATCCGATCGCTCTTGGGATTCTCATCGCACTGTTTGGCCACAAGCTGCCTTCGTTTACTCGTCTGCAACGCGCGGCCATGCTTTGCTGTGGAGTTGTCACCTGGATTGGCGTGTATGCGTTCACCGGTACTAGTCCTACGTTGAAGTTCACCACATGGCAGATGGCTGTGGGACATCCTTTTACCGCGCTGGCCAGCGCTGCGGTGCTGCTCTCGGCCCTGGGAGGGCAGCATTCATTTTTTCGCAACCCGGCTCTGCTCTATCTGGGAAAAATTTCGTACGGTCTTTATGTGCTGCATGAGTTCGCACATTTCTGTGCGATTCGTCTGGTGCCTGCCTCCACGCCTCGCGGCGTTTTTACTCAGTCCATTGTGGGACTGGCTATTACCATTTTGCTGGCTGCGGCTTCGTATCGCTGGCTGGAGAGCCCGTTCCTGCGGCTGAAAGAGCGCTTTGCACACGTGCAGTCCCGTCCTGTATGACGCAAGATGCCAAACTGCTGCGCCGGGCTTTCTTCAATCGTGATCCGCGAATTGTTGCGCGCGAACTGCTGGGCAAGCTCATTGTCCGCCGGGTAGGGCGCAAGCAGCTTGCAGGACGCATTGTGGAAGTGGAAGCGTATCTTGGTGCGGGGGATCTTGCCGCGCATGCCGTTGCCGGCAACACCGCGCGCAACGCTGTGCTTTGGGGACCTCCGGGGCACGCTTACGTTTACTTTATTTATGGTGTGCATTATTGCCTGAATATCTCCTGCCTGCCTGCGGGCGAAGCGGGCTGCATTCTGATTCGCGCGCTGGAGCCGGTGAGTGGAATTGCCGAGATGGCCAAAGCGCGGGAACTGGCCGATCTTGATCTCACATCGATACGTGAACTGCGCAAGCTGGCAAGCGGTCCCGGAAAGCTGTGCGCAGCGTTGGCCATTACCCGTCCTAGGGACAATGGCAAAGACATGCTTTCACCTAGGTCTGACCTTCAGGTGATGAGCGACAGCTTCCGCGCACAGGATGTTGCGGTAACGCCGCGCATTGGGATTACGAAATCTGCGGAGATGCCGCTCAGATATGTGATCTCGAACTCTCCGTTTGTTTCTCGCCGATGAGCGAGCCCTGCGCAAATTGCGACCATCATCGCTCGGGCGCATCTGATTTCCTGTGTGCATTATGGGAGGTTCATCATGGAATCAATTCTGATTAACGGAAACGGCAGCTATCCGGAGGGCACTCCGCTCAGTGCCTTGAATGAGTTCTATGCAGCCTTTAATCACCGCGATCTCCAACGCATGTCTGGCGTGTGGCTGCAAACCAATGAAGCCAGCATGGATAATCCGCTGGGCGGAATTGCACGCAGTTGGAACGAGATAAGCGCCTTGTATGCCAAGCTGTTCCACAGCGATGCGCAAATTCGCGTCGAATTTTTTGACTATTCGCTCCACGAACATGGCGATATCTTTCTTGCCGTGGGCCGCGAACGCGGGGAATTCGAGCGCCATGGCATCGCGTTTCCTTTAGCCATCCGCACCAGCCGCATTTTTGCGCGAGTCAACGGACGTTGGCAACAACTGCATCATCATGGTTCTTTTGATGACCCTAAGGCACTGGCCCGGTACCAGGAAGCAGTCACTGGAAAAGCAGCGTAGCTTTGTCATCGCGGCGTGGCGGCATTGCCTTTTCCGGTGAGCACAATGTTATCGATCAGCCGTGTGTTGCCCACGTAAGCCGCCGTTGCAACGAGCGCGCCGCCGGAAATATCGGCTAGGGAATCGAGCGTGTCACGATTCACGATCTCAAAGTAATCAGGCTTGACCGCAGCCTCTTCCGCAATTACCTGTTCGCCGGCAATTTTCAGGCGGGCAGAATTGCTTTCGCCGCGATCTGCCAGCGTCTGCACGCGCATAAGCGCACGATACAAAACCAGCGCTTGCTTGCGCTGTGCGGGATTCAGATAGGCATTGCGTGAGCTCATGGCCAGTCCGTCGGCTTCACGCACGATGGGACAGACGACGATCCGCACATCAAAGTTCAGATCACGCACCATCTTGTTGATGATGGCCACCTGCGCGGCGTCTTTCTGGCCGAAGAAAGCAAAGTCAGGCTGCACGATATTGAACAGCTTGGCAACAACCGTGGTGACGCCGCGAAAATGTCCGGGGCGCGAACCTCCGTCCAGCTTTTCACTCAGGCCTTCCACGTTGACCCAAGTGGTTGCGCCCGGTGGATACATCTCGTCGACCGAGGGAAGAAAAACGTAATCGCACTTCTCGGCGGCCAGCATGGCTGAATCTTTTTCTGCGTCTCGTGGATACTTGCTGAAATCTTCCGTCGGGCCGAACTGGGTGGGATTCACAAAGACAGACGTGATCACCACGTCAGCCTGCGCGCGCGCCGTTCGCACAAGAGAAAGATGGCCTAGATGCAGCGCGCCCATGGTCGGCACAAAGCCCACGCGTCTGCCGGCATGGCGCGCTTCTTTGCTTACAGCTGTGACTTCTGCGGCAGAAGTGAGAATTAGCATGGGAAGAAAGGAATTAGCAACTAGCAATTGGCAATTAGCTTGTTTTCTGGAATCCCGAGCAAAACGAGGGATCTCTACCCTGATTCAGAATGACAAATGACGACCGTAAAATTTCTAAGAGGGTAGTGATCCCTCACTTCGTTCGGGATTTCAAAGCATACTTGCTATCTCGAATAAGCCTTCATTTCCTTACGCCTTAAAATTGCTTCCAGTTCCACCTTGGTGTCTTTGGGCAGATGGTAGGATTCTGCGTCTGACGGATATAAGCGTGTCTCAACATCCGCCTTGAACTGTTCCACGGCATTGGTGAAGAGCGCCGCGGCATCGCCATATCGACGCACAAATTTTGCCGGCTCATGGAACGTGAGATTCACAAGATCATGGAAGACCAGCACCTGGCCGTCACAATCCGGGCCAGCGCCAATGCCGATCGTCGGAGCACTGACCTCGCGGGTAATCATCGCGGCAACTTCGCGCGGCACGCCTTCCAGCACAATGGAGAACACTCCGGCTTTATCCAGCGCTACAGCATCTTTCACCAGCCGCTCAATACCGGAAAAGTCTTTGCCCTGGACTTTATAGCCGCCCATCTTATGCAGCGACTGCGGCGTCAGCCCAATGTGGCCCATCACAGGCACTTCCGCATCGAGCACGCGCTTGACCATGGCCACCCGCTGCGCGCCCCCTTCCAGCTTCACCGCTTCCGCGCCGGATTCCTTCACAAAGCGCAAAGCGTTGTGCACCCCTTCTTTTTCGTCTTCATGGTAGGCGCCAAAGGGCATGTCGGCAATCACCATGGCAGAGCGCACCGCGCGCCGCACCGCCCGCGTGTGGTGCAGCATTTCTTCCATGGTTACGGGTAGGGTATTGTCATAGCCCAAAACCACCTGGGCCAATGAGTCGCCCACCAGGATCATGTCAATGCCACTCTGGTCCACCAGCCTCGCCGTGGCGTAGTCATAGGCCGTAAGGCAGGTTATGGGCTCATGCCGCAGCTTTTTGTCGAGGACTGTGGTAGTGGTGATCTTTTGTTGAGTGGAACCAGGCAGAGCGGGATTCGGTCGGGCGCTGTCGCGCTGCCCTCCGTTGAAGGAAGTGATGCTCATTTTGCCTCCAGTGCAGTTCGGGAACTCCCGATACCGCCTGTTGTCACACATTAGGATGCGGACGGGGGTATTGTAGTCGCAGGCAAAGTGAGGCGTCTAGGAGAAAAACTTGAGGCGATGCCCATCTGAATCAAGATCCTACTAAGCACTAGGGAGACAGCAAGATACGAGAACACGCTGGCCAAGGTCAGGAGGAACAAAGCCTACTGCAAAAGCGCTTTTCCCGCTCACAGTTGAGGTACAAACCTAGAGCACGATCTCCATGCCTTCAGACGCTGCGCGCACTTTGGGGTAGTGCTCGCGGGCTTGCTTAACGACGGAGTCAATGCAAGCGTCAGAATGGTCAGGATCGTGGTGGAAAAGAATAAGTTCTTTAGCACCGCTTTCCATCACCACGTTGATTGCTTCGCGCCAGTGGCTGTGTCCCCAGCCTTGTTTGCGCGCGGCGTATTCTTCAGGAAGATATTGAGCGTCGTAGATCAGCAGATCAGCGCCTTCAGCCAGCTTGCGAACGCTTTTGTCAAAGATGGGATCGCCAGGCTCGTTGTCCGTGGCGTAAACAATGACCTTGCCTTCAGTTTCCATGCGGAAGCCCAGGCAGCCCTGCGGATGATTGAGCCACTTGGTCTGCACAGTGCAGCCTTCAAGCTTGGTGCGGCCTTCGTCGATGGTGCAGAACTGGCGGTGAGCGGCCATATCACTCATGTTGACGGGGAAATATGGGTCGGCCATTTGCTCTTCAAGCGCCTGTTGCAGACCACGGGTGCGGCTGGAAGAGTGAAAAACGAAAGAGCTCTCGCGGTCGTTATAGAGCGGCGAGAAAAACGGGATGCCCTGGATGTGGTCCCAGTGAAAGTGCGAAAGAAAAATGTGCGCGTTGATCGGGTGGCCGTTCCTGCCATCACCAGCGTGCTCCTGGGAAAGCTGCTTGCCCAGGTTGCGGAATCCGGTGCCGCAATCGAAAACGTAGATGTGCCCATTCACGCGGACTTCAACACAGGAGGTATTGCCGCCGTAACGCAGATTTTCTGATTGGGGGGTTGGCGTTGAGCCGCGTACACCCCAGAATCTGACTAGCATTCGTATTCACCTGTGCGCCGTCGCTTCAAATCGGCGCCTCTTCTGCCGCTGATTCTGTCCCGCGAAACTCCAAGGGGGCACAACAGTTCGTGCGGGTAATGCTTCTGCTTTCTTATGTTTGACGCAAAGTATAGTCCAATTGGCAGCCCTGAAACTACTGCGTTTGATAATCAAATGTGTACTTTGGCGCATGTGAAAGTACGTGTACTTTGGTG
>JBAVLE010000256.1:0-6967 GCA_049688735.1 Candidatus Angelobacter sp. | reverse complement strand
TGCTAGAATTCACCCGTTGTTAGCTCCCGTTTTGCAACCGCCATTTTTAAATTGAAGATGACCAGCCCCTGCAGAAGTATCTTTGCCGGGGTTTTGTTCGTGCGCAACACATCCAACGCACGAAAGTTGCTGCGACATGACTGTGATTGGAAAAATATCTCACTGCAACTAATGTGACGCGCCGTGTTCATACCCCAAGAGCAACTTACCTTGGAGGATTTAAAAGGAGCAGCTTTTATGATTCGACGAAACGTCATACAGTTAATTGCTTTGGTTTTCTTCGGTTTAACCGCCGGAATGTGGGCGCAAAATGCCGCCAACACTGACGTGCAGAGTGATCGCAAGGACCTGCGGAATGATCGCCGCGATTTGAACAAAGACGGCAAAGACATCCGCTCAGACCAGCGCGACGTGAATAAGGACCGCGCCGACCGCAACAAAGACGCGCGCGACATTACCAAGGACCAGAAAGACGTGAACAAAGATCGCCGTGAGCGTAATCAAGACCTGAAAAAAGGCGATACCGCCGGCGCAGCCAAAGAGCAGAAAGACATCAACCACGATAAGCGCGATCTGAACCGCAATCGGCGTGATTTGCGGGCTGATAATCGCGATATCTCCAAAGATAAAAAAGACCTGCACGCGGACCGCAAAGACGCTCGCAAGGACAGAAAAGACATCCGCCACGACCGACGCGATGTCCTTCGTGACAGGAAAGGCATGTAGTTACTTTCATAGCGAGAAAAAAGCCCCGAATTGGGGCTTTTTTATTGCAGCAGTCGCGGGTCTGGCGTCCATTCTCCTGGACTAACAGACTCCAACATCTATCTGCCACTCCGCTATTATCTGAGCTTTCACGTTGAGGAGATCTATTCCTGTAAAGCTGACAAACTGCAATCGTGTGAGCCGTCATCATTCCAAATGCTGCCATCGGAAAAAGTAACTTTGAAGAGGGAAGCGTTGAGTATAGGAAACAGGAACTCCAGCGTATCCGCGGATGGGAATGCCGCCACTTTGGTTGTGCCTGCTGCGATCGGTTCATTGCGCAACAGAGGAAACGGGAAATTGTGTGGCTTGCCGAAAACGTCTGTGAAAGACACGTCAAACTCGTATGATTTGATGTCCCGCGAAGTGGTGTTTCTGAACGAAATGAACATACTCTCCTGAATGTTGCGGACCTGGGTGATCTGCACAGGACAACCAGCTTCTTGAGCAAAGCAGATTCCACTCAGCATGATCAGAATCGAAAGACAGTAAATCGATCTCATATCAGAAACTCGTAATGTTCAGCGTTGTAGTTGCGCCCGATGTCACCGTGGCGCTTCGGGTCTGAGTTGTGTGGCCTGTCTCGCTTATAGTCACGGTATAACCGCCAACCGGTATCCAACTGCTGGAATATGAGCCTGTGGAACTGCTGGTTACAGTTTTGCTCGTCGCCACAACACCACCCTTGAAATTAATGCTTGCTCCGCTGACGGCTGCACCGCTGGCGTTCTTAACCGTTCCGCTAATTTTTCCTGAGGTGGCGATTGCGAAATTCAGCGTTGTGCTTGTGCCGCCGCTGACCGTTGCACTTTTACTTTGGCTGAGCCAGCCGCTCTTAGATGCTGTCACTTCGTACGTCCCTGTCGCCAAGCCGGTAAGCGTGTAATGTCCCGTACTACTTGAAACCGCAGATGCCGTGCCGCCGGTCACTGTCACGCCGGAAACCACAGATCCATTGGAGGCATTCGTTACGGTGCCGGAGATCGCTCCTGTTGCAGCGGGAGTTGGCGTGGGGACCGGAGTGGGAGTAGGACTCTGCTTAGGAGTTGGTGTTGGCGTAGGGGTCGGAGTTGGTGTTGGAGTCGGAGTGGGGGTCGGAGCTGGAGTGGGAGTTGGGCTGGGAGATGCGTCAGCTCCCAATGCAAAATTTATGGTGGCGGTTTGTCCCGCCGTAAGCGTTACGCTTTGTGAAACAGTCGTGTACCCCCCAGCGGAAGCTGAAACAGACTGAGTGCCGGCGGGAACGTTCGCTAGCGTGTATGCACCCGAAGCATCGGTGCTGGCACTGAGACCGGCAGAGGCTACAGTCGCGCCGTTAATCGGCGTTCCGCTTGCGGCATCGCTGATTATGCCGGTCAGGGTTCCAGAGCCAGCCGGAGTTGGGCTTGGTGTGGGTGCAGGAGTTGCAGTTGGACTGGGACTTGGCGTTGGTGTTGGAGAAGGAGTTGGCGTCGGTGTCGGCGTGGGACTCGCAGTGGTGGTAAGGAAAAATTGAACGCTATTGGTGAGGCCCGAACCAACCGGAACATTCTTGACCATCTGCGGGAAACCAGAAGCTGAAACTGTGACAGAGTGTAAACCGGCAGGAACGTTGGTTAGCGTAAACTTGCCATTGCTGTCCGTTGTTGTGGATCCGCCTGCATAAGAAACTTTTGCGCCCGAGACCGCACTACATGACAACTTTTTCACCCGGCCGGTAATCGAGCCGCTGCCAGTAGTGGATACCGTGTGCCAGGGAACTGTGAACGCATTCGCAGAATCCGTCATGTAAGTTTTCAGCGTGGTTGAATATGTGCTTACCTGAATGGTGTTCCGCGAGGGGCTGAACTTCAGAATCCGTAAATAGCCATTTCCGCCGTTGGCCATGGCCTGATAATCCGCCATCATTTCATTTACGGTATTGCCGTAGGTTCCTGCCTGGGTTTCATGCCCGGCGGACATCTGCCCCGCCGCTTTGACGATGTGGCCGCTTAAGACCATGCTGACATTGGGATATTTGCTGGCCAGATTTGTCCAGATCTCCTCGCCATCGTTGTCTTTTCCCATGTTGTAGTACTCGGCGTCATAATTTTCACACTGAGCAACACGGAGATTGTCGTAAAACTCGTAACCATGCATAGCAAGAATGACTTCTGCATCTGGATTCGCCTGGATGATACTCTCGGCCCATTGCAGAGCAGCAGTGCGCGGATAAAATTCGAGCAAGACAATGAGATAGCGCTTCCCATTGATGGTTACCGAGCCATAGAAATTTTCATTGCTGCCGGCGGGATAACTGCCCAGCCATCCACTATATGAATTGGCGTAACGGGCAGGGCCAAAGTAGTGATTGAAGTTGGTGGTAGAGGCAGTGCGATTCGGCGGATCGTCTTTATCGTAATCATGGTTCCCGATGGCCATGAAATAAGGAACTTTGCCTTCAAGCTTGCTTACTGAGTTGCTCGCAGCCTGCCACTGAGAAGCTACGCCGCCGCCGTTCACAATATCGCCAACGCCGATCACAGCTTTGATATTCAAAGCGGAAATGTTATTAACGATCCATTGCGTCTGGGAATCGAACGTCTGCGGATAGCTCTGGGCGTAATACTGCGTATCCGGCAAAACGATGATTGAAAAGTCAGGAGCGGTGGTCTGCGCAGCGCATGTGAACCCTAGAAAAAGGCATGCTCCAGCAACCAAGCAAAAGGAGCGCACATGCCTGAATGTGCAGCCGAAGAAGCAACGGAAGGAAGATATGGCGCGGTGCATCGGGCGAACACTGATTACCTTTAATCATATAGTGCCGCGTAGTGCCGCGCTCATCCCAAAATCAGCTTCACTGAAAAACGAATTTTCTTTGTTGTAGCAGGCCAGAGCTATTAAGAAAAGCTTTCAGGCTCTCTCAGCCAGCTCCATACAAATTAAGGGACTTTCAGAATAAACGTATTCTTAAAGACCACCCCGGTTGAATCCCACGCCTGCACGTCAACGGAGTGGGCTCCGGTTGCCAATGCCAGTGATGTATTGAGCGATGAGGCATTTGTCTCGAACTTTGAAACGCTGTCAACGTAAATTCGCATGGCGCTAATGGGATGGCTTGACTTTGCAGCGGCCGCAAAATGAACTGGAGATGAGTCCGTGCTTCCCGCCGCAGGCGAACATACTGTTACGCCTGTAACCGTCGCGGTGCATCCGCTAGGCGGAGGCACCGGAGGAGCAGCGCCGAACAGGTCGCTCATCTCGGCAGAGCTGCCAGCAACTCCGGGATAGCTGTGAACGCCTAGCGCATCCAGCGTAGTGCGCAGGACATTCTGGTGTTGATAAAGCGTTGTTGACTTGAATCCCTTCTTCACTCCCGGTCCCACGGCCACAGCAACCACGTGTCCTCCACCGTGTGCTGTATCAGTATCGAAGCCTTCGTCAAAAACAATAACCAGAATGCCGTCCTTCTGGAAAGCGGGATTGTTGAACAAAGGGGCAATATTGTTTTTCAGCCATGTGTCCGCCGTGGCGAGCTTAACTGCGTTGGTGCATCCAGTGGGCGCCGTAGGACAATCATGCGCGTTGTGGTTCTCATTGGGGACCACGAATGAATAATTCGGCAGCGCATTGTTGCTTAAATCTGCAGCGAAGTGTGTGAACGGAACCAGGTTCAGCCGTTGCACGCTGCTATCAGCTACGTCAGAAAAATAAGACAAAGGATTATGGTGGCGTACATAAGGATATTGGTCGCCGCCAATATAGCCCACTGACGGCAGGCTCTCCGCGTAGCTTTTCCAGGTTTTTCCGGCACTCAACAAGTGACGCACGATATTATCGACGCTGACTGTTGAATTTAACGAGTCGTTGTTGGTAATGATCTGCCCCGCCGTCAGCATAAAGTAGTTGCCGATGGAAGGATGCGTGTTGGCGTAATACTGTGTGGCCAGCGCATTCTGTGACGCCAGGCTGTTCAGGTAAGGCATGGACGAGCTGCCAATAACAGCCGAATAGCTTTCGTTTTCCTCCAGCACTACAACAACGTGGTTTGAGTTTGGGGTCTGCGCGATCAGCAGCGCGGGCACGAAAGTAGCGATCAATAACAGAACTAGTTTCTTCAAACGGGACTCCCGAGGATTTGATTTTGTACAAATCGACGAAAGTGGCGGGTACTGCTTTGGCCGATGCAAACCGGCGAGTACGGCTCTTGCTTTAGGTAGAAGCTCTGAAGCGAGCAGGGGATGGCGTGCGCTGGCGAGAAAAAATACCTCAGGCGCAGACTCTTAATTCGTGAGCATCGGCAATGTGTTGCTACATAACGCTGAAGCGTGCTTAATACGCTTAGTTCTTAAAACAAAATAAAAGAGAACATTGAAAAAGGTCGGCTAATTCCCCGGCGCGATCTTTTATTTGCTTGCGGGTACCCGAGTCAACCCGCGCGAAGAGTTCAATCTCGATCTCAAGAATTTTGCGGGACGGCTTATAACTCCACACTCCGGCGATCTCTCCGTTGATCAGCACCACCGGCGATATCCAGCCTTGATTCCGGTAAACGCGTTTATAGAACTGGGGTTTCAGGAAGTGGTCTTTGAAGCGATGGGCCAGCAGGTAAACATCGAAATATGGAAGCAGATGGACAGAGTTCATCTCAAGGGAAGCTGACTGAAGAATTTTCAGGTCTTCGCGCAGAAGCAGCAGGCCATTGTGTTCTGTGATCTCTGCATCAAGCAATGTCCGCAAGGCCCGCACTTCTGCCATGGAGATGAGAGACCAATGAGCGAAATCGTTGAGCGTTGCGGGACCGTATGCGCGAAGGTATTTGCGAAACAATTCTTTTTGCGCCTGTACAGCATCGATTTTGGGCTGGGCCGGCAGCCACTGTTCAGTGCGAATAAATGTTGCCCGGTTGCCTTCGCCTGGGCCGTAGCAGACCAAGCCCTCGATGACGGGTAGCCGTACAATGCTCCATACCTTGTCCATCCACACGCGCAACCGCCTGCTGACTTTAGGGCGCACGGCGGCGGTAATCGCAGCACGCGGCGCAGGGCCGTCTTTGAGTTCTTCCAGAATCAAGGCGGTCAGCGCATCAGCTTCTTCTCGTGTGATCTTGCACCTTGCCATGATTGAGAGCACGGCTTTTGCGCGCGCATTTTTATGCGCGGCAATATAAAGCGGGAATTCATCTGCAGGGACAAGGTGCAGCGTCTGGCGCATCAATGAGGTTTTTACCAGCGAGCGGGTTTTCCATAGAGCATCATTCACGGTTGCCGGAGTGATGGCATGGTTGCGAGCCCAAAGCTGAAGCTGCGCCGCGGACATGATCTGCGCCTGCACTCCGCAAACGTCGCGGCAAATGGTGACCAGATCTTTGGCAGATTGATCAAGCAGATGATGGCGGCGCAAACGGAAGGCGTGAATCTGTGCTGGGGTGAAGGGCGGGGTTGCAGATGTGTTTGATGAAGCGCGGGCTTTTTTCATTTAGCTCTGTTCGTTGAAAACGACGAGAAAAGTGCCATGAACCTACAATAAATACCGCAGCTTCTTCGTTCGAGAATTCACAACCTAGCCTCGAGTTGACCGAAAGAAGTCCCCGGCCCGCATTGCTGAATCAGACAACCTTGATGCAAAGGCGCCGATCACTGCCCAACTTCAAGAGGCAGACGAGTTGGATGCTAACATCGCCCACATAAAGAGATACGTGCGAGGCAGCGGAGAATTGAATTTGAAAAACCCGTCAAACTTGGGCGATACGGTGAAGGCTGAATACCAAGAAATTTTTGTTTACCTAGAAAGAATTAAACCAGCTTCTCATGTTGAAAACCAACAATATTGGAAAAGTTTTTAACTAAGTCCGTGGAGTTATAAACTGATTTTCCCGAAGATACCTCAACAATCTTAATGCCTTGATCTCCAAGTTCTTGGCGGTCTGCGGGACTGACTTGATAATTTGTTACCAGCACTGGAACAATCTCAACCCCTTGCGTCGGATCAACCTTTTTCTTTGCATGAACGGTTAGCATGTTCATTTGAGCTACGGTACTGCTAGGCAGCGGCAAATTAGGGCTTCCGGTTTTCACCTCAACAAAGGCAATTCTCGAACCTTGTCGAATTACTAAGTCTGGACCCGAAGGATCGCTGATGAGATCGTCAACCTCATAACTTTTGGCTAGATCCAGAGAGATTCGCTCATGTAAGCTCGCGGGGGCAGAAGATTGGGAGGGAAGAACTGTATTAACGTCAGATC
>JBAVLE010000255.1:0-12138 GCA_049688735.1 Candidatus Angelobacter sp. | reverse complement strand
ACTGGAGCCATCCAAACAGTAGCCTTCGGTAAATTCAGCGGCAAGCACTGGCAGAATGCGGGCGTTTTCATTCCGCAGGTACCGACGCGTCAAACCGTGCCTTCCCAGGGTACAGAGGATTTGTTCTTCAACCTTTTCATTCCTTCCGGACCGCGGCCCAGCAATGGATGGCCGGTCGCGATTTTCGGGCACGGGTTCACCGATAACAAACAGGGAGCACCGTTTGCCGTAGCATCGTTTCTTGCGCATAATGGGATTGCCAGCATTGCAATTAACGTAGTTGGTCACGGCTTTGGACCAAACAGCACTTTGACCGTGAGTCAAGGAGCCTCGTCCGTGACATTCCCTGAGGGCGGCCGCAGCTTTGATCAAGATGGTAACGGCGTGATCGATTCCTCCGAAGGTTCTTCGACATCCATATTTAGCCCGCTTGCCGATATTGGTTCGCGCGACGCACTGCAACAGACAGTAGCTGACTTGATGCAACTGGTTCGCGCCATCCAGGGTGGGATCGACGTTAACGGCGATGGGCTTCAGGACCTGGATCCCAACCGCATTTACTATGCGGGTCAGTCTTTTGGCGGGATTTACGGCACCATCTTCCTCGGTATTGAACCTGATGTCCGCGCGGGTGTTCCTAATGTTCCCGGAGGTCCAATAACCGATATCGTTCGCCTCAGCCCTGGTTTCCGACCCCTCCTTGGGGCGCTCCTTCTCGTTCGCATTCCATCTCTGGAAAACCTGCCAGTAATCCCCAATCAATTTCCTTTCAATGACAACAAGCCTCTGCGTAATGAAGCACCGGTAATCAATACGTTCATTCCGCCGATCGGTTCACCGTGTTCAACGGTTGCTTGTGCCATCGATATACAGAGGGTCGAAGATGCCTCCATCTGGGTGGGCCAGGCCGGAGATCCGGTGGCTTGGGCACCGTTCATCCGCAAGTCCCCGTTGCCGGGTGACCGGCCGAAGAGCGTGATCGTGCAGTTTGCGCGCGGAGATCAAACCGTGCCAAATCCGACGGCTACAGCCCTGATTCGCTCCGGCGACCTGGCGGATCGCGCCACGTTCTTCCGTAATGACATTGCTTCCCTGATAGGTCTGGGGTTCGGGAACCCTCATACCTTCCTGACGTCGCTTTCCTCAACCGACCCGGTCGCGGCGGAGGCGCAACTTCAGATTGGAGTGTTCCTAGCCAGCGACGGTACGCTCACGCTCGACCCAGATAGCTTCGGGCCATCCCTGGGAGCACCGCCGTTGCCGTCATTGTTCGAAACGCCAATCGCCGGCGCGTTGCCGGAAGATCTTGGCTTTACTCCCACGTTCCCTTTGCCGTAGCAGGGATAATGATTTAGCCGCGAATTTGCGAGAATAAACACGAATTAGAACTAGAAAACCGATTCGCGTCTTTCGCGTAAATTCGTGGCTTACTTGTTTTTGATCTGCGAATCATCTGCGAAATCTGCGGCGAGACTACCAGCCCATCCGCTCGCGCAGGCTCGTAATGTGAGCCACATGGTGCTTGCCGTGCCAGCTATAGAGGCCCAACAGCCAGTCAAGGTCGTGGGGGCCAGACTCAGGGTGGACGAACCTGCGTTGAAAATCTTCCGACTTGAGCGACCGTAGCAGCACAGTCCAGCGCGCATGCAAGGATTCAAGCAGCGTAAGTGACACATCGACAGGGGTTAGCTCAGAGTCTTTGAGCGCAGCCCATGCACTCTCATCATAGGCCTTTATGGTGGGCGTATCCTCCGTCATCGCCCATTTGAATCGGATATAGGCGTTCAAGTGGCTGTCCGGCAGGTGGTGGACGACCTGTTGGACAGTCCAGCCGCCCTCCCGATACGGGGTTCGAAGTTGGTCAGCCGACAGGCCAGTTATGGCCTGCCGCAAACGGGCAGGTGTGCCGGAAATCTGCTCAATGTGGCGATTGCGCGTGTCCGGAGTTGGATTTTGGTCAGGGGTGAAGCGGCCGATGGGATAACGGGGATCGCTCATAAGCGGAACCTCTCAAGTTACCAGGGTAAAGCTGCGGAAAACGTGACAATAAATACTTCAATATCAGCAAATTATAAGAAAATAAGGACTTAATACCAGGGCTGTTGCGCAAAAAACCCTTGACGTTTTGCCAATCCCCGTGTACCGTAGAACGTCTTACGGATGGGTTTCACTCCCGGCTTTGTGGCGAAATCGCCACTTCAAAGCAGAGTCAGGAGATAAAGCAACTTAGACACCTAGATTTGCGTCTAATAATCGCACAAGGGTCTCTGGTAATTCCCATAACAACAGATGTATTTTGCCGTCGAAAGAGGCAAGAAAAGTTTGTGTGCTCCGTCAAGACCCAAAAATTTGAATTCATTTCGTAACTGACGAATCAATTCATTATTACTGAACTTATTCTAAGGAGAAATAACAGTCATGCGCTCTGACTTAATTTATGACGCACTCGACACGGTGCGTAACCGCTATCTTTTGTGTCAATTGATTTCCAAGGCGACCAGGAAGTTTCACAAGCCTAACACCCGCGTACAAGAGACGATGAATGACGTGCTTGTCCGCGTGGGCCAGGCGCCCGAGCCGGATGCCGTGATTGAACTGAAACCCGAACCGGTTGCACAACCACAGCGCCGCGCTGCATAATTAGATATTCCTGAAAAATCCCGCCAGGCAAGGCCGCCTGGCGGGCTCTCAGGTATCCTGAGGGCTGTAACTCTCGCCTCTGATTCACAAAGCAATCCTTCCTCAAGCATAAAAACTCCCGTAGGTGACGAATGACAATCGCAGAACTTAAAGAAAAAAATATTACTGAGCTTACCAAGATCGCGCGCACCCTTGACCTCCCTGGCGCCAGCGGTCTCCGCAAGCAGGACCTCATCTTCAAAATCCTGCAGGCTCAGAGTGAAAAAGAGGGGCACATCTTTGCTGAAGGTGTGCTGGAAATCCTGCCTGATGGCTACGGCTTCCTCCGCTCCCCTGATTACAACTACCTTCCCGGCCCGGACGACATTTATGTTTCGCCCTCGCAGATCCGCAAGTTCGATTTAAAGACAGGTGACACCATCAGCGGCCAGGTGCGGCCTCCGCATGAAGGGGAAAAATATTTCGCGCTGGTAAAGATTGAAGCGGTCAATTTTGAGTCCCCTGAAGAAGCGCGCAACAAGATCCTGTTTGACAACCTCACGCCGCTGTATCCGCAAGAGCGCTTGAAGCTTGAGACGGCAAAAGAAAACGTAAGCGCCCGCGTAATGGACCTGCTTACTCCGCTGGGCAAGGGCCAACGCGGCCTGATCGTTGCTCCGCCTCGTACCGGCAAAACCATGCTGTTGCAGAACATCGCCAACTCCATCACAACGAACCATCCGGAAGTTGTGCTGATTGTTTTGCTGATTGACGAGCGTCCGGAAGAAGTCACGGACATGCAGCGCTCAGTCAAAGGTGAAGTTATTTCTTCAACCTTCGACGAACCTGCCGCCCGCCACGTGCAAGTGGCCGAGATGGTGATTGAAAAAGCCAAGCGCCTGGTGGAACACAAGCGCGACGTGGTGATCCTGCTGGACTCCATCACCCGGTTGGCGCGCGCTTACAACACAATTGTTCCGCCTTCGGGCAAAGTGCTCTCCGGCGGCGTGGACTCCAACGCCTTGCAGCGGCCGAAACGTTTCTTTGGCGCCGCCCGCAACATTGAAGAAGGTGGATCGCTGACCATTGTGGCCACGGCCCTGATTGACACTGGTTCGCGCATGGACGACGTGATCTTTGAAGAATTCAAGGGCACCGGCAACTGCGAAATCATTCTTGACCGCAAGCTGGTGGATAAGCGCGTCTTTCCGGCGATTGATATCCAGCGCTCGGGTACGCGTAAAGAAGAGCTGCTGATTCCCAAGGAAGATCTGGCTCGAATCTGGGTACTGCGCAAAGTGTTGAATCCGCTCTCACCCGTGGAAGCCATGGAACTGCTGATCGATAAGCTGGGCAAGACGCCTTCAAACGGGCAGTTCTTGTCGAACATGAGTTCGATCTAAGCAGTCAGCCTTCAGTAGTCAGCGAAAGGCTTTCGCCGCTGATTTACGCTGATAAAACTTGGGCCGCGAATTTCGCGAATGAGCACGAATCAGAAACCCAAGAACTGATTCGTGTGTTTCGCGTCGATTCGCGGCTTATCTCTTGATCTGCGGTCATCTGCGGCGATTTCTTCTCTGGCTGAGTCCCGATGACTGACTGCTGCCTAGCAATGCACAATCTTTTCTGATTTAATCCCTTTCGTTGCATTGCGCGAGTCCACTACCAGCTTTGATTCCTGAACAATCTTTTTATAGTCGTAGTCAGTGTGGTCGGTCACAATCAGGACGCAATCATATTGGCCAAGCTTTTCCAGCGGAGCGCAAGTCATTTGCAGGTTGTACTTCCGGCCCCGGCCAACTTTGGGGAAATAAGGATCGTTGTAAGCCACCTCGGCGCCACGGCGCTGCAGCTCTTCAATGATGGTGAGCGCGGGTGATTCACGCAGGTCGTCGATATCGCGCTTGTAGGCAACGCCCAGTACCAAAACTCTTGATCCATTCAGCGACTTCTTGTGGCGGTTCAGCGCCGCGGTCACGGCGTCAACCACGTTATAAGGCATGGCGGAGTTGATCTCGCCCGCTAACTCGATGAAGCGTGTATGAAAGTCAAACTCCTTGGCCTTCCAGGATAAGTAAAAAGGATCCACGGGGATGCAGTGCCCTCCCAGGCCAGGGCCTGGATAAAAGGGCTGAAAGCCAAAGGGCTTAGTCGAGGCGGCTCGGATAACCTCCCAGATATCGATGTTCATGCGCAGGCAGAGCATCTTGAGTTCGTTGACCAGCGCGATATTCACGCAGCGATAGATATTTTCCAGCAACTTGGTCATTTCAGCCGCCGCAGGACTGGAAACCGGAACCACACGGTTAAAAATGGAGTTATAAACCGCGCCCGCAACTTCAGAAGCAGCCGGATTTACGCCGCCGATGACCTTGGGAATGTCCTTACGGGCCACGGTGTCATTGCCGGGGTCTTCACGCTCAGGAGAAAACGCCACCAGAAAAGTGGTCTTGGGATCGTCCTGCTCAGGACGTGCTGCTTTGAGTTTAGCTTTGTTGCCAGCTTCCAGCACCGGGATCAGCACTTCTTCGGTCGTCCCCGGATAGGTGGTGCTCTCCAGAACAATCAACTGGCCTGCATGTACGTGCGGCGCAATCGCTTTGGCGGTTTCGCGAATATAGCTGAGGTCGGGCTCATGGTATTCGTTGAGCGGCGTGGGGACACAGATGATCAATGCGTCCATCTCCTTAGCGTGGGCATACTCGTCCGTCGCCCAAAAGCCTTTTGCGGCAGCGGCGGCAATCTCCGTCTTAGGTATGCGGTAGATATAAGACCGGCCATTGTTGAGGGCCTTCACCTTTTCGGGGTCGATATCGAACCCGGTAACAGGGAAGCCGGCTTCATTGAAGAGGAGAGCCAGCGGTAATCCCACGTAGCCAAGCCCGATGATTCCAATTTTTGCGGTATGCGCATGAATGCGTCCGAGTAAAGACTCGATCGGCTGCGGACGTGATCCAGTTGTTGAAGGCATAACCAATTTTGCTGTATCGGGGGCGGATTAGGCAACGTGGAACAGAAGCATGCAGGTTCATGACCCTATCGTTACTGCCAGAACCAACATGGCTACTGCCAGCCGCGTCGCTTTCTGCTTTAATTACACATATTTGATGAAGGTGTTTTGGCTTCTCAAAAGAGTAATCCAAACACCTTAATCAGGGGCAAGGGAACCTATCTGGCGGTTGCAAGTGCTGTGTTAATCTGTAGCCACCAATAACTCCCCAATTTTAAGTCAGTGGCGCAAAAGCGAAAATCCGCATTCCAGATTTCATACGTCACCATCACCTATCGCAGCGTGCTGATGGGAATGCTTGCCGTATTGCTGCTTGCATTTGTGGTGATGTATTTCGCATTTCCCGATACAGCGAATAAATTGATCCTTGCCGGACAAATCGGGCTGGGAAAAGCCCTGAACAAAGTGGGGATCGGTGGGTCGGAAAACGGTACCTCCATTGATCCTGGCCCGCAGCAGGCCCATTTCACCAACATTGATGGCAATGTGCGAGTACGTAAGGCCAGCACGAATGCGTGGGTAGTAGCAGATTACTCGCTGGCTCTGGAGAGAGGGGACGTGGTCCAGACCTCTCCGGAAGGAATGGCCAAAGTGGTTTTCACGGACGGCACGAACTACACCGTGCAGCCGGCTTCGCTTATCACCATTCAGGAAAATTCCGTGAACGGCGCGCAGCAGACAAAAGTCGCAGTCCAGGTGACGACAGGTAAGGTTGATCTGGCCACCTCAACACTGGCCAGCGGCTCAAAGTCGCAAGTAATCGTTGGAGATGCAACGGCCACTATCTCATCTGAGAGTTCCGCGGAAGTGATGAATGACATCCGAGCCGACCAGCATGAGATTTTGGTGAAAAAGGGATCAGGCGAGGTAAGCCGTGGCGGGCAGACTATTCCTTTGGAGAGTTACACCAAGGCGTCATTCAGCAGCAATTCGAAGGGTTTGATCAAGTCGAAGGAACTGCAGCCGCCTACTTTGATCTCGCCTGCGCCGTTGCAGAATGTGTTCCTGGATCAAGCAACCAAGGGCGTGACTTTCTCCTGGTCTCCGGTGGATGGCGTGCGGGAATATCATATAAAGATCAACCGCAATCCATCGTTTAGCGGGCCGGGTGTGGACGATACCAAGGCAGCAACTCAAGTCCTGGTTACGAATTTACAGGAAGGCATTCCTTATTATTGGCAGGTGCGGTCGATTGGATCTGACGGTAAGGAATCGATTGAAAGCGAGACTTACAAGTTCACGATTGTCCCCAAAGGTACAGGGTCTTTGGCGTTGGAAGTGGGAGATTTTGTGCAGATGGGGCATGTGATTGAAGTGAAGGGGCACACGGAGCCGAACGCGCGAGTGATGGTAAATGGGCAGGAAGCTGTGGTTGCTAGTGATGGCGCATTTCGCCATTTTACCAACCCTCTTCCAACCGGTGAGAACGTGATAACCATTACGGCACAGAACGCCAAGGGCGGGGTGAATACAGTAACGAGGCCGATCACTATACAGTAGAATCGCTTATTGCCCGATTTTGAATTCTGTATCAGAGTAATAGGTCCCCAGAAAAGATTGAGCACGAAGGCTGAGAACGTCGGGACAGTGGTGCGTCGTTTTAAAGCTTTTTCGGTCTGACCGCGGTCATTTAATAGAAGAAAGAATCTGGTATGTCGAAAAACGGTTTTAAATCAGAGAATTCGCGCATTCACAATTTGCGCTCGCTCTTCAGCATGTTTTCCAGCGATCTGGCGATCGACTTGGGGACGGCCAACACGCTGGTCTACGCCAAAGGCAAGGGCATTGTAGTGAATGAGCCCTCGATTGTGGCCATCAACAAGAACACCGGTGAAGTGGAGGCCGTTGGCAAGGAAGCGAAAGAGATGCTGGGCCGCACTCCGGGAAACATTGTGGCCATTAAGCCAATGAAGGACGGTGTAATTGCCGACTTCAAGGTCACGGAGAAAATGCTGAACTACTTTATTCAGAAAGCGCACAACCGGAAAATGCTGGTTCATCCCAGGATTGTGATCGGCGTGCCTTCTGAAATCACCCAGGTGGAGAAGCGCGCTGTCATGGATTCTGCGTATCGCGCCAAAGCCAGCGAGGTACATCTGGTGGAGCAGGCCATGGTGGCCGCCATTGGCGCTGGGTTACCCATCACTGAGCCCAGCGGCAATATGGTGGTTGATATTGGCGGCGGCACTACAGACATCGCCGTCATCTCGCTGAGCGGCATCGTTTATTCACGTTCTGTTCGCATGGCGGGTAATCAGATGGATGAAGCCATCATGAATTACCTCAAGCGCAAATACAATTTGCTCATCGGCGAGCGCACTGCGGAAACCATCAAGATTGAGATTGGCTCGGCTTATCCGCTGGACAAGCCACTCACCATGGAAATCAAGGGTCGCAACCTGATTGAAGGCGTGCCCAAGACCATCACCATTGATGACAGCGAAATTCGTGAAGCATTGAGCGAGTGCATCAGCACCATCATGAACGCGATTCGCGTCGCACTGGAACGCACACCGCCGGAGTTGAGCGCGGACATCAGCGACCGCGGCATTGTCCTTACGGGTGGCGGCGCATTGCTGAAGAACCTGGACAAAAGAATCCGCGAAGAAACTGGATTGCCGGTTTCCATTGCTGACGATCCGCTGGCCAGCGTGGTGCTGGGCACAGGAAAAATGCTCAGCGACTTTAAGCTGCTGAGAAAGATTTCGATTGAGTAAGGCGTCTAGTCGTAACACGTCTATTCGTAACACGTTCATTTGCAAAACATGGGACGGACCTGGTAAGTCCGTCCCTCATCTGGCCCTCCGTTAACGCAGGTCATGGAAAATTTTTTTACTCGGTACAAGAACCCCCTGGCATTAATGGCGGTCCTTTTCATTCAGGTGGTCGCTCTGGCCACGCAGGTGAAGCGCCCTGAAGGCGCAAAGCCGGGTAGTACCGGAAGCGGGACGCGGCTGATCCGCGTGTGGACCGTCACCGCATTTACTCCCGTGGAGAAGGTATTTGTTTCCACCGGCCGTTTTTTCCGGAACGGCTGGCACAATTATGCCGACCTCCGTGGTATACGCAAACAAAACCAGGAGTTGCAGGATCAAGTCGCGCGCCTGCAAATGGAGCAAGTACGTCTTAAGCAGGACGCCGATCAGGCACGGCGATTGCAAACGCTCCTGGACTTCAAGGAAAAATTCATTTCAAAGACTGTTGCGGCCCAGGTGATCGCTACCAGCGGAACCGAGCAGTCGCGTTTGATCACCATCGACAAAGGCTCCAATGACCACATTAAGCCTGATATGCCGGTGATTACGCCCGATGGGATTGTGGGCAAAGTGAAAGACGTTTTTCCGTTGAGCTCGCAGGTGCTGCTGATTAACGACCATGACAGCGGAGCGGGCGTGATTCTGGAAAGCTCGCGCCTTCAGGGCATCGTGAAAGGGACCTCTCTGGGAGAGCTCCAGATCAACGACATTATGTCTGATGAGAAAGTGGAGACCGGGGAACGCGTGATTACGAGCGGTGGAGATCGCATCTATCCCAAGGGCTATACCGTGGGCACTGTGATTGGAGCCACGCCGGACCGCGACAATGATCCCTTTCTCGTGATCAAGATTAAACCGGCAGCCGACATCAGCCGCTTAGAGGAAGTGCTGGTTATCACCAAAATGAGTGATGATTCGCAAGCCACGGCTTCAGGGCCAGCACCCATGCGCGCGGCGGACATTTTGTCGGAGCGTCTGCCCAGCATTCCCAAGGTCGATCCAAATGCCCCGAAGACTCCGGGTGGTATCTCGACAGGAGTTCCAGCGGCAAAGTCGTCTCCTGCGCCTGCCAAGGCAAACAAAGCTTTAAATGCAGGCGCCGAGCAGAAGCCGGCAGCAGTGAACGGGGCAGTGAAACCGCCAGCAGCCGGAAGCGGCACGGCAGCGATTGTTTCTGCCAACAAGCCGGGAGCAGAGGCCAAAAAGCAGGCGGCATCTGCACAGACCTCGACGGCTCAGGCGAGTCCAACGGCTTCAGCACAGGCGACTCCAGCCAAGCCGAGGCCTACGCAGAAGAAAGCCAAGACTCCTGCGACGGTCCCTGATTCATCCACATCTGACCAGCCGAGCGCCACGCCGACCGCGACTCCAGCAACCCAGGAGAAGCCGCCCCAATGAACACCGCCGTTTCGTTGACCTCTCGCGAGGAAATTGAGGTACATCGGTTTAGCTGGCCGGTTTCAATCGGTATTCCGGTGCTGGCCATCTTTCTTCAAGTTTTCCTGCGCGTCCGATTTCTGACCGTACTGGACCTGCCGTTGCTGGTGACGATCTTTTTCGCCGTCGCCCGCCGCCGACCGATTCCCGGCATGATTACTGGAGCCCTGATCGGAACACTGCAAGACGCGTGGACGGGACATCCTATCGGCCTCTTTGGGATCGCCAAAACCATCGTCGGCTATTTGGGATCATCTCTAGGCGTGAAAGTTGACGTTGATAACCCAGGTTCGCGCTTCCTGATGACATTTGCTTTCGTCCTTATCCACCGCTTTGTTTACATGGCGATCAGTCTGCAGTTGGTGGGCGGAAGCGAGGCCTGGATCTGGAGCCATACGCTGCTTTCTGCCCTGGTCAATGGACTGGCGGCGGTTGTGCTGTTCGCGGGCCTGGATAAGTTCAAATTGAGGAATTAACCGCTGTCGCCAGTGCGAATTGTGCGATGAATGAATCAACGATAAACTGCCGCCCATGAGAATAGCGCTGCAATTCCTGTTGGCCATGGGATTGGCGATCCACGCGGCAGCAAGCGCCTCCTGCTCACCCGTACCTGGAGCCGACCAGATATGGTCTAAGCCTGCCGTGCATTGGATGTTCATCGGGGAGCTGCACGGTTCAAATGAAACGCCCGCTGCTTTTCATGATCTTGTCTGCGACGCCATTGCACACGGAAAGCACGTCACCGTCGCGTTAGAACGCCCAACGAGCGAGCAGGCTGCTCTGGATAACATTCTCACGGGCAAAGACCTTTCAACTGCCAAGGAATCTCTGCTCCAACTACCCGGGTGGAAAGAAGTCCTGGATGGCCGAGCGAGCGAAGCGATGCTGCGGCTGTTGGTCTCTTTGCGAGAGCTTCACAGGCTCCATCCCGATTTAAAAGTTGTTGCATTCGATGCGCCCTACGCAGGATCGCCCGCCTCTGGTTCACGCGACGAAGCCATGGGACACGCCCTGCTTTCGCTAAATCCAGCAAAACCCAATGATCTGGTGCTCATCCTTACCGGGAATATTCACGCAATGCAAGCCTCGAAACGCGGCTATGATCTGGCGGCGATGTATCTTCCGCCCAAAGAAATCCTGAGCCTGGAAGTGACAGACAGGGGAGGAGAATCATGGTCGGACGACACACAGGGCGGCTGCGGTCCGTGGAAGGGCGGAGTTGGCGATAAGGACACAAAAAAGCCTTACGGCATATTTCTTGATCCAAGCCTGGCGCCTTTTGGAAAGGTCGATGGCGTCCTCTCATTGGGCGTCCCATTGACAGCTTCCGCGCCTGCGGCTGGTGTACCTTCGCCTGCTCCAGCTTGTCGCGCAAAGTTCCTCTCTGAGCACAAGGCGGTTTCAAAGAATCAGTGACATTTGCCGTTTCCAGGGAGAAGCTGATCTCCAGCTTTGGGCGTAACGGCGCATAATTGCAAAAATCTAAAAATTTCACCCTGGGTCCCGAGCGAGCGTCACTTCTGTCAAACGAGCTGTTTGTATTCTGAATGTCGAAGTGCAGTATTATGATTGCACCCTCGTATAGAACAACATTTGCTTGTGGACAGAAGAGGAAATATCCATGAGAAACCTAGTTTTAGTCCTTATTGCAGTGGCGACTGCGACAACAACTTTTGGACAAGATCTCTCCTGCAGCGGGAACGAGTGCTCTTCCAGCTATTTGATTGGGAACAAGGAATATACGACGACCTGCACTAGTGGCCCCGGTACTCTTTACTGCCACACTTCTGATCCAGACTCCAGCTATGACGCCGGCACCGGAATCCGTGCCTTTATGGCAAAGGGTATGACCTTCGAGGAAGCGATGAAAGCGGAAGAAGCCCGACACGAAGCTGTGATGATGGAGAGCCCGAGTGAGCTTAAGGCGCGTCATGAGCTTTGCAGTGAGGGCGTTTTGAAGCCTGATCGTTGTGATTTTTCAAAACCCCACCCCAACGGATATCGAGTGCCTCCACCGCCTTTACCGCCGCAATTCCAGGAAGGTACTCCCGGGGAACTGGCTGAAGCAATAAAAGCCGGAAATGCCTCCCAATGCATTATCAATATCTTTCCGGCCGGGGCTGATATCTTTGTGGATGGGGTCCAGGTAGGAAGACCCTTGGAACCTTTTATCATCGTGAAGAAAGATAAGCCGCGCAAAATCGTTGTGAAACTGGATGATTACAAGTCGATCGAAAAGCAGGTTACACCGGACGGAAACCTCATTGTATTGGGTTTCGTGCTGGAAAAAGCTCCGGACAGCCAGGTGGGTAAAGC
>JBAVLE010000254.1:0-17156 GCA_049688735.1 Candidatus Angelobacter sp. | reverse complement strand
TGCGCGGGCGTGACGGCGGAATAGAAAGGATTGCCAAAATCGCCGATATTGCCAAAGATTGCCAGGATTTAAAAACCTCGTCGCTCCAGAGCACGAACGGGGTAAAGACGATGGTCAAACGATTTTGAGACTAGTACATGGAAACTACAACACAGGCACCCATCACCACGATTGCGGAAGTTGGCCGGCATGACGGCCAGGCCGTTACTATTCGGGGCTGGCTCTACAACAAGCGTGAGAGCGGCAAGCTGATCTTTCCTATCTTTCGCGACGGCACAGGAGTGATCCAGGGCGTTGTTCCCAAGAACCAGGTGACGCCGGAAGTCTTCGAGTCACTCAAAAGCCTTACCGACGAATCAAGCGTGATCGTGACCGGCAAAATCCGCGCGGATAAGCGCGCTCCGGGCGGCTATGAGATGGACGTTGTCGACGTGAAAGTCCTGCAGCGCGTGCCTGAAGATGATCCGTTTCCCATCGCCAAGAAGGAACATGGCATTGACTTCCTGATGGAAAACCGCCATCTCTGGGTGCGCACGCCACGGCAGACGGCGGTCCTGCGCGTGCGAGCGGAAATTATTCGTGCCGCGCGTAACTTTTTTGATGAGCGCGGCTTCACGTTGACTGATCCGCCGATCTTGACCCCGGCTGCATGTGAAGGAACATCAACACTTTTTGAAGTTGATTACTTTGACGATCAGGCATTTCTCACGCAGTCAGGCCAGCTTTACATTGAAGCTATGGCGATGGCGCTGGGCAAGGTCTATTCCTTTGGCCCGACGTTCCGGGCGGAAAAATCCAAGACCCGCCGCCATTTGACTGAATTCTGGATGGTCGAGCCCGAAGTTGCTTATGCCGAGCTTGACGACATCATGCAGCTGGCGGAGGAGTTCATCAGCCATCTGGTACAGAGCGCTGTAACCAATCGCAAAGCCGATCTGGAGACGATTGGGCGTGATGTAACCAAGCTGGCCAACATCAAGCCGCCGTTTCCGCGCATCACTTATGACGAAGCTGTCAAAATGTTGCAGGAAGGGCATGCCAAAGGGCAGGTAGAGGCTAGGTTTGAGTATGGCGGCGATTTTGGATCGCCCGACGAGACTTATATTTCGTCACAATTTGATAAGCCGGTGATGGTGCATCGCTACCCGGCCAAGGTGAAAGCGTTTTACATGGAGCCAGATCCGCAGCGTCCGGACCTGGCGCTTTGCGTGGATGTGCTGGCGCCGGAAGGATATGGCGAGATCATAGGCGGGTCGCAGCGCATTGGCGACTATGAACTTTTGCTGAAGCGCATCCGGGAACATGATCTGCCGGAAGCGGCGTTCAAGTGGTATCTGGATCTGCGCAAGTTTGGCGGCGTGCCGCATTCGGGATTCGGCATGGGCATTGAGCGGGCTGTAGCGTGGGTATGCGGTCTGGAGCACGTGCGCGAGACGATTCCGTTTGCCCGAACATTAACCCGTATTTATCCCTAGGACGAGCATTCAGCGCTCAGCAAAACGCGCGTCACCGCAGATTTCCGGTGATGAGCGCAGATCAAGAGAGTGAGCGGCGAATTTCGCGAAATGAGCACCAATTCAGACGGATTTTAATAAGAGTATTTTGGAAAAGAGAACCGCGAGCGGGAACCATGCGAATTATGCTTAATCCGATTCGCGTAACTTCGCGTTGATTGGCGGCGAATTTTTTTGCCTAGCTGCGTTGCAGATCGAAAACTGAGAAAATTTATGACTCCGGACTCAACAACAACCGCGCCAGTAGCTCTCAAGACCGAACCGGCCAATCCGCCCGTGGTAGGCGACAATATTGTTCCCAAGAAGATCAGGATTCTGGGGGTACCCCTGGATCTTGGCGCTTCTCGGCGAGGCGTGGATATGGGACCATCTGCCGTGCGGGTCGCCGGACTTGAAGCTCGGCTGGAACAACTCGGCCATGTGGTGGAAGATGGCGGCAATATCGCGGTGGCGATTGCCGAGCAAAAGAAATCAGGCGATCCGCACGCGAAGTATCTGAAAGAAATCACTGCCACCTGCACCAAGCATGCAGAGCAGGTATTGAAAACCCTGGAGGCCGGAAAATTCCCGCTGGTACTGGGCGGCGATCATTCCGTGGCCGCCGGCACGGTAGCCGGAGTGGCGGAGTTTTTCCGGCAGCAGCGCCGCGCGCAGGAGCAAAGGGTAGGCCTGATCTGGATCGACGCTCATGCGGATATCAACACGCCGGATACTTCTCCCAGCGGCAACGTGCACGGCATGCCTCTGGCTGCCATTATGGGCCTGGGCCCTTCAGAACTGGCGGATATCTATGGCTTCTCTCCCAAAGTGCAGCCAGAAAATTGCGTGCTTGTGGGCGTGCGTGATGTGGATGCGCGAGAAAAAGAAAACATTAAGGAAACCGGCATCGAGGTCTACACTATGCGCGATATCGACGAGCGCGGCATGCGCACGGTGATTGAAGAAGCGTTGCGCGTTGCGGGACGCAACACTGCCGGCTATCACGTGTCGCTCGACATGGATTGGATTGATCCGGAAGACGCGCCGGGGGTCGGAACGCCCGTCCGCGGCGGAGCCAGCTATCGCGAAGCCCACCTTGCGATGGAGATCATCTCCGACCATGGCCGTATGACCAGCTTTGAGATTGTGGAGGTCAACCCCGTGATTGACGAACATAACCGCACAGCCGATCTTGCTGTAGAGCTGGCGCTTTCAGCGTTCGGGAAGAAGATTCTCTAACCGCTTACAAAAACCTTTGAAACACGGAGGAAAGGAGTAAGCGGAGGCAAGGGATTTGGTAATTGAGTAATTTGGTAATTGGGTAATTGAATCAATCATCTTCCAAAGGCTTGATGTCTTGATGATCGGACGACACGATGGTCTGATCCCGATCTTTGCAATTTCCCTCCTTTCCTCTGCGTTTCAAGGTTTTTACTGCTTCCTCATATAATCATCTGTCATCATTTTCGCGATGGTTGGAGGAAGAATGCGTAAAGTGGGCCTGATTTCTTTCATACTGTTTCTGGCTGTTTTGTCCTTCGCCCAGGACGAGCCGAAAGACGAACCCAAGCACCCTCCGTCCACGGCGGCAGAGCGCCAGCGATTCCTGGCACTCACGCGTAAGCTGGAACAGGATCCGCTGGATAAATCGCTTTACTCGGAAAAAAGCTGGGCAAAAAAGTGGCTTGAGGATATCCCTGATATCAACGTGAATATCTGCGCGCCAATTCTTTTTGGGATGGACTTTGTCACGGAGCAAAACAAGTACACGCCACAGCTTTCGTATCAGGCTACGTTCGGCAGCGCGGCTTACATCATCGAACATCCAGACAAAGCTCGCGATACCGATTCACAGTTTATTGCAGGGGTAGAGAGCGCGCTTAAATCATACAGCGCCATCGTGAAGAGTGATCCGGACGCCAAATCCAAGGCATTGGACGCGTTGCTGGAAAAGCAGAAGCAGGGCAAGCTGGCGGATTTTGTGCGCTCAGCCAGCAAGAGTTGCGAAGACAAGAAAGAAGGAACGTAACTTTCCCGTGCGAGATCTTGTACGGGAACCAACCTTCCCGTGGCTATGCCATGGCCTGCGGTCTGCTTTTAGGATCGAGCGGTCAGAGCTCAGTAGTTAGCCAAATCAGGAGAGCTTAGCCGCGAATTTCGCGAACTCGGCCGGGATTATTCGCGTACTTCGCCTCTGAAGAATCGAATTTGCCAAGCCGCATTTCACCTTTCCTTAAAAGGTAGGTCCACATAGATCGAAAGGAACCCTTACATGCGAAAGGGTTGCTGAGAAAGGCTGATTGCTGACCGATGAGTGCTGCTTTACATTATTTGTGATGAAGAAACTCAGGGTAGGAATTCTCTTCGGCGGACGCAGCGGCGAGCATGAAGTTTCTCTGCTGTCTGCGGCCTCGGTCCTCAGCGCCATTAACAAGGAAAAATATGAAGTGGTGCCAATCGGCATCACCAAGGAAGGCCGCTGGCTGAGTGACAGCCATGCCGAGCTGCTGCTGCGTGGAGAAATGACTTCTCCTGAAGGCGGCCGCCATCTACGCGCAGGTGATCCGGAAGCCACGCCCGGAGCGGTGGTGCTGGCAAAAGGTGAAGCAGTAATCGTGCCGCCGGTCCCGCAGGCACATGGACTGGCTCCCTTTGAAGGGCCGGCAATCGCCACGCAAAAAGGCATTGATGTGGATGTAATTTTCCCTGTGCTCCACGGCACGTTTGGTGAGGATGGCACAATCCAGGGACTGCTGGAGTTGGCGGATATTCCTTACGTTGGCGCGGGCGTGCTTGGCTCCGCCGCTGGGATGGACAAAGACATCATGAAGCAGCTTTTTGCCTTTGCCGGGCTGGAGATTGTGAAGCACGTTACCATCCTGCGCAGCCGGTGGGAAAAAGATCAAAAGAAAGTCACAAAGCTGGTGGAAAGCAAGTTGAAGTATCCGGTATTTGTGAAGCCCGCAAATCTGGGATCATCGGTAGGAATTTCCAAAGTGCATGATCGCAAAGAATTGGGGCCCGCGATTGAAGAAGCGGCCAAATACGACCGCAAGATCGTGATCGAGCAGGGGGTTGGAGGGAAGAAACATAAAGCGCGCGAGCTGGAGTGCGCCGTACTTGGCAATGATGAGCCGCAGGCTTCCACCGTGGGAGAAATTGTGCCAATCGCCGAATTCTACGATTACAACGCCAAATATATTGACGAAGGATCGCAGCCGGTGATCCCCGCCAAAATCAGCAAGAAACAAATGAAGGAAGTGCAAGAAATGGCCATCAGGGCGTTCCAGGCAGTGGATTGTTCCGGACTGGCGCGGGTGGACTTCCTGATGGATCCAAAGAGTGGCAAGCTGTACCTGAATGAGATCAACACCATGCCGGGGTTTACGTCGATCAGCATGTACCCAAAGATGTGGGCAGCTTCTGGACTTGAATATCCGAAGTTGCTTGACAAGCTAATTCAGTTAGCCCTGGAACGCTATAAGGAAAAAAAGAAGAACCAATACAGCAGAAATTAAAATGAGTTTTTTGCTGGGCTGCTGCGGTACAAGTAATATTCGCAGTTGAAATTGTGGAGCAGGCAAGAATGGCAAGCGCTCTTAAAACGGTATTCCTGGCTTTGGCGCTTGCAATCCCACTCAGCGCCCAGACTATACCTGAAGACCCTCCGCAGCCTGCGATCATTGAAGGCAGTGTCATCAACATTCAAAACAGCCGGACGATACCACGCGCCACGGTCACGCTGCTGCACTCAAAAGGAACAGGAAGCAAATCCCAGCGCGCAGATGGCACGGGCCACTTCATTTTCAAAAACGTTGAACCCGGCATCTACCGACTGATGGCGGAGCGCCAGGGATTTTTCTCTGACGAGCGAAAACGCGAGTATCAGCCGTTGTTTGAAGTGGGAGCCGGTGATCATGTGAAGAACATGCCGGTGCGGTTGATGCCTGCGTCCGCTGTAAGCGGTGAAGTTCTGGATGAATATAACGATCCGGTACAGGACGTGGAGGTTCGGCTGCTGGTGGTCCAAATGAAGCTGGGCCAGATGTACTTGCGCGTTGCGGGAAAAACGATCACCGATGATCGAGGGCAGTACCGCGTGCCAGGACTTCATCCCGGGAAGTACTACATCGTAGTGGAATACAAATCAAAGGCCCTTACCACGCTGGCCTCGATCATTGACAACGTAAACGCGTTACAGAAGATGACGGACGAGCATGGTCATCCAATAGAAGTTGAAACGCCCAAGATCCCCGATCCCCCGTATACCTATGCGTCGCTGTTCTATCCAAGTGCCAGTGACTTTCAGCAGGCGCAGAGCGTGAAGCTAAACCCAGGGGATGAAACAGCCGCCAACTTTCTGCTGGTGAGTGCTCCGGTTGTTTCCATACGCGGCAAGGTCACCAATGGTATGACCGGAGAATCGCCAAAAGGCGCATCAGTATCTGCCTTCTGGACAACATACATGCAAGGGGAAGGGATTCCGGCGCAGGTGTCTGCCGAAAACGGGACATTTGAAGTACGCGGGGTCGCGCCCGGCACGTACACACTGCGCGCAAGCTTCACAGAAGACAAACAGGCCTATGAAGGTGAGCAGACGGTCCAGGTTAATAATGAAGGCGCGCAGAATGTGCAGATTGCGGCTCTGCCCGATTTTACTGCTGACGGCCATGTGACTATCGCAGGAACACCTGGCCAGGCGCCACGCAAGGTACTGCTTGAATTTGCAGGAGAAGGTTTGACGCCGCGTGTGCGGGCTCCTGCGAATCTTCCTGAGTTCAAGTTTGAAGCACAATTGCGTCCAGACCGCCATTACTATGCCCGGGCCCTCAACCTGCCGGAAGACTATTACCTGAAATCTGTGGCGATAGGCGGCCATGAAATGTCACCCGATGATGTGCTGGTGAGTGGCACCCGCGGAGACCTGGAGATTAAAGTAAGCCCATTGGGTGCGCGGGTTGAGGGAATTTTATACGACTCCAAAGGCGATCCCACGCCAGGCTCCGTCCTGCTGGTGCCGGACGTAACTGATCCCGGGCCGCCGGAGCTCTTCCGCCGCAAAAGCGCCGGCTCCGGTGGCAAATTTAGCTTTCGCGGCGTGCCTCCTGGCACCTACCGCATGCTGGCGATGGAAAGCCTGGGGCTGGACGACGAAGTGACTGATCCGGATTTCACGCGGAAGATTGCGGGACGGGGCGACCTGATTTCAGCGGAAGAAGGTGGCAAGTACACGGTCTCACTCCAGCTTGCGGCTGACGGGCGTTAGCTGTTCCACAATCACCGTGTTGCTGCGGCAACGAAGAAGAACAATACAGCCGCGATGAAGCGGAATTTTCCGTCGAACAGCGGATCTGCCGCGTGTCGTCGCCGTGTGCCGCACTTTGCCGCTCGCGCCTGATCCAAGGGGATGGCAAGATCACTGCGTTGATCAAAACCAGTGGTTAATCACCTCACGGAGGCACACGATGAAACGGCTACTTTTCCTTACACTCATGGCATTTATTTCCAGCGTTGGCTTTGCCCAGCAGAGCTCACGGCTACCGGACAACAAAGAACTGGTCACGAAGGCGCACAGCTATTACGTGGAAACCGATACTTTCTATATGAAGCGCGAAGCACTTGAAAGTTCATTGCTGGGCCAGAAGGAATTCAAAGCCTGGGACCTGCAAGTAACAGGGAAGAAGGACCTGGCCGACATGGTGGTGAGGGTGAAGCGGGTGCCATTTTCCAATCACTTCAGCTATACCGTTACTGACCGCGGAACCGACACCATCGTGATGGCCGGCAAAGTGGATTCTCTGGCCGGTACGGTCTACGGGCGAATCGCGAAAGAAGTTGTCGACAAAATGAAAGTGCTGCGGGGCGATCCGCTGCCGGCACAAAAAGAGGCGCAGCAGGCCGAAGCAGCGGCGAAGTGAGTCTTAAGGAGGACACGGGGGGTTTTGGGCCTCAATGAATCGTTTGCTCGACGTTACGCACGATTGAATGCAGGAAAGGTTCCAATTCCTCTGGCGGAACCCGCCTCTTCCCTTGCCAAACAAATAGATGGTTGGATGTTTTCTCCATCTGCAAACCATATCCACCCAAGGCTCCTGAACGGAGTGGCATGGAAGGATCAATTTCAAAGGCGACAATGGTTCGGGTGAAGCTCTTGTATTTTCCTCTATTTGCGCGTTGTTCAAACAGAGTGAATTTCCTGCCATTCACGCTGCTACTGATCACGTTTTTCACCCGGTCACGCCAGGAGAAAAAATGGGCCTTAGCAAGGTCCAGTTCGGCGCGATTGAAGGCACGATCGAATTTGAAACCCTGCGCAAGAGCAAATTGCTCAAGCAATCTCGTTCGTTTGGCTTCCGCGCGCCACACAAACAATATGAGTGCGCCTGCGACAAAAGCAAACCAAATTAATGGATCGTTCAGAGAAACTCTAAGAAATTCGTTCCACATTGAATTGCATTATGCACGTAGGACGTCCGGCTGTCACAAAAGATCAATGTGGGAGAAATAAACTGAATGCTGAGCCGCCACCCGGGGTGCGGTAGAATGAATGTGTGATCCTTCCATTCGTCCGCGAAGTCCTGGCGGACGTGGAAAAAAGCCCTGGGTTCCAGCAGGCGGCCTCATATCTAAAGCAGCGGAGGGGGGAGTCAAAACCTCCTGCGGGGCGTATCCGTCTGTCCGGCCTGGTTTCATCCGCGAAATCTCTTCTAGTTCCATATTTGCAGCGTGCCGCCGGCGTGCCGCTGATCCTGATAGTCCCTGATAATCGTGCCGCTGAGGCAATCTGCCCCGTAATTCAGTCATTTTGCGAGCTGACCGGCGCGTGCAATCCTCAGTCGGTGGTGAAGTTCCCTGCGTATGACGTGTTGCCGTTTGAAAACATGTCTCCGCATCCCGATATTCAGGAAGAACGGGCCACGGCGCTGTGGAAGATTGCAACCAATGCGGTTTCGATCGTCATTGTGCCGCTTAACGCGGCCAGCATGCGGCTGCACTCGGCAGACCATTACACCGGATTGGCGCGCATCATCCGCCGCACGGACATGGTGGATACCGAAGAGCTGGTCCAGCACCTGAATACCATCGGCTATTCGGCGGTTGATGTGGTCGAGATGCCGGGACAGTACGCAGTTCGCGGCAGCCTTTTTGACGCTTATCCTCCTGAAGCCGATCGCCCTATGCGCATTGAGCTTTTCGGCGACGAAGTCGAGTCGATCCGCAGGTTTGATCCCGGCACGCAACGGTCTGCTTCGGCTGTGGATGAAGTGGTGCTGCTGCCGCTTTCTGAGACTCCGGTCCGCGAAGAACTGCTGACGGAAATTCATGCGCGACTTTCCGGCGCTCGGCTGGAAGGTGAAGGCGACGCGGTGCGCCATGCTTTGGCCGATACCGGCGTTGCCGTTTTTCCGGGCTGGGAGTTTTATGCCAATGCCGGAGCGCAGGGAACCCTCTTTGATCTGCTGCCCAACGCGGTGGTCTTCATGGACGAGCCTACAGCCATTGAGGCAGAGCAGGAACACTGGTGGGAGAAAGTTGTGCAGCGCCACGAGCAGAGTCTTGTGGGCAAGCTAGCGACGCCGGAAGATATCTATCTTCCGCCTGATGAATGGAACACGTTGGTAGCGCGGCTGCGTGGCGGCAGCTTGGAGCATTTGAATGTTTTGCGCATCGTGCGCGCGGAAGAAGAACTGGGCCTGGTTGACCCGCAGGTGCCGGACCAGTCTTTGATTGAGTTTCCCGCTCATTCAACCTCGCGCTTTCATGGATCGGTTCCGGCCATGGTTGAGGAAGTCAAAAAGCTTACCGCGCAGGGCCAACGCGTGATGTTTGCCGCGCCCAACACCGGCGAGATGGAACGGCTGGCGGACATCTTTACGGAATATCAAGTGCCATTTCGGCTGGGCACGCGCACGCCGGTTCCGGGAAGCGAAACATATCTCGACGAGACGGCATATTTTTCCGGCGATCTTCTTACTACGACGATTGTCCGCGCCACGGTGCCGGAGGGTGTGGCTCTGCCAGACGCGCATTTGGTGATTTTTGGCGCGCGTGACCTATTTGACGATTCAGAGATCGAACCGCAGCAACCCTTGCGCCGCAAATCAAAGACCGCGGCGTTCATGTCAGACTTCCGCGATCTTGCGATGGGTGATTTTGTGGTCCATATCGAGCACGGCATCGCTATGTACCAGGGGTTGAAGGAAATTGAGCAAGGCGATATCACCGGCGAATACATGGTGCTGGAGTTTGCCGAAGCGGCGAAGCTTTACGTGCCGCTCACGCGGCTGGACCTGATCCAGAAATATAGGTCGAGCGAGGGCGTGCATCCTCCGCTGAGCCGATTGGGCGGAACGGCATGGGCCAAGGCCAAAGCGCGCGTAAAGAACGCGATGAAAGACATGGCCGACGAACTGCTCAAGCTTTATGCTGCTCGCAAGGCCGCACAGGGCCATGCTTTTCCCACGGACACGCAGTGGCAAAAAGAGTTTGAAGACGCCTTTGAGTTCAACGAGACGGACGATCAACTGACTGCGACAGCAGACATCACGCGCGACCTGGAATCGACGCTGCCCATGGATCGCCTGCTCTGTGGTGACGTGGGCTATGGCAAGACGGAAGTTTCTATGCGCGCGGCCTTCAAAGCCGTGCAGGACAATAAGCAAGTTGCCGTGCTGGCGCCGACGACCGTCCTGGTTTTCCAGCATTTTGAAAATTTCAAGCGTCGTTTTGCGGCTTTTCCGATCACCATTGAGATGATGAGCCGCTTCCGCAATGCCAAGCAGCAGAAAGAAACGGTGGAGCGGATTGAGCAGGGCAAAGTCGATATCGTGATTGGCACGCACAGAATACTTTCCAAGGACATCAAGTTCCAGGACCTGGGGCTGGTGATCGTGGATGAAGAGCAGCGGTTCGGCGTGCGGCACAAAGAGCGGCTCAAGACGCTGAAGAAAGAAGTGGACGTGCTCACCATGTCTGCCACGCCCATTCCGCGTACGCTGCACATGTCAATGGTCGGTCTGCGCGACATGAGCGTGATTGAGACACCACCGAAAGATCGCATGGCCATCCAAACGGTGGTGGCGGCGTACGATGAAAAGCTGGTGAAGTCAGCGCTGGAGCACGAGCTGGAACGCGGCGGGCAGGCATACTTTGTGCACAACCGGGTGGAGACGATTTACGAGATTGCCGCCAAGCTGCAGGAGATGCTGCCGAAGGCACGGGTAATTGTGGGCCATGGACAAATGTCCGAGGGCGAATTGGAAAAAGTGATGTTTGCTTTTGTGCGCCATGAAGCTGACATTCTGGTGGCAACAACGATTATTGAGAACGGACTCGACATTCCGCTGTGCAACACCATCATCATCAATCGCGCTGACCGGCACGGGCTTTCTGAGCTGTACCAGCTGCGCGGACGCGTTGGCCGGTCGAATCGGCGTGCTTATGCATATCTGCTGGTCCCGGCGGAGCAGGAGCTTACACCGGTGGCGCGGCGCAGGTTGGCGGCGCTGAAAGAATTTTCCGACCTGGGCGCGGGATTCAAGATTGCGGCGCTTGATCTTGAGCTGCGCGGTGCGGGCAATCTGCTGGGGGGTGAGCAGAGCGGAAACATCGACGCCGTGGGATTCGAGATGTACACCGGTATGCTGGACCGCGCGATCCGCGAGTTGAAAGGCGAAGAACTTACCGATAAGGTCAGCACGCAACTGAATCTCGGAATCGATCTGCGCATTCCGCCGACGTACATTGCAGAAGAAAATCAGCGCCTGCGCATGTACAAGCGCGCCGCGGGCGTGGAGAGCGAAGCCGCGCTAGACGATGTCCGCAAGGAATTGCAGGACCGCTATGGCGAGCCACCGGCACCGGTACGATACTTGCTGGCGGCATCCGCTTTGAAACTGTTGTGTGAACGCGTGGGTGTCCTGGCCATTGACCGCAAGCGCGATTCAGTGACGATTAAATTCACAGAGCAGGCATCGATTGAGCCGGAGCGGCTGGCGCGATTCGTGGCGCAATCACGCGGCGCACAGTTTTCCCCGGGAGGCGTGCTCAAGTTCAATATCAAGTTTACGCAGCCTGAGGCGGTAATGGACCAGATCAATGGTTTACTGCGCGAGTTGAGCCCTGAGGTTGTGGCGCAGACCTGGTTGCAGGCGAAGTAGGCCTCTTGGCGACTCCATTTGCTTGTGACATGACAGCGCTCTCCAACGAGCAGAGGGCACGCCATTATGAACTGACGGCGTTGCTGCAATCGTCGCTTCGCGCGATTCACGAACTGCCGAATGGGTATGACTTTGAATTTGCGTGGAGCCTGGATACGTACGGTGCGGTGGCTGAGCTCACTGCGCTGGAACACGCGTGCTGTCCGTTTTTTGATATCGGCATTCGCATCGAGGCTGAAAGCAACAAGCTCTACTGGCGATTGACGGGGCGAGAGGGAATCAAGACGTTCATCCGTGCGGAGTTTGGAGCGTGGTTCAAGTGATTTTGACCAGTTATACCGAGTAGTCAATGAGATGACTTTGTGCGAGTCTTTGTCAATTGTCCCAGCCTTGTACTAAAAACATGTACCTGCGTTCAGCAGAGGGTTGCAAAAGACATGACCTCTGCTGGTGAACTAGTTCGCGCGTGACTGCGTAAGACGGACGCAGTAATATGAGCCGACTGGCAGGTACTTGGTAATTGGTATTTGGCAAGGGCGGAGTGCGCAACGGGGTCTCCGTTGCGTTTGTGTTTTTGGGGTTGCAACCCTCTGCTTGATCTCTCAGCCTTGGGTCGAATTGGGTGACCTTGGGTCAGATTGGGTCAACATAGGCGGTAGGGCAGGGGTGCCCGGCTGAAGCAACCGGCAGAAGGTCGCAATAATCGCAGACTTGGCAACGTGATCGCAGCCAAACCCTGAAACCTACGCCATTCTGGGATGATCTGGGGTGCGGTGGGATGACTGGGGAGGGGGTCACCGGATCGGGTGATCCGGAGATCGGGAATCTGGTGATCGGAAAACCAAAGGTGTTTCCGAACAGGATCCATCAAGGAGAGTTGCACGCAGTAATAACCCCCAAGTTTTTGCTTCCTTGGGCCGAGTCATTTAATCTAATACACCTCTCGCGGGACGCCTGATTTCGTACTTCAGTACAGCGATGAAAGGTGGAGAGATGAACATTTATAAGGATATTACGCAGACCATCGGGCGGACGCCGCTGGTCCAACTCAACAAGCTTACCCAAGGCGCCAAGGCTACAGTGGCGGTGAAACTGGAAGGGTTTAATCCATGCCACAGCGTGAAAGACCGCATTGGCGTGAGCATGATTAACGAAGCGGAGAAAGCGGGGCGGATACAGCCGGGCAAAACCGTGCTGATTGAGCCAACCAGCGGGAACACCGGCATTGGGTTGGCGTTTGCCGCGGCAGCAAAAGGATATCGGATGATCCTGATCATGCCGGATACCATGAGCCAGGAACGCCGCGTGGTGCTACTGGCGCTGGGAGCAGAGATTATCCTGACCCCCGGGGCGAAGGGCATGAAGGGCGCGATTGCCAAAGCGAATGAGTTGCTGAAGCAGACGCCGAATGGAGTGATCCTGCAGCAGTTTGCCAATCCGGCGAACCCAAAGATCCATCGCGAAACCACGGGCCCCGAGATTTGGAATGACACCGATGGCAAAGTCGACATCCTTGTTTCCGGTGTGGGTACAGGCGGGACGCTGACTGGCGTGGGTGAATACATCAAGCCCAAGAAGCCGGATTTTAAGATGGTAGCGGTGGAACCGGTTGAATCGGCGATCCTTTCCGGCGGAAAGCCGGGACCGCATAAGATCCAGGGCCTTGGCGGCGGATTTGTGCCGGAAGTGCTAAAAACTAACCTGATCGACGAGGTAATGACGGTAACGCTGGATGAATCACTGGAGACGGCGCGCCGGATGGCCAAGGAAGAAGGCATTTTTATCGGCATTTCCGGTGGAGCGGCGGTTTCACAGGCAGTAAAGCTGGCCCAGCGCGAAGAGAATGCCGGCAAGCTGATTGTGGTGGTGGTCCCGGACTTTGGCGAGCGTTACCTGAGCACCATACTGTTCCAAAGCCTGAAAGACGAAGCCACCAACCTGTCAACAGTGGATGCCGACGTGGATACGTTCTTTATGATGAAATCGGCGTAAAGAGTTTTGCGGGTGTTTCCAACTGCAAAAGCGAGGAGAAAAATTTCAAAGCTCCTCGCTTTCGTATTTTATTGGTCGTGCAATGCGGGCGCGGAAAAAAGATTACGGCCGTGCAGAGCTGAAGCGGCATTTCGGCGGTCGATTGGCGAGGCGCTTCATTTAGAATTTATCTTTAGAGTAAAAGTTCTTAAGAGTAACTTCTTGATACGAGTTGATCCATGGGAAACCGTCCTTTACATTTCGTGACTTTGTCGGGCGTGCCGATCGATGTTTCCGAATTGAAATGGCCTTTTCATCCTTCCACCTCTGGCGCTGACTGGCATGTGCTGCACGGCCGCGCGGAATTGCTGGGAAATGAAGATGGTTTGCACGTTGAAGTAGCCGTTGGAATGACCCAAACGATGAAAGATGCGCTGGGCTCACTGGAGCCGGAAAACGCTGAGAGTCTGGTGGTGAACTCGATCCGCAAGACGATCGACAACGGGCAGCTTGCGTTTGTGAAGTCCGGCAAGCTACAGCCGGTGCACGTGACGAGCCGCTTTTACAGCTTCAGAGAGAGAAAAATCGAGTTTCCCCGCCAGCAAGAGCAGGACGTAAAAGAGATGCTGAAGCGTCGCGTTTTCTGGCTGAGCGCCAAGATTGGCAAGGGAGCGCCGGTAAGCGTGGCGCATCCGTATGATTGCCAGTACGTAAACTTCTCACGGGAAAAAATGCTGGAATTGGCCAAGCAGCTTGCCGCCGAAGGCTGGCTGAATGTGGAAAGCGAATTTGCTACAGCGACCGCCGCGCTGCTGAAAGAAGAGCCGGCAATCATTGCGGCAATGCACCAGGGCGTTGAGGCCGGAATCGCGGCGAATAAGGTCAGCGCGTAAGCTGACTCATCACAGATTTTTTGTTTTACTGAATCAATGAGCTTTGTGTGTCCTCTCTTCTCCAAGTCGATCACCTGAACGTTAGCTTTGCCACGCAGACGGGCGAGGTGGTGGCGGTGCGCGACGTGAGCTTCTCTATTTCTGAATCTGGCACACTGGGGCTTGTGGGTGAATCTGGCTCAGGCAAATCGGCTACATCATTGGCAATTATGCGGCTGCTTCCGCCGCAGGCACGCACGACAGGCAAGATCACTTTTGCCGGAGCTGATCTGCTCGCACTTCCGAATGATGAAATGCGAAAAGTTCGCGGCGCACGCATCAGCATGATTTTTCAGGAGCCCATGACCGCTCTGAATCCAGTGATGCGCGTAGGCGACCAGGTGGCTGAGGCGGTATTGGCGCACCATCGCATGAGCAAAGCTGAAGCATGGACGCGGACAGTGGAAGCGTTGCGCGAGGTCGCGATTCCGGATCCTGATAATCGAGCGCGCGACTACCCTCACCAGCTTTCCGGCGGGCAGCGCCAGCGCGTAATGATCGCCATGGCACTGGTAAACAATCCGCAACTTTTAATTGCCGACGAACCTACGACTGCGCTTGATGTCACCATCCAGGCGCAAATTCTTGAACTGCTGGCCGCATTGCGGGAGAAGCACAGGCTCGCGGTGCTCTTTATTTCGCATGATCTGGGCGTGGTTTCGCGCGTGGCCGAACGCGTAGCAGTGATGTATGCGGGCGAGATCGTGGAGATGGGCCCCGTCAACGAGATTTTTTCATCTGCACGGCACTCGTACACGCGCGGTTTGATTAGCGCAATTCCCACGCTGAAAACTGATCGTTCACGGCCGCTGGCGATGGTGGAAAGAGATGCGCGTCCGGAAAGAGCTGTGCCTCTGCTGGAGATTGCTCCGGGACATTGGGCGCGAGTGTCGTCACAATAATTGATACACTCAGTTGTCATTCATCTCATTAAGGACTGCAAGCTTGCGCGTACTGATTCTCTCTGACATCCATGCCAACCTTGAAGCGCTGGAGGCTTGCCTGGAGGCCGCTCCTGAATACGATCAGGTTTATAACCTGGGCGATATTGTTGGCTATGGCGCAAATCCGAATGAAGTGACCGCCCGCTCGCGTGAACTGGGGTCAATTTTCGTACGCGGAAACCATGATAAGGCGTGTTCCGGCGTGAGCGACTTGAATGACTTCAATCCCATTGCGGGTTTGGCAGCGCTTTGGACGCGGGAGAAATTGACTGAAGACCATCTGCAATTTCTGCGCGAACTGCCACATGGCCCGATTTCGCCGATTGGCAACTTGCAACTGGTGCACGGTTCGCCGCGGGATGAAGACGAGTACATTCTTGTGGCGAGTGATGCTTACGCGATCCTGCAGGACGCGGCGGTACCGCTGACTTTTTTTGGTCATACGCATGTTCAGCGATGTCTTCTACGGGAAGAAAACGGACAAGGCAAGTCTTTTGCGCCGGATTACAAATCCGCCAAAGGCAAACAGACTGCCAAGCTGGAGTTAAAGCCGAAGACGACTTATATGGTGAATCCGGGATCGATAGGGCAACCGCGCGATGGTGATCCGCGGGCCGCATTCTTGCTGTATGACACGGACGCCGCTCTGATTACGTTTTACCGCGTGCCGTACAACATTCAAGGCGCGCAGGAAAAAATCTTTGCTGCAGGATTGCCGGAGCGGCTTGCCATTCGGCTGGAGGAAGGCCATTGAGCCAGAAATCACTTTTTGAGAAACCCGGGTTTGATAAGCCGGAGTCTGAAAAAGTCGCGCGTGAAAAACTTGAGCGTCGCCCCGCCGCAGCCGCAATCAAAGCCAACATCGACGGCGGCGCCCGAGGCAATCCCGGCCCTGCCGCTTATGGTGTGATCGTGCGCGATGCTAAAGGCGATATCATTGCCGAGCTCTCTGACTACCTGGGCATACAGACAAATAATTACGCGGAGTATTCCGGACTGCTGGCTGCACTGGATTTTGCCGTGCGGGAAAAACATCTGTCATTGAAGGTGCTAAGCGACTCCGAGCTGCTGGTCCGGCAGATGCAAGGCCGCTATAAAGTGAAGAGTCCTGGGCTGATTGATCTTTATGATCGCGCGCGTGCGCTGGTGCGCAAGCTTGAGCATTTCTCTATTGATCACGTTTTGCGGCAGTACAACCGTGAAGCGGATAGCTTAGTTAACCAAGTGCTCGACAGCCGGGGAAGAGGAGCGCGCTGATGGCTATCACGCGACAGAATTTTTCCAGCGGAACAAAATGGGAGCCCGTCGTCGGCTACTCTCGCGCGGTGCGCGTGGGAAATACGATTCATGTTTCGGGCACTACCGCCACGGACGTCAGCGGAAACATCGTCGGCGCGGGCGATGCTTACGCCCAGGCCGTGCAGACGCTCAAGAATATCCAATCGGCATTAGAACAAGCCGGGGCCAACATGAAAGATGTGGTGCGAACTCGCATGTATGTGATCGACATTGCCGCTGACTGGGAGAAAGTTGGTCGCGCGCACGGAGAGTGCTTTAGCGAAATTCGTCCGGCTACCAGCATGGTCGAGGTTTCAAAGCTGATTTCGCCGGAGATGCTGGTGGAGATTGAAGCGGAAGCGATTGTCGACTAATAGG
>JBAVLE010000253.1:0-20219 GCA_049688735.1 Candidatus Angelobacter sp. | reverse complement strand
GGATAAGCGAGGCTGTCAGGATTTCCATCGACAAGGTTGGCAGCACCGTAATCTCGCGCCAGGCTGGAGGTCGGGCTCTCGGTCACCAGCGATTCCGCTTGCAGGCCGCGAATTTCCGGATTTCCAGCGGGCACGCGGCTAATCACTTCAACCCTACGCGGCTGCACTACCGGAGAAGAGTCACTGTACTGCAACTGGTTTGAGGTTCCTGCGGCAAGAGATGGGAAAATCCATTTTGACATCTGCACAACCGGGCTGATTCGCAAACGATGCAGTTGTGATCCGGTAGAGATCTGGACAGCGACGTAATATGTGTAGTTGCCTTTGGCGAACGTGCTGAGATCTGCGCTCCACTGATAGCCCGAGGCCGCGCCAGTGGTTGTAAATGGCACGGGAGCAGACCAGTGGGCCCCATCTGTTGAAAAGTAGGCGTACATGTTGCCCTTGTTCGGCGTAGACTGGGCAGTGACCGACAGACCCAGGATGGGAAACATGAACGACTCGCGATAATATAGCCATCCAAAAGCATTGGCAACGGGCGCCAGGTACTTGCTACCGGTTGCGTCACTAAAAACGTCGAGGTTGCCGGTCAGATACGGCGAAGCTTTCCAGTTGGCGTCGGCAAAGCTCAAATCCCAATTGAACTGACCGGAGCCCACTCTTTTGAAGCTAAACGGATCGCCTGAATCATAGAACTGGGCCGAGCCAGCGAGATTCTCCTGGTGGATGACGAGTTCCTCGTGGGGATGAAGCGAGACCGAAAGCGCTTGATTGGTGAGAAAACCCGAAGTGTAGTAGCGCAGGCTCGGACCATTTTGTGCGTACAACTGAGCCATTGCGGAAGCGGACCATCCGACCCCGTCCTGGCCAAAGGAATTGGCTTGCTCGACGATCATCTGAGGGTTGGCGAGAATATCAGCAACTGAGGCGATGCTACCGTCGGGATTCAGATAAAAAGACTGGTGATCAGAATCGAGCATGTGCCAGGCATTTCCGTAATAGATCTCTGGCAAGGTGTGGAAAGTCATTGCAGCTAGCCTCGTTTTATACCCGAGGTTTTGCCAAATCCAGGTCAAAACCCGTGCTTTCTGATCGCAGCACCCAAAGCCAAAGCTGCTCAAAATTAAAGCGGGATCGGTAAGAAATTTGAGACCGGCACTTGATTTTGTGCCAGACGAGCAGTAGTGAGAAGTGTGGCTAATCACATACTGCCATGTAGCGATGGCTAGCTGCTGATCACTGGTGGTCTGGGGCAGTTGCTGCTTAATCTCCGCAAAATTATATGGCCAGGGCGTGTTTGGATTTGAGACCTGCGGCAGATTGACCGAACTTCCAGAGGAATTACGAATCGTGATGGATGCCCCTGCCACGTTTGCGACCTTCGAGAGGTCAACATTTATCGGCGCAGTAGGCGTGCTGACGGCTACGCTGCTCCTGAACTCCTGGGCAGGAGACATCAATGACAAGCAAATGATAACGATTACAAAGACGAAGAGTTGCCTTCTCATGCGCGTAACAATGCTTCCCCACAAAATTGAATTATCGGTCCGCTTTAATCCGAAGACCTGTGATTCCCTGGGAGAAACGCGCAGGATCTATAAACGTCCAGCAGAAATGGGGGTGTTTCCCGCGAACGACCTGGATTGAAAAGCTGAGAGATTTATAACACTGACCGGCGCTAAAAACGAAGTACATTAGTAACTTTAATTCTGCGCGTAAGCTTACAGTTCTTAATGTACTTATCACAACTCTGTGAGCTAAGGCAAATATCTTAGTTTTCTGTAGTACAAGGCGAACAAAAAGAAACAAACAATTACTGCGGCATATCATTGAGGGGACTTGGAGTGCCAAAGGCAGGGCTGGTCATCACCTGCGATCGAGAGGCAAGACTCGTTTCCGAAAAAGACACCCCGTGTGCACCGCGATTTTGCAAAGACGGGGAGCGCTTTTTTCTTGACAAAATGGCGAACAAATGGTAAAGTTGAAAATCCGCTCCAGGGCGGAAAAGTGGTGGTGTGAACGGTCTTTGACAAAAGAAGGTGCTAGCTACTGGCTCCTAGCCATTAGCCTTTAGCCCCTTGGGATGATCCCGCTTAAACTCACGCCAAACTGGGATGACCTGGGATGAAGTGGGATGACTGGGGAGGGTGGAGTGACCCCCTAAATTGAGACAAGGAGTAAAGTCCCACTTTACAGTGAATGGAGAGTGGGATGGCAAAGCGACGACAGAATCGACGTTGGAGTCTGGAAGAGAAGCGACGCATGGTACAGCGGATGGAGAGCTGCGGTCACCAGGACTTGGCCGATGAACTGGGGGTGGACCGACGTCAGCTCTATGCCTGGCGCATGCAGGTACGGCGCGAGGCAGAAGGGCCAGTCGGGGAGGGTCGAGAACAGCAGTTGGAGCGGGAAGTTCGCCAGCTGCGCGAGGCCCTGGGCAGGAAGGTGATGGAAGCGGATTTCTTGCGGGGTGCCTTGCGAAGAATCGAGGCTCGACGCCAGAGCAACGCAGGCAATGGCGCAACTGCATCTACGAAGAAATCGGACAAGTAGAGCAGGAGCAAGAGCACCCTAGGATCGAGTTGATGTGCCGAGCGGCTGGAGTCAGCCGGGCGGGGTTTTATCGTGACTGGCAGCAGCGGCAACCGGGGAACGAAGAGATGGAGTTGCGGGCGCGCATCCAGCAGATCGCACTGCGGCATCGGCGTAATTACGGTTATCGCCGGGTGAAGAAAGAGCTGAAAGACGAAGGCTGGGTAGTGAATCATAAGCGGGTGGCGCGGATGATGGGGGAAGACAATCTGCTGGCGGTGCGGCGGCGCAAGTGGATCCTGACGACGCAGAGCCGGCATGATCTGCCGGTGTTTCGCAATCTGGCAGCAACGATGAAGCTGACGGGAATCAATCAGCTGTGGGTGGCCGATATCACCTACATACGTCTACGGCAGCAGTTTCTGTTTCTGGCGGTAGTGCTGGACGCTTACTCGCGGCGGGTGGTGGGTTGGGCTTTGGATGATTCGCTGGCAGCTTCCCTGGTGGTGAAGGCTTTACGCAATGCCTTAGCCGAGCGCAAGCCAGCGCCCGGGCTGGTGCATCATTCCGACCGCGGTGGACAGTATGCCGCGAAAGAGTACATCGCGTTGCTGGAGGAACACGGGATTGAGCCCAGCATGAGCCGGGCGGGCAATCCCTACGACAATGCTCGCTGCGAAAGTTTTATCAAGACACTCAAAGCGGAGGAGATCTACACCCGTCAGTATGGCGACCGGGCCGATCTGGAAAGGCACATGGCCGAATTTCTGGAGCAGTACTATAACCATTGCCGGCTGCATTCGGCGCTGGGGTATCGTTCTCCGGCCAACTTCGAACAGAGCTTACGGTCAAAAGCGAGCGGGCAGCTGAGTTTTTTCAGGCATGAGGAAATCTATCGTTCCGATGTGGACTCAAACCGGGAGGAGTTGTGACTTCCACCCGGTTCCATCGTCGCGATGAGTTTCCAGCTGAGTATTCCTTGGCGAGTTGCTCTCCAGCAGAGCTCGCCTCTGCTTTCTCAGCTACTTATCATGCTGCAACCAATAACCCCGTTCGTCTACCAAATGGCAGTGAACGGTTCAATGGGACTTTTACCAGCGTCTCAGTTGAAGGGGTCACTTCAGGGGGGAGGAGGTGGATGGCTTCGCCAATTCAGGTCCTTCAATCGCGGCAACAACGGCCGCTCTTTCAGGATGACGAGTCGAGGCGCGGCGAATGTGCGCCGCGCGGCTTTGCTGCCGCAAATATTAGTGGTGAATGAAGGTGTTCTTGCCGGTTTTGACGTCCCAGGCTGCGGCGTCGCCATTCTGATGCATTGCCACATCGGAAGAGACACCGTCAAACGTATTGTTCTCGATAAGAATGCCAGTCATGGGCACATCCCCCATCTTGGTGCCATTGTTTTTGCCCAGGACCTGCACGCCGTAGCTGGGACGATTGCCCGCACACTGGCCTTGCTTGGTTACGGTATTGCCCGACACGTTCACGTTTTGTAGTAGCTCGCCGGACGCGAGGGTGGGGTAGCCGCCGGACATAGCGCCTTCCACCAGGATTCCCGCTGCCTGTGCGGCGTTACAGAAATTGGAGATCTTGTTTGCCTTAATATCAACCGATTTAGCATGAGCGGCGATTTTGATTCCCGAAAGGGCAGCATTGCTCAGGACGTTATCATGAATATTGACATGGCTCACTAACAAATAGCCTTCGATATTGTCCCCTTCGGCGCCTTTAGTTGTGTCCATCACGTTGTGGGCGATTTCGATTTCGTCAATGCCGAAGTCGAAAAGTAGATTGACTGAGCCTGCGTTTCTGAGGGTATTGTCGCGGACCAGAATGTGGTCCGATGTAGCGTAGACGATGAGATTGCGGTGCCCCTGATCACTGGCCTGATTGTTGATAACCTGAACGTGCGAGACGTTCTGCAAGTTGATGCCGTGCGTTCCACCGGTAACCACGTTGCCTTGAATGAGGATGCCAGTTGTAGTTGCCGGAAGACGAGGCGTACCGTTCACCAGGCCGTTGTAGCCGTCAATCATTTTGCTCTGCACCAAGATGCCCATGCGATATCCGTGGTCAGTGAAAGTGCCGGGCGTGCCGGAAATTGTGTTAGTAAGAATTTTGCTATCAGTAACCTGGTCGGCAAAGTTTATGCTGTAGGCGTCGCCGGGTCCCGCCGCCGGCACAGTGATGCCCGTGATTGAATTGCCTTCCACAATTGCACGGGTCACGTTGCGAAGCACAATTCCACGCTTGTAGCAGTTAGCTGGGTTGGAGTTTCCGCCGCCGTCAAGGGACAAGTTGCTGATCGTGATGTCAGCAGCCTGAGATTTGCCGGCGTAGTCGGCAATGATCATGGCAGATGCCGGGCCGGGCGCTGCGCCCGTGGTGTTTACAATTTTGGTTTTTCCGGCAATGCCTGTGATCGAGACCTTGCCTTCAGGGGATTTGATGTCGATTGCTTTCTTGTCCGATACGGACAGAGTGACGTCGCCGAGGAGCAGTGCAACCGGCCGCCCGATAGTGATAGGCGTTGCGGCAGACTGTGCACCGGTAATTCTTTTCGCATCGATCGTGCTACACCGTGCATCAGCAATGGCCGCTGAGATTTTGGCGCCTGCGTCCTTGCCCGGATATTCATCGGCAGAACACGAGTCGGCACGTTTTACCTGGGCTTGTGCACCAGACACAGCGGCAAAAAAACAAAGAAAGAAAAGAGCTCTCCGATAAACGTTTGGCGTTGCATATGGTGTTGGCATTCCGTTTTGCACTGTGGTATCCCCTTGATTTGGGAATTATACAGTTGCCGAAACCAGCACACCTGCGAAAGGTAGGCTAACGTGTGAATGACAATGCTCGATGCGCTTACGCAACAGATGCCCCGGGCATCAGAATGCGGACATCAAGTTTGCTCCGGGTTCGCAGTACCTGCTGCTGGACGATGCGGGCAGGCGGCATCATTCCGCGCTAATGGCCGGATCTCTGTTACTTGGACAAGACGATAGCTGCTGTTCTCGGCTGGAGGTCCTGAACAGCGGAGGTAGAGACGTCCTTGGTTGTCGCGCCGAGGTACAGGGTTCCAGCCGGGACGGTCACGGACTGAGGGATGGCGCTGATGTTGACGAAGACCTCGCCATGCTCGAAAGCCCGGTGAAGAACGGAATTTTGCGCCGGAAGGGGCCCGATTGGCTCGCCGAGCGAAAACGGGATGCTATTCAAGTAGGTGCCAATACCTGATGCGCCGAGGTTGGCTGTCCAGTTAAATCCGAAAAAGCGGGCGACAGCAAATGCGAAGCGGGCCTCAGTCACGCTTCTGACATAGGAGAGCATTACCAGCTTTGCGGCTTTGTCTGGATGGTTCTGAACGTAGTGAAAGCTCTCAGGAATGGCATTGGCCCAATTATCGTGCCGGGAATCGGAGTAGGACATGTACCCCCAGCTTTCCCACAGCACATAGTCGGAGAGATCCCAAACCGTCGGACTGCCCGTGACCATAAGGTCGGCCCAGAAAGGGTCCCCGGGATTGGTCATGAGAATTGCCTTTGAATTGTGCGCCTTGAGAGTCTGGCGAACCTCCGATAGTAAAGTCAGATAGGCGCGGCCACCCTCGGCGGTGGGATCAACGTGGGCATGGGCGCCATCGCAGACACGGTGTGCCGGCGGATCAAAGAAAGTGTTGTCCACGAACAGGCCGTCGTATCCTGAATTGATGGCTTCTTGAACATACTGCTGTACCCGTTGATGGAAGATGACGCTGTTAGGACACATTACATAGCTGTTTGGCGGATTCCCAAAAATATTGACGACAAACTGATGGTTTATTTCGAAGCCGACGTCGGCCAGGTCTGCCGTGCTCGTCAGCAAGAGCGAGTTAGGAATCGCCTGATAATACGACTGATATTGCATTACTAATTTGCCGATCGCATGGGCCTTGGACACGTTGAAAGGAGCCAAACCAATGACGACATCGGCTGGTTTGACGGCTGCAGGAGTAATCTGGGGACTCCAAGGCTCGTACCAGAATGCAAATTTTGGCGCAGTGGCGCTGCTCGGGGTTCCAGCCGTAGGTGTGGGGGAAGGAGTGGGAGTCGAGCCGGCAACCGTGGTTGAAGAAGCTCCAAGCCCTCCGCAACCTGTCATGCCGACGAACAGCACCGGCAAAAGTAAAAATTCGAGCCAACGGGAAGAAGTCATAGGGCACCTATCTTAAAAACGTCTACCGATGAGCAGGGGTGCAGGTAGACGATTTAGACCTTGCAGGTGCGGCATGGACCCATCGACGAATACTGCTTTCATAGCCGCGCCGCGATCGCGAATTTCTGAAAATGCGCAACATCAAAGCGGCCACAAATGAACCGATGTCTGTCCTAAGCCGAACGCCTTAGGTTAGAGCAACACTGGCCCGAGTAGGTTGTCAGGGAAAGTTTTCTGTTATGAGCTGCAGCGCCTCTTTATTAGCTTGCGCGCCGCGCCCACCCGCGGGAGAGATACATCTTAAGGAGTTGTAATCGGACGTTGAATTCCGGATCGCCCTTTGAGAACTGAATGGTTTCCACGATAAAAGCCAAGATGATAGCGAGCATCAGACCCAGCAACGTTGCCAGAAGCACGATTGACGCGCGATGCGGTCTGGATTTGCGTTCGGGTATCACGGCCGGATCAAGCACCTGGATGATGGAAGCGTCTTTAGACTCATCAATCCGCGCGATCTCGTACTGTTTGGTAAGCAAGTCGAGAAGCGCCTCGCGATACTTAACGTCGCGGAGCTTGCGTACGTATTCGAGCCCAGCGCTCGGAACCTTGGACAGAGCCACACTGTTGGAAGACTCGCCGCCTGAACCACCTTCGAAGCGCGCAACCTGGGACCGCAGCGCAGAGAGCTCTTGCTCGGCTCGAATAAGGTCAGGGTTTTCCGCCGTCGCGTATGACCGCATGCTTTGCACCTGCACCTCGCGGGCCGCTACTTGGGCGCGAAGATCGGCATATGACTGCAGCATGACCTTTGACTGATTGTCCAATTGGATGATGCCGGTTGTTTCCTCAGTGCGTTTGAGGGCTTGCTCAGCAGCCGCGAGCTCGTCATTGCCAGTTTTCACTTCTTGCTCAAAGAAGATTCGCCGCTTCCCAGCATCCGTCACAGCGAGAGTTTTGGTCAACTTGGTAAGCTCATCGACGTACGCGTTAGCGATTGCGGCTGCCCGTCCAGGATTGCGGTCCTCGACTGAAATAGAAATCACACCGTCTTTCCCAGCAACCACTTCGGTCAAAGAATCCAGATCGCGCAGTGTGTCTACACGAAGCTTATCTTTGTAAACACTCATCAAAGAAAAACGATCGACCAAACTGTCACCCACGGTCTGACTACGCAGCATGGCAACGTACAGATCATTCGGATTGCGAAGACCGAGGTCCTTGCCTGCGGTAGCTCCAAGTAATGGGCCCAACTGGCCCAGCATCGCTGTGGCCATCGATTGACTCTGCTGCGGCGGAAGGAGCTTTGCGGTCCCGGTGTAATACGTCGGTAGCAAGAGCGCAATCACGAGCGAAAGAACCATGGCAGCCGCGGTCCAACCGAGAATCAGAAACTTACGCTTCGCGAGAATGATAAGCACATCGACAAAATGGCTCTTCTCAGTTCCAGCCAACATTTGCGCGGTCGACGCTTCTTTAGGTATCGGTCTGATAATGTCTCTTGTTTCCTGTGTTGCCATAATCAATAAAAAGCTTTCGCTATCGACGATAATACTGCATTTTCAACGAAATGGATGCCGTCTAGAGGGTAGTTTACGGTTTATCCCCGGCGCGAGATGCGTCGGAAAACAGATTTTTGACAATATACCCGTAGCAAAAGCGTTGGGGTACAGGAAAAAACGTAACGATATTTTAAGCGGCCTGCAGGGCGCCCACGCTGTGATGTAGCCAGTCCTGAAAAATCAGTACATCCCAGATTAAGTATTGCCAGTTGCGTGTTCCTGAGAGGTGCTCTTGCCAGCGCTGGCGAATTGGTGCAACATCGAAAATGCCTTGACGTTTTAGGGCGTCAGTCGAAAGAAGGTCCTCTGCCCATTCGCGAAGGGGGCCGCGCAGCCAGCTGTCAATAGGTACAGCGAAACCCATTTTGGGCCGCTCTACGAGTTCGGCAGGCACATACTTGTACAGAACCTGACGAAGAATCCATTTGCTGACTCCATCTCGGATTTTGAAATGCAATGGCAGTTTCCAGGCGAATTCAACGACCCGGTGGTCCAGAATAGGAACACGCGCCTCCAGGCTGACAGCCATACTTGCCCGGTCCACCTTGGTGAGAATGTCATCTGGAAGATAGTTAACCAAATCCGTCAACATCATCACTTCCTCAATGCCCGGCAGCCACGCCGCCTGCTGGATAAACCCGCTTATCGTGTCAGGCTCACGCGAACCAATTACTACCTCGGTTGGCGCCGTCCAATGCGAGAGAGCGCGCATATAGATGGCCTCAGGGCTGCCAAGCTCAAGAAATCCCGCAAATTTGTGAGCTTTGTCACCGACCGCCGACCGTCTGTTTTTTCTGGAAATCAGCGGCTTGGCCAGGGAATAGGCACCATCAATCCTTGACGGCGACATGGAAGAGATCACGCCGGCGGCCAGTTTGCGCAGAGGCTTTGGAACCGAACTCAAATATTTCCACATTGATCTGGTTAGGAAATAACGGTTATATCCGCCAAAGAGTTCGTCGCCGCCGTCGCCACTTAGGCTTACAGTCACGTTCTGGCGAGCAAGCCTAGACACCAGAAATGTCGGAATCTGTGAGACGTCTGCAAATGGCTCGTCATACATGGACGGGAGCAGTGGAACCACGTCCAGAGCCTGTTGCGCCGTTACATAGAGTTCGGTATGGTCGGTACCCAGATGTTCTGCAATGCGCTTCGCGTGCTCTGCCTCATTGTAATCATGTTCGTTGAAGCCAATCGTAAATGTCTTTACCGGACGGCTGCTTTGAGCCTGCATGAGGGCGACTACGGTCGAGGAATCGATACCGCCGGAGAGAAATGCTCCAAGCGGCACATCGGCAATCATGCGTATGCCGACCGCTTCGCGCAGTTTTTGTTCAAGCTGATCGATCGCTTCCGCATCGCCACAATCGAGACGGGAATGAATGCCCTCTGTAGCGATTTGAGCTGCGGACCAGAAACGTCTCAATTCAGGCTCTTCCCGTGCTGACTTCAACACCAGGATTGTTCCTGCTTGCAGCTTGCAGATCCGCTCGTAAACCGAATGCGGCGAAGGCACATAATTATGGCGCATGTAGAGAGCCACTGCATCGCGGTCAATACGGCCCTCAAAACCTGGATAATGGCGAATGGCTTTCAACTCTGAAGCGAAGACGAAATCTCCACCAACATTTCCATAGTAAAGAGGTTTAATGCCCAGCCGGTCTCGGACCAGATAGAGCTTTTTCTCCAAGCGATCCCACAGCGCGAAGGCGAACATTCCGATGAACCGCTGTACGGCAGATTCCAAGCCCCATCGCTCAAAGGCGGCGAGCATCACTTCCGTATCAGAGTGCCCCCTCCATTCATGCTCTTCTCCGAGCTCGTTCCGGATGTTCTGGAAATTGTAGATCTCACCGTTGAAAACCATTGTGTAACGGCCCGAGTCGGAAAGCATCGGTTGGTGACCCGCAGATGAGAGGTCGAGAATGGCTAGGCGGCGGTGGACCAGGCCGACCCCAGTTGCGGTGTCAAAAAACGTTCCAGAATCGTCGGGGCCACGATGTCTGATTGCCTTTCCTATGCGGACGAGAACTTCGCCGGGAACGTCGGTTCCGCTCTTTGCCTGCCAGAATCCAGCAATTCCGCACATTGAAAAAACTCACGCCCTGCTTCTTGGTTCGACTGCCGATATAAACCAATCGGCGCTCCTGGTACAGGAAAATGACGTTGCCACCCTTACGGGAACAACACTTTTGCAGCCGCTGCACCAATGATGAATGTACCTATAATCTGCGTCCAATCCTTGAATCCACGTAACACGGCACCCTTGTCCAGTTTTTCTGGCACCACCACTGTGTCTCCGGGCATTAATCTCGCTTCGTTAAAACTCTTCAAGAACAGCCCATTGTGTCCTTGGCCGCCGACCGTTGTACCGTCAGCCTTGATCACGAAAAGACGCCCCTTGTCGCCATTACGCGTTGCACCACCAGAGACTCGCAGGTAATCGCCCACTGTCTTGCCGGGTTTGAAAATGAAAGAACTGCTGTTATACACCGCCCCAAGAACGTTCACCGTCGCAGGCCGAAAGGGTACAAGCAACCGGTCGCCATCTTCCAGTGGCAAGTCTGGTATGGCGGCTAAGTTATCAGCGTTTGGCTTAAGCTCCAAAACAATGCGGCCGGTTGCCTTAAGCTGGCGAAGCTTTTCAAGCAAACGACGTTGCCCCTCCAGCGTTTGCCGTTCAGCGAGTGCTTCTTCTCCATTAAGGTTCCGCTGCGAACTTGCGCTCCGGTTAATGGATTGTTCCAACTCGTTAACGTACGCGTCGAGACGTCTCTGCTGGTCCTCCCTGGTCGACTCCCGCGTAAATTCCGATCCGTAAAGGTAGGCCTGTGGGGTAAGGCCCCCCACTCTCATGATCAAATGGCGCAATCCTTCGCCCGGTTCGGCCTGGTAAACACCTGCGGTGTGGAATTCTCCTTCCAGGCGTATGAGCTTTGTCTGCTGGCCGACCGGTACTTGCATGTCATGTTGAGAGAAAATTGTGATCACGTCGCCGGCTTGAAGAGCAATGTTTTGACTCTCTTCTCCGGCTATGGCCTTTCCGAGATTGAAGGGCAGTAGGCTTGTAGTGAGATCGGAGGGGCTAACTCTTTGAATAACCGCATACTCCCAGTTTATTTCTGCACCTGAACGCTTCACCTCATTCTTGAGTTCTTCTTCTTTTACTCTTTGGGCTTCAGTTCTGCCAACCACGTCTGTAAGATCCGTGGTACCCTGCGCCGATTTATCAAGCGTCGGATGCGGGCTTGCAATCTTCAAGCGCTCGCGTTCATCCGGAAGCAAAAAACCGCTGTCAGCTCTGCGCCCAAGCTGGTTTTGCCTCCTCCAATAATCATCCGTTACTAGAAACTGGCGATTGGGAATCAAATCATGAACGCGCATTCCGGGGCGGAACGGATAACGACCCGGTACAGCCACATTGCCACGCAATGTGATTGCATTGTCAAACTTGGGCGAGATGTGGAGAAAGCGCACGACATCGCCATCGTGAAGCTCCCGTCTTAGCCCGTCCGCGCTCAGCGTGAACTCATCTGCACTCCGTCCATGGTGATCATCAATACGCTCGACAATGGCCTTTTCTGAAGCGCCGGTTGTGGTGATGCCTCCGGCATACGCTACCACCTGGCCCAAGGTGTCATGTTCCTGAAGTTCAAAAATTGCTGGCACATTTACGCTACCTGCCAGTGCCACCAGACGCCCCACCGGAGGAACATAGATGACGTCTCCTGGAAGAAGCGGCCTGTCTTTCGACTTATCTCCATTGACAAGCAGATCGTAGAAGTCGAATGTGGTCACGATCTGTCCGCTGCGTTTCAACTGAATACGCCGCATGGATCCACGGTTGGAAGGCCCCCCGGATACGAACAGGGCATTGACCAGCGTGCTCAAAGAGCTAACCGTGTAGACTCCGGGCCGCCGGACCTGGCCAATCACAAAAACCTGGATGGACCTGAGCTGGCCTAGTGTGACCGTAAGATCGAAGTTTTTATAGACGCGGCCGATAGCCTCGTGCAGTGTTGCCTGGAGTTGATCATAACGCAGGCCAACAACTTGAATGCTCCCGACCTTGGGTATGTAAATCGATCCCGTGCGGTCCACGACAGCGCGATAATTCACGTCAATCTGGCCCCAGGCGCGGATCAGCAGTTCGTCGCCGGGCCCGATCAGGTAGTCGGGCGTAACCGGAATTCTGTCTACGGGAGCGAATGTCGAAGGCGCGTTGCGGAAAAGATCGTGGCCGAAGATCGAAAGACGATAGCCCAGCGAACTGGCCACAAATTCCTGAAATTCAAGGTCTGGCTCGGGCGGTAGTGGTGCGGGCGAAGACGCGTGCTGCATCTCCGACCGGACATTTCGCTGGGGCCCTTGCTCCGCCTGGTCTCTTGCTTGCCGGTCTGTATCCGCATCGGTCGCGCGCCTGTCATCTGCAGGAACGTTCGTGATTTGCGTACTTGGTGGCCGGTCTGAGCTGGATGATGGCGGCCTTTCAGTTTGAGCACTGGCACTGGCCAAGAGGAGGACACTCTGGACAACAATTCCTATAAATATGATTTTTTGCACGATTTCTCTTTTAATTAGCTACGGCAGGCTGCCGCTTCTTGTCGAACGCGACGGCTAGCATTCACAAGTGTAAAACATGGTGCGTCAACGTCTTTTAAGCAATTCAGCCTAGGCCAAGATGCTGGTTTTACTGAGGAAAGTATAGCCTCATCTCCTTTTTAGGCTGCCGAACGGATGAGAGAGTGACGTAATCAACTAAACACTGCCCCATGGCACCCTTCCCGGGTTCGAAATGAGGATTTGAACAACGCGGAACCCTTGGACAGTAATTTTTAGGTTCCCTGCTAACTTTTCTGGAGATGGAAGGCTTGCTTTACGCCGCCCGGCTGGCGACTGATGACTTGGATTTGCTTAAGCGAGGCACCGGGGTTGCGCAGTCAGGCGGAGGGAGGCCGCCCGCGTAGGCCGCAATCTTTCGTCAGCCGCAATCTTTCGTCGGCAGTCAAGCTTTCAATGAATGCCCTGCAACCGGTCGCCAAAAGCCAAAGTGCTAAGTATGGTTGCTTTCCAAAACGGCATGAAACTAACGGAGTGAAGGGACTAGATCTAAATATTTCTTAATCTTTTCAAAATTAAAATCAGTGCAATTAGTTACCGAAGTGTGTTAAATACCTTACTTAACACCCCCCAGAATTGATGTACCTTTAAGGCACTCCAGATAGCCCTAAAGTGATTACGAGAAGGCGCAAAGTACTGCTCCGGGAAAGTTAATGGCTGTTCTAACTAGCTTTTTGATCATCGGGACGATTGTCGCCGCCCTTTTGACATGGGTTGTTCGTCATCTGGCGAGTACTTTCGGTTTGGCTTACGGGCCTTCGTCCGCTCGTCATCTCCACACCGCTCCCATTCCGAGACTCGGCGGCATAGCCATATTCATCACTTTTTTTGCGCTGTATGGGGTTTTTTGTTTCGCGGGTTCCCAGGGATGGGTGGCCGGTGCTGTGAACCATGACCTGCTCAAATTGCTTCTTCCTGCTACCTGGCTTTTTTTGGTTGGGCTGATCGATGATCTTCGAGGTCTTACCGCGAAAGTGAAGTTGTTGTCTCAGGTGGCGGCAGGATGCTGCCTGTATTACAGCGGACTTCATTTTGCCTGTTTTGAATGGCATGGTCTCCCAGCTTCAGTGAATTCTGGAATCTGCCTTCTTGCCACTGTCTTCTGGGTTGTGCTGGTGTGCAATGCAATTAATTTGATCGATGGACTGGATGGGCTGGCTTCCGGCGCCGCCCTATTCTCGATGGTAACGATTTTCGCAGTCAGCGTTGCCGAAGGTAGAACCGGAGTTGCGGTTGCAACCATGATTCTTGCAGGATCCATGCTGGGATTCCTGTTCTTCAATTTCAATCCCGCCTCTATTTTCCTGGGCGACTCAGGAAGCCTGTTCGTTGGATTTATGCTGGCCGGATTCGTGCTGGCAGAGGCTCATAAGCAACAGACGCTACTAGATTCATTTTCCATCCCCTTGTTGTCTCTTGCTGTCCCACTCATGGATACGGCGATAAGCGTGCTCCGCCGTTTTCTCAGCGGTCATTCTGTTTTTGGCGCGGACCGCGAGCATATTCATCACAAGCTTCTGGAACTGGGCCTTAACCAACGACAAGTGATGTGGATTCTTTATGGAGTTTCGGCTGGCTGCGCACTTCTCAGCCTCTTTTTGCTCCACCCGTCTGATCTGATGCTCATCCCCGTGGCCGGCATTCTTCTGCTGCTGATGTTTTTTGGCTTGCGTAAGCTCGGCTACCACGAATTTGCTGAGTTTCACCGGATTTGGAAACGGGTGTGGCAGCAAAAGCGAGTTTTCGCGCATGATATCGCCCTGCGGAAAATTGCTGCGTCGCTCGAGAAGGTGCAGGATCTCAACCAGGTTCTGTCGTTGTTAGAGAAATGCCTGAAGTCAGATTTTGATGGTTTCGAGATTTTTCTCGATGCCGACGTCTTGGGTGCCGAGGCGAAGCTCGACCAATGGGAGATGCCTATACAGCGTGTCTGGAAGAACGGATACGATGAGAAGGTCATATTGACCCTGGAACTGAGTACTCCCAAATTCGGTTTGGTCGGAAGAATGTCACTTCATCGTCAAATGGGTAGCGGGTGGTTGATGGATACCGATCTGCTTGCCGGAACTCTGCATAGATCCTTGGGAACGGCAATCGAAAACTGTATTTCTCTCTCCCCGAAGACGTCCTTCGAAGTTCGGTTACTTGAATCAGAATCTGCTGAGAATAGTTTGCAAGCCAAATACATCTTCCAACTTCGTCCCGAAAATTCCGCCCCTTCCTCTGATCAGCGTATTACGGCTTCCGCCAGCGATGACTAGGCGGAGGCAGTTGCTAATTATTTCGCTTCAAATACCATTTTCTATTGACAGGATTGCCGTTCGGTTTAAATATCAAAATTGAGTTCACGAAATTGATCGTGTAGCGTGAACAGGACGCCCTCATCGCTCCGGGATGAAATTAAACGCGAGCGGGACGTCTAAACAATCTGGCTTCTTAATTCCACCGATGGGCGCAGCGGGGGACGTTCAGCGAATAGCTGAATCAGTTCTGTTGGGCCGGGGTGGATTTTGTTTTTGGGGCTTATGAAAGCCGTGGCCCAGAAAAATCTGGAGGAAATTATGTCAATTCAAAAAGGAGTTTCGATTGCGTAATTCAATGCAGCAACCCCACTCGCCTGGCAGCCACGTCCGGCTTGCCAACCGTTTAGCTGTAACCTACCGCGCTATCGGTGAGTTGAAAACAAGACCCCAAAACCCGCGCGTGCACAGTGCCAAGCAGGTCCGCCAGATCGCCAGAAGCATTGAGGCGTTTGGCTTCAACGTTCCGCTCCTGGTTAACGCCCAATCGCAGGTCGTATGGAAAACATGGACCATGCCGCACCCTTTGCAGAGATTTCTTTGCCTTATGGCTTCCCCAAGCCGGGTGACTACCGCATCTTTGTGCAGGTAAAAAGAGCAGGAAAGATCGAAACGCGGAGTTTAAGGCAAAGGCGAATGTTTTCCCCGATGAGTTGTCTAATTCTTAGGCGCGTCGCTAGCCCGCCATGTGCCCTTTCCTGGTATAGGCAAGGACTCGGACCGACATGTCCCTACGCATTTGTTCAGACGGAGAGCGACCAAAGTGCCGCTGCCAAAGATTACGCAGAGTCGCATGATCAGATTGGGCGAGAGAGTCAAGTTGTTCTGCTATTTCGTTTGACAAGCGCATCCTCCAGCATTGGACATTTACGCTTGCTTGGCGAACTAAATTCCGCGAACTGCTAACACACTCTGAAAGCGAACCTCGCTAAAGACGTTGTAAACTGTCGTTCTGCCCATTCCCCCCAACCGCGCCGAAGTCAGCCGCTGGGCCCCGAGATCGTCTCGACATCCAAATGATTCCTAAATCATGAATCTGCAACCGCGGTTTTCCTTAGTGCCCAAGTGCCCGAAATATGGAAAGCCACACTCTCCCCGCCCAATGTGCCGAGCGGATATTGCAAGCATGTCTGGCTCTTCGACCTTTATAGGATCTGGTCATGCAGATTACACCCGCCGGCCGGGTACGTTGCAAAATTCCATGGTTTGCATATTTGCTTGTTTCCGGACATCGGCGGACTGGTCAATGGATGACCTGGGAGGAGCTGTATACTCTCCGCTTGAAGGAAGTTGTTTGTGGAAGCAGCCGACGAACAAAATATGCCGATCAGAGTATTCATCTCGTAATCGTTCTACTGTTTTAGCCTGGACGGTGCTTTCTTCGTGCCTGCTGGGCCCGATTCGAAAAGAGTTTGGATTTCGTATGGCATCACGCTGGCAGCATCGATTGCCTGCTTCTTAGCTTAATTCAGGAGCAGCCGAAAAGGTCATAAGCCATATTCAGCCTTGGTACGAAATTCAATGCAGCACGTCTAAAGTCCAGAAGCTCGTGTATAGTCCATACCGGCGAGGCCTCCAGTGCAAATTCTCTTGCAGGATCTGGTTTATGCCCTGCGCATGATGCGCAAGAACCTTGGTTCCAGCCTGGCTATCGTGCTTTCACTGGCCATCGGCATAGGGGCCAACACCGCTATCTTCAGCGTTATTGATGCGCTTTTGCTGCATCCGCTGCCATATCCGCATCCGGAAAGGCTGGCGGCGATATGGCTGCACTCGCCGGGCATCGGGATCTTTCGTGACTGGCCCTCGCCGGGGCAATACGTCGATCTGCAGAACGAAAATCATTCCTTTGATCAGATGGCCCTGGCCCAGAGCAGGAACTTTACCCTAATGGGACGCGAGCAGCCGGAGCGCATCAGCGTGATGCAGACCCAGTCGAGCCTGCTTTCGATGCTGGGCGCTCAGGCCAGAATGGGACGCCTGCTGTCGGCAGACGAGGACCATCCTGGCAAGCCCCCGGTGGTGGTGCTCACCGATCGCGCATGGAAGCGCTACTTCAGCTCCGATCTTGCAATTGTCGGCAAGGCGATTAACCTGAGCGGAAATCCCTACACCGTGGTGGGCGTGCTTGGCCCCGAGTTTCTGCTGAATGATGAAATCATGCCCTCTGAAGGCCCGATGGAAAATGTGGGTGCAATTCTTCCCTTTCCGCTTGGTCCTGATGCGGCACAAAAACGGGGCGACGAGAATTACAACATCATGGTGCGCCTCAAGCCGGGAGTCACGATTGCGCAGGCGCAGGAAGACATCAATGCGATTGCCGGCCGAATTCGCGAGAAAGACAAGCGCGACCGCACCTTTGGCATGCACATTATTGGACTGCAGGAGCAGGTGGTGGGCGACGTCCGCCGGGTGCTGCTGGTCTTGCTGGGATCTGTTGCTGTGGTGCTGCTGATCGCTTGCGCCAACGTAGCCAACCTGTTGCTGACGCGGGCTACCGGACGCGCGAAAGAGATTGCCGTCCGCACCGCGCTGGGCGCGCGATGGCAGCGCCTGATGCGACAGTTGTTGACGGAGAGCGTCTTGCTCTCATTGATCGGAGGCGCGGCCGGGCTGATCATCGCATGGTGGAGCATTCGTCTTGTGCACGTTATCAAGCCTGGGAATATTCCGCGCGTCAATGAAATCACCATCAGCATTGCTGTCCTTCTTTTTACCTTCGGCATTTCTCTGCTCACAGGAATTCTGTTTGGCCTGGCGCCAGCGTGGCGGGCGCTGAAAGTGGACCTGAACACCACGCTGAAATCAGGCGGCCGCGCCGGCCAAAGCGATGGCGGACTGCGCATCTCGCGGCATCAGCTGCGCGGATTGCTGGTGATCTCAGAACTCGCGCTCTCGCTGGTCCTGCTGGTTGGGGCGGGCTTGCTCGTCCGCAGCTTTGTGCGCTTGCAGAGTGTTCCGCCGGGATTCAGTACCAGCAACATACTCACGTTTGAGGTCGCGGTTACCGGGCCAGCCTATAGAAATAATGACAACGCAGTTCTCGGATTTTACCGTGAAGCTGAGAACCGCATCTCCCACCTGCCGGGAGTGGTAGCGGAAGGCGAGGTCTCCGCGCTTCCTTTGACTGGAACAGTGGGTTGGGGAGGCATCAAGGTTGAAGGCTATAATCCGCCTCCGGACCAGGTGTTGCAGGTGGACCTTCGCCTGGCCAGCAGCGATTACTTCCGCACCATGCAGATTCCCCTGCTGCATGGCCGCTTCTTTGACAACCATGACGAAAAGACCGCGCCGCTTGTGGTGCTGATCGACGAGAAGTTTGCGCAGCGGTTCTGGCCGCACGAAAGCCCCATAGGAAAGCATGTCTGGTTTGATCCTAAAAAGCCCTTCACTATTGCCGGTGTGGTTGGAACGGTGAAACAGGACAGTCTGGCAACCGACGGGAAGATCGTCGTCTATTTCTCGAACGTTCAACAGCCCTCAAACGGCATGTTTGTTGCGCTGCGTTCCTCCAATTCCGATGTCGCCGCTCTTGCTCCTTCTATTACGCGGGAGATCCATTCCATTGAGCCGAACGCCGTCATCTATAACGTCCAGACCATGCGGGATATTTTTGAGCACGCTCTGGCCCGCCCACGGTTTGCCAGCACTTTGCTGGGCGCCTTCGCCGTGTTTGCCCTGGTCCTTGCCGCGGTCGGCGTGTTTGGCGTCCTCGCGTATCTGGTAAGCCAGAACACGCGTGAGATCGGCGTACGCCTGGCTTTAGGTGCGCAGCCAGGCCACATCATGGGCCTGGTGCTCAGCCACGGAATGAAGCTGGTTGGAATAGGAATCGGCGCTGGTATTATCGGGGCGATGATAACAACCCGCGTTATGAGCAGCCTGCTTTTTCAAGTGAGTTCCATGGATGCCCTGACGTTTGGAGCTGTGGTTGCAATTCTCGCAGCCACCGGTTTCACGGCTACGGTAATTCCAACCATACGCGCCATTCGCATTGATCCTAATGTAACGCTGCGAGACGAGTAGATTATTATGGTGTGCACTAACGGACTGGAACCGACTTCCTGCTTCCTGATCTTGCTTTGCCCGCATTCGGAAAGCATGATTTAAACGCGCTCCATGTCACATTAGGATTTTCAAGCACGAACTGTTGAGCGTTGCCGGCAGAAGCCGGAGTATCCGCATTCCCGCTGCGGCGGGTTTCGAAGTGCCGACCCCGTCACATCGCTAATCTGAGGCAGTATTTTTCAGAGTACCTGGGCAAAAACCCGAACCTGGTGCCAATTACTTGTTGTTTGGAAAGCGTGCCGGATAGATGCAATGCTTGACTCAGAGCGAGCCAATCCGAGAGTAGCATCTTCGGAGCATCTGGGCAAAAACCCGAACATGCTGCCAGATACTTGATCTTCTCCAAAAACATGCCAGACTCGCCGGCCAGATGCGTCCGTTTGTAGCGCAGATCCAACAATATCATTGTGTTTCCGATACGCACCATCACCATTGAGAACCCAGACACGAACCCAAAAACCGGCGCCAGGCACTTCCCGCAACGAGCGGCTTGACGACGAGTCTGAATCTGACGGGATAAATTTGCGCGAATCTTGAAGCCGTCCTATCTTCCCACTCGCGGCTGAGCAGCGACAAGCTGCCAGCTGGGAGAATCGCTGATGAATTCCTTAAATATTCAAAGCAGGCGCCAGAGAATTCTGGCGACAAGCCTGCTGCTGTTCACCCTCGTGCAATTTGTTCCTATGATCGCCACCGCTCAAAACCTGGGTGGGGCGCCGGCGACCAACAAGGCTGTACAAGGGCAGACGGCGGCGCAGCCCGAAGGCGCCTTCCTGAACCTGGTCAATTGGATCGGCAACGTGATCGCGCCGGTGGGCGCCGTTCTATGCGTCGTGATGGCAGTCGTCAATTACACGCACGGTCGAGGCGTGGCTCGCTGGGCTGTCGCGGCCGGTGGCCTGCTCCTGGTTTCGGGTCTGACGAGGCTGGTCGAGTTCTGGGTTGCTCA
>JBAVLE010000252.1:0-5164 GCA_049688735.1 Candidatus Angelobacter sp. | reverse complement strand
ACCGGCGCTCCGCATGTGAGCGTCTACATGCTTGAAGTGGACGAAGACTCGCGGCTGGGACGTGAACTGATTGCCGGCGGAACAAAATACCACGCGCATTTTGTTCCCGACGACGACCTGGCAGCTGATTTTTATGAGACAGCGTGCGAGCGTTTGAATGCGGCAGGCGTGCAGCAGTATGAGATTTCCAACTTTGCGCGCTCGGGTTTCGAGTCTCACCACAACCTGAAATACTGGACGCGTCAGCCGTATCTGGGCTTCGGCGTGGACGCGCACTCGATGCTGCCGTCGCGAAATCGTGAAGTGGAAAGCGTGCGACTGGCTACAACGGATGACTATGACCGATTCTTTCTGAGCGCGGATCTCAAAGCATCAACGGTGAATCACGAGCAGGCGCTGGAAGAAAGTTTCTTTTTGGGTTTGAGGTTGAATCGTGGGGTGGATCTCGGACGTTTGCGTGAAGCCTTTGGTGGGGCAGTGGAAAAGTTTGAATCGATAATTGACGAACTGGTGAAAGAGGGCTTGCTAATTCGTAATGGAGAAAATCTGCGATTGACGAACCGCGGACGTATGCTATCGAATGAAGTCTTTGGAAGATTTATTGGAGTAGACAGGTCGGTTGCGAGCTAAACAAAAGGTCCCTCCGGCCTACTCACGCGCTGATGAAATCGCGCGTTCGCTTTACGGCCGTCGGGATGACAATCGCCATGTTGTTCATAGAAATTTTTGAAGACAGGACATAAATGCCCTCGAAGCTAACCCAGCCTCAATCAGCCCAATCCGAAAATCGCAAAACACAGCAGGCTATCGATCTGCGCAGTGATACCGTCACGCAGCCCACGGCGGAGATGCGCAAGGCCATGGCTGAAGCCGAAGTCGCAGACGATGTTTATGGCGAAGACCCGACCATGAATCGCTTGCAGGAGCGGGCAGCGCAGATCTTCCAGAAAGAAGCCGCAATCTTTGTTCCCTCGGGCACCATGGGCAACCAGGTGGCGATCCGGTGCCACACACAGCATGGACAGGAGATTATTTGCGAAGAGCGCGCACACTTTATCAATTTGGAGTCAGCTACGGTGGCGGCATTTTCCGGCTGCCAGCCGCGGACAATCTATGGTGAAGACGGCGTGATTACCTGGGAACAGATCAAGAAGAGGATTGCACCGCAGGCGTACTATCGCGCGCAGACGGGGCTGATTGAACTGGAGAACACCGGCAGCCTTACCGGTGGGACAGTTTTTCCGCAAGATATAGCCGACGAAATCTGCGAGGGCGCGCATGAGTTGGGATTGCCGGTTCATCTGGATGGCGCGCGGATTTTTAACGCCGCTACGGCGACGGGAAAGACTGTCGCGGATCTCGCGCGCAAGTTTGATTCGGTGATGTTCTGTTTGTCGAAGGGTCTTTGCGCGCCGGTGGGATCGATGCTGGTGGGCAGCAAGGAGTTTATTGACAAAGCTCGCGTATTTCGCAAAGCCATGGGCGGCGGCATGCGCCAGGCCGGTGTGCTGGGCGCGGCAGGATTGATCGCGCTGGAAAAGATGCCGGCGCGTTTGCAGGAAGACCATGACAACGCGAAGGTGCTGGCTGAGGGCTTGGCGGAGATTAAGGGTATCAAAATCGACGCGAAGAAAGTCCGGACGAATATTCTGGTATTCAGCATCGTGGGCACTGGAATGGACACCGCCGAATTCAGTCGCAAATTAGGGGAGAAGAAAGTTTTGGCCGCAGGAATCGATCACGAGCAGATGAGATTTGTTACGCACAATGACGTGAGCAGGGAAGATTGTGAGAGAGTGCTGGAAGTGGTGAAAGGAATTTGCAGATAGTTTTTGCATCATTCTCCATGCCAAGGACATCGATAACTGGATGGAGGTCACGATGTACGTTGTAACCGGAGCAACAGGGAACACGGGGCATGTGGTTGCAAGCCACTTGCTGGACAAGAAAAAAACAGTTCGGGTGATCGGAAGAAGCAAGGAGCGCCTGCAACCGTTGGTTGATCGTGGGGCTGAAGCTTTTGTGGCCGATCTGAGCGACCAGGCCGCTCTCACCGAGGCATTCACTGGCGCGGAGGGCGTGTATGCAATGATCCCGCCGAATGGGACCAGCCAGGAATTTCGCAGCGAGCAGCAGCGCCTAGCCAAAGCAATTGCGGGAGGGCTGGAGAGCGCCCAAGTCAAGCACGCCGTCGCGCTCAGCAGCATAGGCGCGGACAAAGAAGCGGGCACGGGGCCGGTAGCCGGCCTGCATGAGTTTGAGGAAATCCTGAACCGGGTTGCAGGGCTGAATGTGCTGCATCTGCGCGCTGGTTATTTCATGGAAAACACGCTGGGTCAGGCGGCGGCGATCCATGCTATGGGCTTTGCGGTGGGTCCGCTGCGCGGCGACCTCAAGCTGCCGTTGATCGCGACCAGGGACATTGGAAGCGCCGCGGCGGAGTTGCTAGCGGCCCTTGATTTCAGCGGTAAGCAGACGCGTGAACTGCTGGGCCAGCGCGACCTCAGCATGGATGAGGTGACTGCGATTATCCGCAATACAATTGAAAAACCCGATCTCAAGTATGTCCAGAGACCGAGTGAGCAGATGCAGCCCATCTTCATTCAGATGGGCATGTCGCCGAACGTGGCAAGCCTGATCCTGGAGATGGCGGAGGCTTTGAACTCCGGGCATATGCGGGCGCTGGACCAACGGTCGTCACGGAACACAACGCCAACCTCTTTTGAAACGTTCGTTCAGGAGGAGTTTCTGCCGGTGTATCGCGGGCAGAAGAAGGCGGCGTAGAAAGCTGGAAATCGGTCCGAGCAGCAGTCAGCAGCCAGATTGCTGCGCGCGAATCGATATTTCAAGAGGCCGATTCTGGGAATCTTGGGAGAAGCTTTGCCGGTTGCACGTGGCTCTACCCGCCGTTACTTTGATAAACTTTTCAGGTCTCTTGAGTGCAAATTTCCAAAGGACAACCCATGCCCACACAAGTCTCTGCCCCCCCGGAAGTTTCCCTGCAGGAATTTCAGGCCGCAAGAAAAATCGTTTCATCGTTTGCTTATCACACGCCGCTGCTGGCGTCGCGGCTGCTGAGTGAGCACACCGGCTATGACGTGCGGCTGAAGGCGGAGATATTTCAGAAGGGCGGATCGTACAAACTCCGCGGGCCATTGAATAAATTCAGCCACCTTACGGAAGAGCAGAAGAAGAGAGGCGTGATTTGCTCTTCGGCAGGAAACCATGCCCAGGGAGTGGCCTTGGCGGCGAGCGTTTACGGAATAAAAGCGGTAGTGGTGATGGCCACGAATGCGACGCAATCCAAGGTGGACGCTACCCGGGCATACGGCGCAGAGGTGGTGCAGCATGGCCTGATCTGGGACGAGGCCAACGAAAAAGCCAAGCAGCTTGTGGAAGAGCGCGGCTACACCTACATCCATCCTTTTGACGATCTGCAATTGATTGCCGGGCAGGGAACGCTGGGGCTGGAAGTGTATGAAGACTTTCCTGAAATAGATATCGCAGTGGTGCCGATTGGCGGCGGCGGACTGATTTCTGGCGTATCGATGGCCCTGAAGCAGTTGAATTCCAAGATCAAAATTATCGGCGTGGAATCTTCAGACGGGCCGGGCATGAAGCGGAGCATTGAAGCCGGGCGCGTGGTCACCTTGGACAGGATTGATTGCATCATTGACGGCTTGCGCGTGAAGACCGTTGGGCAAAACAACTTTTCGATTGTCCAGCGCTTTGTGGATGACATTGTGACGCTGCCTGACAAAGAGATTTTTGATGCGATGATCTGGATCATGTCGCGTTGCAAGCTGGTAGTGGAAGGCGCGGCCGCGGCGCCGGTGGCAGCGCTGTTGCACGGGCTGGTCAAAGCACCTTCGGGCTCGAAAGTAGTGGCAGTGCTCAGTGGCGGCAATGTGAACCTGGACCAGCTTAAAGGATTGAAGTGGAATTGATCGTTGGCTCTTAGCTCTTAGCCTTTGGCTATTGGCTCATTTGTTTTTAGCTAGATACTTCAGCTTCAGCCGCAGATTGCTTATTTCACTCTAAACCGGCAACATTCATCCGCGAGACAAAGCCAAAAAGCAACGCGGAGGTCCCAGACGGAACCACCCCGCTCAAGGCGCGGTATCGAACACAAAACCCGGAAACCCGCGGCGCTCTTTATATTCAATTGCCACACAACAAATCCTTTGCGCTGCCAATGGCAGATGCGATAGCTTAGCCGCATGGCCAATCCACAGGATGAACTGGAAGCGCTTCGGGCGCAGGTTGCGTCCTTGACTGCGCGAGTTCACCGGCTGGAACAATCGGCCAGGATCGAGTCCCAAGTTATTTCAGGAACACAAGCTGCGGCCACGCCGCCGGCAATCACCAGAACTCCTGAGCAGCCGCCAATCACGGTGTCGCGTGAAGACGCAGAACGCCAGGCCACGCCTACGCCTCCGCCGCCCATGCCGCATATTCCGCCGAGGCCAAACGTGGTGGCGCGAAAGTTCGCCCAGGCTGCGCCCCGTTCTTCAGAAAGTCTTGAAGGCACCATCGGCAAGTTGTGGCTGAATAGGATCGGCATTGTCGCGATTCTCATTGGCGTTGCTTATTTTTTGAAATACGCGTTTGACAGCGGCTGGATCGGCCCAGGTGGACGGGTAGCAATTGGCCTGATCGCTGGCATCGCTGTAGTGGTTTGGAGTGAGAGCTTTCGTGGCAAGGGCAGCGCTGCGTTCTCTTACTCGCTTAAGGCTGTCGGCATCGGCATTCTTTATTTGTCATTGTGGGCGGCGTCGCAATATTTCCATCTTATTCCCGCGTCGGTGGCCTTTCTGGCGATGATCCTTGTGACCGCCTCCACAATTACGCTGGCACTTACCCAAGAGGCAGAAATTCTTGCTGTCTATGCCACGATCGGCGGCTTCAGCACGCCCGCGCTGGTTTCCACAGGAGAGAACCACGATATTGTTTTGTTCTCATACGTTGTGCTGCTCGATCTTGCGATTCTGGCGATGGTGGCTTTCAAACCCTGGCGGCGGATTGTGTGGGGCGCCATGCTGGGAACCGCTGTGATGTATGTGGGCTGGAGCGCAGAATACTATGACTCGTCTGAGCGCACGGTAACGGCTTTATTTGCAACTGTATTTTTTGCGATCTTCGCATTGGTGCCGCTGCTTACGCC
>JBAVLE010000251.1:0-29051 GCA_049688735.1 Candidatus Angelobacter sp. | reverse complement strand
CCATAATGTTGTTGGCGCCCGCCGATTCACGAATGCCCCAGACCAGAAGCACGGTCAAAATGAAAACGATGAGAAAGGCGGGAACATTAAAGTAAGCGCCTGACCAATGTCCTCCGGTCCAGACAGGTGTCGACCAGTTGTCGGGAACATGGAGTCCAAACGCGGTGAGCTGTGCTTTGAGATATCCACCAAAACCGACTGCAACGGCCACGTTGCTCACTGCGTATTCCAGTATCAAGTCCCAGCCAATAATCCATGCGATCAATTCACCCAATGTGGCGTATGAATACGTGTAAGCGCTGCCCGCAATGGGAATCATTGAGGCGAGTTCGGCATAACACAGGCCAGCGAAACTGCACGCAATTGCCACCAGAAGAAATGAAATCGCAATTGCCGGCCCCGCCGGTGGGCGCCCATGAAGAAGCACACCGGAAAGGTTTCCGTGCTGAAATAAATTCTGGAAAACGTCAAGCACCTGAGCATGGAGCAAAGAAGGCGTGGAAAACTCTCCAGCAGCCGCCGTGCCGGTGAGCACAAAAATTCCCGAGCCGATGATCGCGCCGATACCAAGCGCGGTCAGCGACCACGGGCCCAATGACTTAGGCAGACGATGCCCCGGCCTTTCCGAATCCGAAATCAGCTTGTCAATGGACTTCTTGGCGAAGATTTGGCTGGCCAGAAAGGCCTCCTTAAGTGCGCGAGAAGTAAGTGATGACGCCGAAACAGCAATGCGGCGTAGAAGCGCGGCGTAAAAACGCACCAAGGCGCCTCTACGCCGTCATCAATGCTTAACGCTTGGCGGTGCCGCGAGCCATTTTCTTCATCTTGGGCTTCTTGGAGCCGCGCGCGTATTCGCGGGGCTTCTTGGGCGCCTGCTTTTTGCGCGCCGTGCGCTTTGTTTTCTTGCGTTCTTCCTTGCTCAGTGCCTTCGTGTTTGCCATGTACCTGCCCTATTTCCTGTTCTTATTTTAGAGATATGTTGCGAAAAATCCTTACGCTCGCTCCAGGTGCGCGTACTTTTCCATCAGCTTTTTCAATCCGAATCGTGGAAATTGTACCGTAATCTTGGCGTTTTCTCCTTCACCTTCGCGCCGGTAGACCACTCCCTCGCCATATTTCGGATGTTTCACGCGCTGTCCGGGACGAAAAGAGCTGCCGCCTGTCGCCTTCTCCACCGGAATTTGCGGCTTTGTAAACTTCTTGCCGCGCGAAGCAAAGAAGTCAGCAATATTGTCAATGGAATTGTACTTGGGACCAGTATATCCGCCGTTTGACCCCGACCCGCGCAAAGGCGGCGCGGTCCGGGGGCTCCGGGGTTTGGATCCGTATGACGTCACGCTCTGGTCTTCGTCCTCATAGCTGTAATGGCGCTCTCCGTAATCGGCGCTCTGATGCGATGCGGCTTGTCGCGCCCGCGACGATGTCCCCAGTTCTTCCAGCAACTGTGGCGGCACTTCCTCCAGAAATCTTGAAGGCACCGTGGCGTCCGGCATGTCCGTACCGTAGCGACGGCGATAGCGGGCAGTGCTCAACACCAGATGGTCCATGGCGCGCGTCATGCCCACATAGCAAAGGCGGCGCTCTTCTTCCATCTGGTCAGGATCATTGAAGGCGCGCGAATGCGGAAACAATCCTTCTTCCATGCCAACCAGAAACACCAGGCCAAACTCCAGCCCCTTGGCGGAGTGCAAGGTCATCAGCGTGACCGTGCCACGCGGATCGTATGTATCCACGTCGCTCACCAGGGCAGCGTGGTCCAGAAATTCCGCCAGCGTCTCGCCGCGATCGCGTGAATCCATGGCGGCGTTTACTAGTTCGCGCAGGTTATCGATGCGCGCCAGCGAATCGGGTGTGGCCTCTTCTTCCAGTTGCTTAATGTATCCAGTGCGGTCAATCAGAAACTTGAGGATTTCAGGGATTGTGGCCACGCCGCCAGGTGCGCGAAAGCCTTCTATAGCTTCCGCGGGTTCCGCATCCCCTAAGCTTTTGGGAATTTCTTCTGAGTTTTCGGATGTTGCTCCCTCTTCTTCTTCCGGCTCATCATTTGCGCCGAAATCAAAACTGATATTCTCTCCGAATTCCCCGGGCTCAAAAGCGACGTCGTCTTCTTTCACTGCGGCAGGCAGCTGTGCTCCTCGGGTTTCGACCGCAGCCGAGGGCGGCTGCGCTCCACCTGTGAGACGATCAGCAAACGTCCCAAGCAGCATCGCTCGTGCATCTTCAATCAGCTCTTTGAAGCTCTTTAACGCAGCGCAGGCGCGCTGCGGCAGCAACCTGCGCTCAATGGCTTCGCTAATCGCCGACCAAAGCGACATGCCCGTTTCAAGTGACAATCGCTCCAAGGTCTCCACCGTCGATTTGCCAATGCCGCGCGCGGGCGTGTTGATAACACGCAGCAGCGCAATTGAGTCCTGGGGATTGTTGATCAGCTTCAGGTAGCTGATCATGTCCTTGATTTCCGCGCGCTCATAGAAAGAAAAGCCGCCCACAACCTGATAAGGAAGCTGATAGCGCCGCATAGCTTCTTCTATCAGTCGCGATTGCGAATTCAGACGGTACAGCACAGCCACGCGCACGTCTTCCGCGCCTTCTTCTTTCATTTTCTTCAGGTAGCGAGAAATATAGTCGGCGGCAAAGAGCGATTCATTCTCGCCATCGGGCGCTTCGTAATAGCCAATATTGTTGCCGCCCTGGCGCGCCGTCCACAGCGTCTTACCTTTGCGCTTTAGATTGTTGGACACTACTGCCGACGCGGCTTCCAATATCGCCTGCGTGGAGCGGTAATTCTGCTCCAGGCGAATAATGTGCGCTTCACCAAAATCTTTTTCAAATTCCAGGATGTTGCGGATGTCCGCCCCGCGCCAGGAATAAATCGACTGGTCTTCATCGCCCACCACGCAGACATTGTGGTCCGGCCCGGCGAGCAGCTTGATCAACTCATACTGCGGACGATTTGTGTCCTGGTACTCGTCGATCAGGATGTATTGGTAACGTCGCTGATAGCGTTCACGCACCGCCGAGGACGACTTCAGCAGCCGCACCGTTTCCAGCAGCAGATCGTCAAAATCCAGCGCGTTCGATTTGCGCAGCTCCTTGCGATACTCCTCAAAAATATGCGCGATCTTCTCAGTAATCGGGTCGGCCGACTGCAGGTACAGTTCCTGCGGATCGAGCATGTGGTTCTTGGCCCATGAAATCCGGGAGAGCACGGCGCTGGGCTTGAGCTGCTTGTCGTCCAGACCGAGTCGACGCATCACGCCTTTGACCACGGCCTGCTGGTCGGATTCGTCATAGATGGCGAAATCTTTTTTGTAGCCCGCACCGCCGGGCTTTGATTCTGCTCCGCCAATCCTTAGCTCTTCAATGTCCCGCCGCAGCACGCGCACACAGAAAGAATGGAATGTGGCAATCAGCGGCTTGCGCAGTGTCCGGCCACCCAGCAGTTGGCCGACGCGCTCTGCCATCTCTGCTGAAGCTTTATTCGTGAACGTCACGGCCAGGATCGAATCCGGTTCAACGCTTTTGTTCTCAATCAGATGCACAATACGATAGGTAATCACACGGGTTTTGCCGCTACCGGCGCCGGCCAGAATGAGCAATGGCCCGTCAACGGTTTCAACCGCTTCGCGCTGCTGGGGATTGAGCTTGGCTTGATCGAGGAAGTTCACCACGTGATCCACTGAATCCAGTATCGCGTGTTTGGGCTTTTACCGCAAAGGGTGCGAAAGAGGGAAAAACCAAAAATCTCACCACCGAGGCAGGTGCTCCTCAATTAAGCATGAGGGGCTGGTATAAGCAAATATTGTCGTCAATACGCCTGGAACAGCAAACCGACAAACTAAGCCCCAGACGGCCGAAACCGGCGATCAGCCACATGCCAAAGACCGCTTGAAAACGTGAGCCCGCGCAAAAAAAAATGTTCTGGCTTGTTGCGCATGTGCCCTGCAAAGTCTGCCGGTTCTCGCGTTCTTGAGGATATGCCTCCATTGGTCAGAGCGGTCCTGCTGTTGCTGGCTGTCCTCTCTTCGCACATCGCTCTCGCGGACGAGACGTCCGGCCTGACCATGGATTTTCGAACAACCAGTGGTTCCACTGTCTTTCACATTGGCGAAGTCATTCCCATCCAGGTGTCTTTCTCCTCCACCAAGGTTCATCGCTATCTGGCGCCGTGCAATCTTTTCTGGCACCCGGGTTTCGGGTTCCCCCAGTGCTACTTCGTTACTCCGTGGCAATTCACCATCACTCCTGCCCAGGGCTGGCAGGACCGAAGGTTAGATCTCATTCCTCTTACGGACGGTGGCCCTACGTTCGATGTAGCCACTCGCAACCTCACTCGTGAACCCGTCATGAATCGGGAGACGCTTTCTGATCTTGTTCGTTTCTCGCAGCCGGGAAAATACAAAGTCCGTCAGACGGTCGAGATCGCCCTGGACGACCATAAACCGCAGCACAAGCCTGGTGATGGGCCCAAGACTAAGACAGTCACCGTGAGCAGCGAACTGGCTATCCGCATTGTGCCGGTTGATACGGATTGGGAGCAGGAAATCATACGCAAAGGGGTGGAGACTTTTTCAGCCTGCCGCAACCCTGATGTCCAGCCTGAAAACCGTGAGGCTGCGAAGGCCTTTTGCTATTTGGGAACACCGAACGCGGCACTTGCCCAGGCGCACCTCGCTATTCATGATCGCGCCGGATACGGGTGCTTCGCTCGCTCGCCGAATGTCGAAACTGGTGTGCAAGAGATGCAGCGCCTGCTTGTAGACCCTGAGACGCCGGTGAGTTCGCGTTTTTTTGAACTGCTGGTGGGGTTACTGAATCGCGCCGAGTCACCGCGCTATGACATGATGATAGTTTCCCAAAAAATAGTGGACGAGCAGAGGGAGGTGCTGTTCCAGGCGCTTCCCCGCAAACAAGGCGGTGCGCGCATCATCTCTCTGATGGCTGTGCTGGCCAACCCGCCCCGCGTCCTCCCGGTTCCCGCCGGAATAACGCATTTCCAGGAGCCAGTCATTGCTACTCTGGTGGAGAACTGGAACGATCTCCCTGAAGACTTCAAGGCCAGACTGTTAGACGAGCTTTGGCTTGCTGTTCGTTTACCGCTTCTGCTACCCATCCTTCGCAGCCGGGCCGAAACCGGAGACCAAATCGCTCTCCAGCGATGGATGGAGATGGATCCCGAAAGCGCCCGAGAATTTCTCAAACGGAAAAATTGAATTCCGGAGGAGTAGCGGAGACCCGCCAATTCGGCGGTGCAATTGGACGAAATGAACCTCGCAACGGTTAGTCAAAGACATTCCGTCCGGTTTGCTTTGGGAAGATAATGTCTGCAGCATTCACGGGAAAAGAACAATGGCCTAGTTCGCTATTGATTCGCAAAACTAGAGTGCGTTAGGATGTCCCATCGGTGCTTACAAAGCCGCAAAAATCTATGCTTATGACCCGCTTATTAAGGGTTGCGGTCAGGAAGCCGGAGTGGGATAAACCTACGCCAAACTGGGATCCGGTGGGATACCTTGGGAGGGGGTAGGCAAGGGAATGAGCTGTTAATCAGCAGGTGAGTTTGGGTTGCCAGATCGCCGCAATGCCAAAAAGTGGCATTTGCAAGCCGCTCAGGCGGATGAAGAAAGTGATCCTTGACAATTTAGCTGCTAGCGGGTGAGGTTCAGGTTGCGCTTGGGCACAGGATGGCGGGACTGGAGGTATGTGGCAGTCCCCCGGAGCGTCGATGGAACGAAGCCCCCGAGGCAGAGAGAGATGTAGCAATGTTACGCCCGCCTTTCGGCGGGCTTTCGTAACAAAACTACAATCTATCTACTGCACGGCGTTTCCATCCGCATCGATTTTGTGGATCTCGCCCAGGTTCAGCTCGCGGATGCCGGCTTCGACCTTGTTCATATCGCCGACGACTACCCAAATTAGATGGTCCGGCAAGATGAACTTTTTAGCGATCTCGTTGGCGGACTGCGGCGTAAGCGACATCACCTTTTCGGTGAAGGTATTGAAGTAATCTTCCGGCAGGCCATATTGCAGGATCTGGCTATAGGCCCCGGCGAGTTGCTGCACGGTTTCAAAACTTCCGGGCAGGCCGAGTGTCGCATTGTCCTGCTCGTCTTTCAGTTCATTTTCCGCGATGGGCTTGCGGCCGGCGATGTCCTTGTATTCCTTGACCAGTTCAGTCAGGGACTCTTTGGTCTTGTCGGTCTCCACCGGAGAAATGCTCAGGTAAGGCCGCTGGCCCCGCGCTGCGGGCAGCACGCTGAAGACTCCGTATGACCAGTGCTTATCTTCCCGCAGGTTCATGTTGATACGCGAACCGAAGTTGCCGCCGAAAACATCGTTGACTATTTGCAGGGCGACAGCGTCAGGATCATTGCGCGGCGGCCCCAGTTGCGCGCCAAAAATAATGCTCTGCTTGGAATCAGGGCGGTCAATCAAGTAAACGACGTTCTTTTCCGGCTCCGTCACTTTTGTAACGTTCTTTTTGGGCACGTCGCCGGGCTTCCATCCGGCGAAAAGTTTTTCCAGTTTGGGTTTGATGGCAGCCAGAGTGGTATCGCCAACAATCAGCAAGGTTGCGTTATTGGGCTTGAACCATGTGTCATGCCACTTGGCCAGGTCTTCACGCGTAAGCTTGCTTACGCTGGCTTCAGTGCCGCTACCGGTGAAAGGCAATGAGTAAGGATGCCCTTTGCCGTAGAGCAGTTGTGGCACCACACGCAGTGCCATCGTCTGCGGCTGCACTTTTTCCCGCCGAATGCCGGCAAGCCGGTCCTGCTGCAGCCGTGCAAACTCTTTTTGTGGAAACGCAGGATGCAGAATGAGGTCACCGTAAACATCAAGCGCTTTATCCATGGTGAGCGTAAGCGTGTTCAGGTTGACAATCGCCCAGTCAAGATTTGCGCCGGCGTTAAAGTTTGCGCTAAGCGATTCCAGCTCTTCGCCGATCTTGAGCGAGTCGCGCGTGGGCGTGCCTTCTTCCAGCATGCGCTGTGAAAAACTGGCGGTTCCAGGAGCGCTGGATGGATCGGCAGCATAGCCGCTATCCACCAAAAGTGAGAAGTTTACGACTGGCGCGGTGTGGCGCTCTGCCAGCACAATCTTTAGCCCGTTGGAAAGCGTGGCTTTCTGCATTGGCGGCAGCTTGAGTGACATAGGTCCGCCGGTGGCTGGCGGCTTGGAGCGATCCAGTTTGGCGTCAGTCTTCAGGTTGGCGGGATACGGTTGCACTTCAAGAACGTAGTCGCCGTCGCTGAGCCAGTCATTGGCGGCTTTCTTTACTGTTGCGGGCGTAGCGGCCCGGACCCACTTGAGGTAATCCTTGTAGCAATCAGGATTGCCGGTGTAAGTTTGGCAGCGGGCAAGCAGATCGCTCTTGCCGCCGAACCCGCCAATACGCTCAACAATGCGCGCATAGTTGCCAAAGATTTGCGTCTTGGCCAGTTGCAGTTCAGCTTCTGTAGGACCGTTCTTCAGAAAGTTTTTCAGCTCTTCATCAGCAGCTTTCTCAGAATTGCGGAAGTTTGCCTGGGCTTTTTGCAGGTCCTGATCTGGCTTGGCCGTGATGGTGAAATCAAACTGGCCGCCGATTTCGTTTGTGTCGTCACTAGCCGTGGCGCTGGTGGCAGTCTGGTCTTTATAGACGAGGCGCTTGTAGAGCCGGGAAGTTTTTCCTCGGCCCAGCACCTGCGCTGCAAGATCAAGCTGCGCTTCTTCCGGAGAGCCGTATTGCGGAACGTTCCAAATGCGGTAAAGCCGGGCTTGCGGAACACGGTCCTGTACCCACCCGCGATGCGTACCAGTGCGCTTGGCCACCCATGTTTCCTGCTTTGCAATGGGCGGGCCGGCAGGAATCTCGCCGTAATACTTCTCAACTTTCTGGCGGGCGACTTCAGGAGTGATATCGCCGGCGATCACCAACGTGGTGTTGTTGGGGCCGTAGTACGTCTTGAACCACTCGTCAACATCATCTTTGGACGCAGCATCCAGGTCCTTCATCTCCCCGATCACGGTCCACGAATAAGGATGGCCCACCGGGTAGGTGTTCTTGGTGATCAATTCTTCCGTTATGCCGTAAGGCTGGTTTTCATCCTGACGTTTTTCGTTCTGCACCACGCCGCGCTGCAGGTCGAGCTTCTTCTGGTCGAGCACCGGCAGCAGGTGGCCCATGCGGTCGCTTTCGGCAAAGAGGACATAGTCCAGCATGGAGGTAGGCACATTCTCAAAATAGTTGGTGCGATCATTATTGGTAGTGCCGTTCAGGTTGGTTGCGCCAATGCGCTCCATGGCATTAATGTACGTGGTGTTGAAGTTCTCACTGCCGCTGAACATCAGGTGCTCAAACAAGTGAGCAAAGCCGGTTTTACCCGGCTTCTCGTTCTTAGATCCCACGTGATACCAGGTGTTCACGGCAACTATCGGCGCTTTGTGGTCATCATGCACCAGCAATGTAAGCCCGTTCTTCAGGACAAACTTTGTGTACTTAATGTCAGGTATCGGGATTTGCGGGGCAACAACCGCGGAGGGAGCTGTCGTCTTGGACACAGAACTGGCCGCTGGCTTGGGCGGAGCGCTCTGGCAAAAGGAACTAGTTCCAATGAATGTTGATGCCAGGAACAGCCCAGCGATTGTGTGCATGAACTTGCTTCTCAAAGTGCCTCCATGGAAATTATCTAGAGATATGTGGGAGCGGCGGCGGCAAACATACCCGCGCAATAGATTTTCAATCCGACTGGCCCCGCAGCCGCAGGCACACCTTCTGGCAAAACACGTATGTGAGAAAGAAGGACGCAGCAAAAAATCATGAGGCTTCACGGGGAGCTGTGAATATAATATCAGCGCAAGCGGCATATTTTGCGGTTCTTTGAGTTGTTTTATTTTTACCTGCGTTCTGCCTGAGGCCCACCTCACGTAAGCTCGGGATGCGCGTCTAAGTTAGCGTGAGCGCGTTTCTCTTCACTGACCCTCAGCTCATTCGCCGGTGTACCTTTATAACGGGACAGTTGCTGTGGCAGGCGTGCTAGCGTACTCGTCATGGCGTCGAAGGAAAAACCCGAGGGAGAACGATCGCAGCCGGCGAAATCTGGATGTCTGCGAGTGAGTTGGTCACAAGCCAATCGCAGCAGTTTCGAACAAAATTATTTTCTACTCCCGGCAGAGCTTTTGTAAGAACTTCCTGAAGCGTATGATTCACAAGGCAATTGCTATAGGACAATTCCAATGTATTTTGAGCAGTTTTATCTGGGATGCCTGGCGCATGCTTCTTACATGCTGGGCTCCGAGGGCGAAGCCGCTGTTGTTGATCCGCAGCGTGACGTAGAAATTTATTTAAAGGCGGCGGAGCAGCATGGCCTGGAAATCCGCCACATTTTTGAAACTCATCTGCATGCCGATTTCGTCTCCGGCCATCTGGAACTGGCAAAGCGTACGGGCGCAAAAATCTATATCGGCGCACGGGCTGGCGCAACATTCCCGCACGTCGCCTTGCATGACGGATCAGAATTGCGATTCGGCAAGCTGCGTATTATTACCCTTGAAACGCCAGGCCATACTCCTGAAGGCGTTTGCCTGGTTGTGATCGATAAAGAAAAATCTCAGGATCCCTGGGGCGTCTTAACGGGCGATACCTTGTTCATTGGCGACGTGGGCCGCCCCGATCTTTCCAAAACACACACGCCACAGCAACTGGCAGGCAGTCTTTATGACAGTCTTCATGACAAGTTGATGAAGCTTGGCGATCAGGTGCTTGTGTATCCGGCTCACGGCGCCGGTTCGCTCTGCGGGCGCAACATGCGGGCCGAGCGGTCGTCTACGATCGGTATAGAAAGGCTCACCAATTACGCGATGCAAATCAAAAGCCGTGATGAATTTATCAGCCAACTTACAGAGAACCTGCCATCGCGTCCTGAATATTTTTTGCAGGACGCACAGATCAACCGCGCCGGCGCTTCCGTGCTCTCGGAAATGCCCGATCTGCCGCCAATTTCAGCAGCCGAGTTGGACGACCTGCTGAAGCAAGGCCTCTTTGTGCTCGATGTTCGTCCCAACGTGGATTTTGCCGCCGCGCACGTTCCCGGCTCAATCAATATTGCGCTTTCAGGACAGTTTGCTTCATGGGCTGGAGCCATCATCGGCCTAAATGCGCGTCCGGCGCTGGTTGCGGATACACCGGAGCAATATGCTGAAGCACGGCTTCGATTAGCGCGCGTAGGCATTGAAGATCCTCGCGGTTTTCTGCAAGGCGGTATCGCGACATGGAAGCAGGCTGGGTTTCCCGTTGCCGATGTGCCGCAGATCAAGGTGCAGGAGCTATCCCACCGGCGCGCGCACTTGCAGTTACTTGATGTCCGCCGCGAAGCCGAGTGGCAGGCAGGACACATTGAAGGCGCGGAATGGTTCCCACTGGATAACTTCAAGATTTCTGCGCCTGAGCTTGATCCGTCAGTGCCGGTGGCTGTCCATTGCCAGGGTGGATATCGCAGCATGATCGCCTGCAGCCTGCTACAACGCGCTGGGATGGAACATGTTATGAATGTCACTGGCGGCTTTGATGCATGGCGGCAAGACGGACTTCCAATCGAAGTCCCGGTGGCAAGCGTTTAACCACCGGCAGCAAAAACGCTTGACCGTTCCGTATGTCCAATATTTGTTCGATTCCTGTACACTAACCGCGATTCTTTCGAGGGAACCGTCAATGCGCCTAAATAGATTTCTGTCCGCCGTTCTTTTGTGTTCGTCCCTGATATTTATCCATAGCTCTGCGCAACAGCCAGAGCAAAAGCCGGAGAAGCCCGGCGTCGACAATCCTGTGGCGGTGATCGATGATAAGCCGATTACGGCGCTGCCTTACACGCCCAGCCTTGATCTTCCTGCAATGGATAAGTCTGCTGATCCGTGTGTGGATTTTTACCAGTACACCTGCGGCGGCTGGATGAAGGACAATCCCATACCTGCCGACCAGGCAAGCTGGAGTGTTTACGGCAAGCTCACGGTCGATAACCAGAGATTTCTCTGGGGCATTTTGGACGAATTGGCGAAGAAAACTACCGGCCGCACCGCGACGCAACAGAAAATCGGAGACTACTTTTCCGCATGCATGAATGAGGCAGAAGTGGAGAAGCTGGGCGCTTCGCCCTTGAAGCCGGCTCTGGATGCAATTGCAGCCCTCAAGACCAAGAAAGATTTGGCTGCCCTGCTGGGGCGTGAGCATTTGGCCAACGCGACGGAAGGTTTGCTATTCGGTTTTGGCTCTGACCAGGATTTTTCTGATTCCAGCCAGGTCATCGCGTTTGCCACCGCTGGCGGCTTGGGCTTGCCTGATCGCGACTATTACACCAAGCCCGAAGTAAAGTCGGAAGAAATCCGGCAGAAATACCTTCTCCATGTGCAAAAGATGCTGGAGTTGCTGGGTGACTCACCCGATGCTGCCAAGCGAGAGGCGGCAAGCATTATGCAGATTGAAACCGCGCTGGCCAAGGCTTCACTTACACGAGTGGAGCAGCGTGACCCGCATAACCTGTTCCATAAAATGGACCGCAAGCAGCTTCAGGCCCTTACTCCGGATTTTGACTGGAATACCTATCTCGGAACAGCTGGCATTGACAAGGTAAGCACCTTCAACGTGACAGAGCCAAAGTTCTATCAGGAGTTGGACCGCCAGATCCAAAGCAACAGCCTTGCCGATCTGAAAACGTATCTGCGTTGGCATGTTGTCAGCGCCAACGCGCCGTATCTTTCTTCAAAGTTTGTGCAGCAGAATTTTGATTTTTACTCACATACGCTTCGCGGCGTGGAACAGATTGCTCCTCGCTGGAAACGCTGCGTCCGGCTCACGGATAGACAATTGGGAGAGGCACTGGGCCAGGAATTCGTAAACCGCGCTTTCAGCCAGGAAACAAAACAAAGCACCCTGAAGTTAACAAAGCTGATTGAGCAGGCCATGGAAGATGACATCAAGCAGCTTACATGGATGGGCCCGGAAACGAAGAAACAGGCGTTGGAAAAGCTGCACTCCGTGGTAAACAAAATCGGCTACCCTGACAAATGGCGCGACTATAGCACGGTGGACATCAAGCGGGATGATTTTGTGGGCAACGTGCATCGCGCTACGGTATTTGAATCGAAACGCGAGTTGGCCAAAATCGGAAAACCGCTGGATCGCGGCGAGTGGGGCATGACTCCGCCGACCGTGAACGCTTACTACAATCCACAGATGAATGACATCAATTTCCCTGCCGGCGTCCTGCAGCCACCGCTCTATGACCCCAAGATGGATGATGCACCCAACTACGGCAACACGGGCGGCACGATTGGGCATGAGCTGACGCACGGCTTTGATGATCAAGGCCGCCAATTTGACGCCAAAGGTAATCTCCGCGATTGGTGGACCAAGGAAGATAGCGCGCAGTTTGAAAAGCGCGCGCAATGCATTGTGGACCAGTATGCGCAATACACCATTGTTGATGACATTAAGATCAACAGCAAACTTACCGAAGGTGAAGACGTGGCTGACCTTGGTGGTCTTATCCTTGCGTACATGGCCTGGAAAATGGATACACAAGGCAAGCAACTGGAAAACCGAGACGGCTTTACCCCTGATCAGCGCTTCTTTATCGGCTACGCGCAGTGGGCCTGCGAGAATGACCGTCCGGAAAACCTTCGTGCTAACGCTATCACCAATGAGCATTCTCCGGGCAAATATCGCGTAAACGGGCTGGTGGTAAACATGCCCGAATTCCAGCAGGCATTCAGCTGCAAAGCCGGCCAGCCTATGGTGCGTGAGAATCGCTGCCGCGTGTGGTAGCTCAGCCGCAAATTCGTCCCGGCAAAGTCCTGCTGGAAATTTGTATTGATTCGGTAGAGTCCGCCGTTAATTCAGAGCGCGGCGGCGCTGACCGGGTCGAGCTCTGTGCCGGCCTTCCTGAAGGCGGCACCACGCCCAGCGCAGGCATGATTGCTGCGGTGCGCAAGAAGATTGAAATCGGCCTGCAAGTAATGATTCGGCCGCGGGGCGGAGATTTTTGTTACAGCGCGGATGAATTTGGCATCATGCAGCGCGATATCCTGATTGCAAAACAACTTGGTGCAAATGGCGTAGTGTTCGGCATTTTGAATATCGATGGCACAGTGGATAAAGACCGGATGCGCCAGTTGACTGAGATGGCGCGTCCGCTCAACGTCACATGCCATCGTGCGTTCGATATGGCATGCGATCTGGAACAAGCTCTGGAAGACCTGGTGGCCGTTGGCGCGGACCGGGTCTTGACTTCAGGCAGCAAGCGGAGCGCCGTAGACGCAATGCCTACCCTGAAAAATCTGGTGCAGCAGTCAAACAACCGAATCTCTGTAATGGTTTGTGGCGAACTTTCCATAGCGAATGTAAAAGCGGTTCTCGGGTATTCCAATGCCAGAGAGGTCCACGCCGGCCTAAGTACCACAGTGACCAGCGCCATGAAGTTCCGCAACCAGAAGATTGAGATGGGCACGCTGACAAACAGCGAATACCAGCATGGAGTGGTTAAAGAGAGTAGTGTGCGCGAACTCAGGGCCGCTATCGACAGCCTCTAAAAGCTTCGTGGCCCTCCAAAGATGCCTTTTATTCTCTACTTATTCGCCATTGGTTGATGAGAGATGGCTGCACTTTTTGTTTAAATACCTGTTGATAACACTAAAATGAGCTTAGCGTCTAATGATTTAGGGCGATGGATCTTTCTTTTGAACAGGACCGGCATGAATGGAATACCCTGACGCAGAGCCAGCCGGCCCGGCGTCGTCGCTGGAGTTTTTCTGTCTGCGTGTCGGTGGCGTTCCATTTAGTGGTTGTCATGTTTTTTTGCTGGCCTTCCGTTCCCACTTTCGTAAAACCTGTTCTGGTTGCTCGCGGCCAAGGCGGTAGTGCCACTCCATCGTCCGTCGTGCTTTATGTTCCGAATGACCTCGAAATAGCAAGCGCTAGCAAGCCCCCTCTGCTGTCGCTGCCGTCTCCAGCGCACAAGAAGCCACAAAAAACTAAGCTCCCCAAACGCAACAACATAATCGAAGAAGCAGACAAGACCCCAAATCCCGCTGAAGTTGGTTCTGAAAATGGCTCGTCCTATGACGGACTCGCAAGTGGAGACGAAGTTAAGCCGGCGCTCCCTGTTACTTTTCAGGATCTTAAAATTTATCGATCGGAGCTGCCCAGAGGAATTCAGGGCGATGTAGTCGTGGAGATCACGATTGATGCTCAGGGTACGGTGGTGGACGAACGGCTTCTGCAGGGGCTTGGGCACGGCGTCGATGATCGCGTCATCGCTGTTTTGCGCGACTGGCGCTTTCATCCGGCAACACGGAACGGCATTGCCATTCCATCCAAACATGATGTCCACTTCCATTTTCCAAGTTAGATCGTTGTACGCATTTTCTTAGCTGAGTGGTTCTTCATCTAAAGGTCTTTTAGCGATATTGCCGCAGACAGCCTTTTTTATCGGTTTATAACTCAACTTGTTAACTCTGCACAAAAATTCAATATTGCTTCATATTATAGCGATAGGTTTTAACACTCGAATTTATAGGGCATAAGTCTGTGGTTTCTTTGCCCTGCAAGTTCTCAACGTCCGGTGTTTCTTCCGAGTTCAAGCCTTACATCGAATAATGACAAACAAAAATATCAAGTTAATAAGATATGGCGGGTTATCTTTCTTGTCCTGCTGGTATCGAAAAAGACTGATGCTCGGCCAACGGGGCTCAAAGGTAAGCCTATTGGGTAGCGTTTCCATTCAAAAAAACTCTTAAGGTACATGAATTTCTTGAAATTATTTTCTCTTGGGAGCAGCTTTCTGCACGGGGTGACGAGCAGCAGAGCAGGATTGGAGTAGCAAGCATACATGCTCCTTAAAAGGCAAATTACAAAATGAAATGAGAAAATTTGCCACTAAAACTTAATGGTTGCTCGTTCTACCGGTGTTTGAGTGAAAGCTAGTTCACAATAGGACGCGGAGAAAGAGAAACTATCGCTCACTCTAATGTAATTCTAGCTATTTCGTCTTGCAGGATATGTTGTCCACTGGTAGCATGCTTCACGGAAGGAGCTATATGGATACGCAGCAGATAATCTCGGAACTAGAATCGGAAAGAGACCGCCTGGAACAGGCCATTTCGGCCCTGCGCGGCTCGATGAATGGTCGTCGTGGCATTGCCGCAGTAGGTGGCGGCAGGCGCGGCCGCCGGCATTTAAGCGCGGCTGCTAAAAAGCGCATTTCTGAAATGATGAAAAAGCGCTGGGCTGAAAGAAAAAGAGCTGCTAAAGCAGCCTGAATGGAAAGAGGCAGGTAGAGAAAAGGTATAAAGGGGGCCGCTACGGAGCGGCCCTCTTTATTTGGCCCAATGGGCGGCGCCCTTCTGAAGAGAGAACGCATTGCCCGGCGCGGTTTGAGTTTGCTGCCGCAAAAGTCTATAACCGAATCTTCTGTTGGTTTTATTCGGATGGTGCAATGATCGCGAAGGCGGTTCTGTTTCTTATCGCAAGTGCATGCCTGTGCCCCGTTTACTTGATCGCGCAGGATAATTATGAGATCCAGGTCTATGGCGCTGATACAGTCGAGCCCCGCAGCACCATGGTGGAATTCCATACTAACTGGACCGCCGAGGGCGAAAAAAGTTTGGTAGATGGTGTCCGTCCCACGAACCATGCCGTGCATGAAACCATTGAGATAACTCAAGGATGGAATGACTGGTTTGAGACCGGCTTTTATATCTTTACCAGCGCGCGCTCCGGCGATGGCTTGGACTGGGTAGGCGACCATATCCGCCCCCGCTTTCGCATTCCGGAGAAATGGCATTGGCCCGTAGGTGTGAGTCTTTCGAATGAGATCGGCTATCAACGCCATAGTTTTTCGCCAGACACCTGGACTTGGGAGATCCGCCCGATCATCGATAAGAAGATTGGGCCGTGGTATCTCTCTTTCAATCCCACGGTTGATAAGTCTCTGCACGGCGACAACAGCAGGCGTGGTTTTGAATTTTCTCCCAATGCGAAAGTGTCCTATGGTTTCTCCAAAGTCGTGGCTGGCGGCCTGGAGTATTACGGATCTCTGGGGCCAATCGGCAGCTTTGATCCTGTGGCAGAAGAGCAGCAGCAGTTTGTCCCGTCTATTGACCTGAATGTCTCGCCAAATTGGGAAATTAATTTCGGCGCTGGATGGGGTGTGACGCGCTCTACAGACCACTTGATCATCAAAGGCATCATCGGGAGAAGATTCAGTTGGAAGAAAACGTCATGACCGGCAGCTGCTTGGCTATAATGCTTCGCTCCAATCAGAGGTGCAAGTTGCGCGGACTTCTTCTCTTCGTTTTGGTTTTTCTAATGACTTATAACGCTTCCACCCAAGACCGCTCCTATGGCCGTTCTATTGTGATGACAGACGGGGGCATTGTGGCTACAAGCCATTACCTGGCTTCCCAGGCCGGCGCCCAGACACTCGCCCACGGCGGCTCAGCCATGGACGCAGCCATCGCCGCGAATGCCGTTTTGGGCGTGACTGAGCCCATGATGAATGGAATCGGTGGCGATCTCTTCTTGATCTACTGGGACGCAAAAGCCGGAAAGCTCTATGGCCTGAATGCCAGCGGCTGGGCTCCGCGAAAGCTGACCATCGAATTTCTCAGCAAGCACGGCATCACCGCCATGCCACATGACGGCATTCATAGTGTCACAGTGCCTGGCGCAGTCGATGGTTGGGGCCAGGCGCATAAGCGTTTTGGGCGGCTGCCCTGGCAGGACCTGTTTACGCCAGCTATTTATTACGCTGAGCATGGTTATGCGGTACCGGAGATCATTCAGGATTATTGGGCCGCTGAAGAAGCCAAGCTTGGCAAAACTGCTGAAGCACGCAGAGTCTTTCTTCCAGGCGGGAAAGTACCGGAGCTTGGCGCAACTTTCACCAATCCCGATATTGCAAAATCATTGCGGCTGATCGCAGAAAAAGGACGCGACGCTTTTTACAAAGGTGAAATTGCCCAGGCCATTGTGAGCACCTCTGCGGCAATGGGCGGCGCCATGGAGTTGCAGGACCTCGCGGATTTTTCCGCCGAGTGGGTTGAGCCAATCTCTACCACCTATCGCGGCTGGAAAATCTATGAGCTTCCGCCGAACGTGCAGGGCATGGCAGCTCTGGAAATGCTCAATATCATGGAGACTTTTACGCCGGATAAAGACGGTCCGAAGGGCGTGGTAGAGCTGCACAAAAAAATTGAGGCCATGAAGCTCGCCTATGCCGATCTCTATCGTTACAACGCCGATCAGCGCTTCGCCGCCGTACCAGTGGCAGGGTTGCTGGATAAGAGCTACGCAAAAGAACGTGCCGCAAAAATCAATCCCGAAAAAGCCAATTGCAATCCCGGCGCAGGACATCCAGCCACCAGCGACACCACATATCTGGCGGCAGTGGATAAAGACGGAAATATCGCATCGTTAATTCAGAGCAATTACTCGGCTTTCGGTTCCGGCGTGGTGGTCAATGGCATGGGCTTTGCGCTGCAGAACCGCGGCGCTTTGTTTTCATTGGATCCTGCCCATCCTAACGCGCTGCAGCCACGCAAACGTCCTTTCCACACGATCATTCCGGCTTTTATGGAGCGTGGCGATGTGCACATCGGATTCGGCATTATGGGTGGAGCAAATCAGCCACTGGCGCATGCACAGTTCGTTTCCAACCTGGTGGACTATGGAATGAATATTCAGGGAGCGCTGGAAGCACCGCGCTTTACCGTGACGAGCGGTGAGGTTTCGTGCGATATTTTGATCGAATCACGCGTTGCGCCGGACGTAATTCAGGCTTTGCGACAGAAAGGCCACAATCTGATCGTTCGCGCCGAATACACCGCGCTCATGGGACGCGGGCAAGCGGTGATGCACAATTCAAAAACCGGCATGAATTGGGCAGCTTCTGATCCGCGCGCAGACGGCTCCGCTGAACCAGAACCAATGCACTAGATAGTTTTTTCTGAAATCCCGAAGCGATAGCGAGGGATCCCTACCAACTCGTAGCACCCTTGGTTTCACCGTGATTGAGGGATATAGAGACTGACTCAAAAAGCCTGTCTTCCTTAAATACAATCTCAGCGTAGGGTTCGCTCGCTGCGCTCGGGATGTTAAAGCAATTTACCCAATTACCAAATTACTCAATTACCAATTCTCGCTACACGTGTTCTTCAGCTGAAGAAATCATCGGCAGCAGGAGCACTGGCGCTCTCATAAACTCAAATCGGTTGATAGCTTCCACGGCGCGTTGCACCGTGGTTTCCAGCGTTGGCTCCAGGGTGATCACGAATGAGAGCCGGTCCTTGGCCATGTTGGGCTCCTGAATCACAGAGTCGATATTGATTCCCTCGCGCGCAATTACTTCTGCAGTCCGCGCAAGGATTCCCGGCTGATCATTCACGGTAAGGCGCAAATACCAGCTCACGGGATTAAGCCGGGGCTGCGGATGCAGCGGTTCGGCACGATGAAATCCTTTCAAGAGGCTACTTTCCGCCTGCCCCCGCGCAATCTGGCGGGCAATTTGCAGCACATCAGAAAGCACCGCAGTCCCCGTAGCGCTGCCGCCTGCTCCTCTTCCGTAAAGCATCTGCGTGCCTACGCTTTCACCGGCGATAAAAATGGCATTGTTTGCGCCTGCAGCCTTGGCCAGCATTGAGTCGCGCGGCTCCAGCCAGGGCTGCACGGCAATATGCACGCCTCCGGGCGCGCGCTCAGCGGACGCCACAAGACGGATGGTTGAATTCAACCGGTGCGCGTAATGGAAATCAGTGGACGTGATGTTGCGAATGCCAATGACGGGAATTTCCGATGCCAGCACAGAGTGGCCGAAAGCGATGCGCGCCAGGATGGCGATCTTATCGCGCGCGTCCAGCCCGTCGATATCAAGGCTGGAATCAGCTTCAGCATAGCCCGCGGCCTGGGCCTGCTCCAGGGCATGCGCAAACTCAATGCCGTGCTGCTCCATCTGCGTAAGAATGTAATTGCACGTGCCGTTCACAATTCCGTAAACAGCCTGGATGCGGTCCGCGGCCAGAGCCTCAGAGATTGCACGGATCACCGGCACGCCCCCGGCAACTGTGGCTTCAATTCCGATGGGAAGATCTTTCTCTTGTGCCAGTGCAAATAGTTCGTCGCCATGCAAGGCGATTAGTGCTTTGTTAGCCGTGACCACGGCCTTGCCGTTTTCCAGGCTCGTGCGCACCACGTCACGCGCAACTGACGTTCCGCCGATTGCTTCGACCACGATGTCAACGTCATCGGCTGTGGCCACCTGCTGCCAATCAGAAACTACATTGATTCCGTTTACACCCAGTTCCGTAGCGCGCGGCTTTTTGCGGCAGATTCGAGTAACAACAATCGAAATGCCCCCGGTCTTTACGCTGATCTCTTCGGCATGGCTGGAAAGAATCTCAGCCGTGGCGCGACCTACAGTGCCATAGCCAATGATGCCGATCCGCACCTGCTCTGCCTGGCGCCGGGATGATTTCTGTTTTTCTATTGCATCTTCAATTCCCGGCATAGATTTGCTCCAGTGTTCTGACCACCGCGTCACCGTCTGCCTCCATGGGGCCAAGCAGATTTCGTCCCGGCAGCTGCTTCATGTAATCAACATCTTTCAACATATGTCCTGTCAGGACCAGAACGACCGTTTCGGAGGACTTTACAAATCCTGCTGCCACCAGTTTTTTCAGCCCGGCCATGGTTGCTGCCGACGCAGGTTCGCAGCCAATCCCTTCTGCTCCCAACTCAGCCTTGGCCTCTGCGATTTCTCTTTCAGTGACTTCTTCGCATATGCCTCCGCTGTTTTTCAGCACGGTCACTGCTTTTCGCCAGGAGGCGGGATTGCCAATCCGAATCGCCGTCGCCCTGGTCTCAGGCGTCACGCGAATTAATTCCGTACCGCCGTTTTCCCGCATTGTTCGAACAAGTGGATTAGCTCCGGCGGCCTGAATAATGGAGATCTTCGGCAGCGATTGGATCAGTCCGAGCTCGCGCAGTTCCATAAAGCCTTTGCCCAGAGCTGAACTGTTGCCCAGGTTTCCTCCTGGGACAATCACATGCTCGGGGACTTGCCAGTCCAATTGCTCCATTAATTCGAATGCCACCGTCTTCTGTCCTTCAAGGCGGTAAGGGTTGAGAGAATTCAACAGGTATGCGGAGAATTTACGCACAACTTCATGCAGAACTCTCAAACAGCCATCAAAGTCTGTGCGTAGCTGTAAAACTTTTGCGCCATATTCCAGGGCTTGCGCCAGCTTTCCGGCGGCAACCTGTCCGGCCGGTAAAAGCACAATGCTCTTCATCTCCGCGCGCGCAGCATACGCGGCGACGGAAGCAGACGTGTTTCCCGTAGAAGCGCAACACACCCAGGAAAATCCTTCAGCTTTTGCCATGGTGATTGCGGCGGAGATTCCTGTGTCTTTAAATGATCCTGTGGGGTTCATGCCTTGATGTTTCACCAGCAGGTTCGGAACTCGAAGTTCGCGGGCGGCTTTCTTGAGCGGGACCAGAGGCGTGTTGCCTTCGCACATGGTAACTATGTTCCGGCGATCGACTTGCGGCAACAATTCGCGGAAGCGCCAAACGCCGCTCGAATTTTCTGGCAGTGACGATCCTCGCCGTTCGCGCCAGATCTCTTTCAAACGCAACGCGAACTCCGGCGGCGCAGATGCCCATTCCGGATAAAACACCTCCAGCAGTTCCGAGCATTCGGTACAGTGGAACATTCGATCGACAGTTTCCTGCACTTTGCCGCAGTGGACGCAACGCAGCACATGTGTCGCAACCTGTAAATTGACTGGCACTGGGCTCATTGCGCCCCCGTTGCCATGGATACGCTGGGACGCAGGCACACAGGTATGTTTGTTCCTGCCGGGTGGCAGAATTCATCGTGTACGGCCCGAACTACTTCCGCGCTACGCGCAGCCGACACAGCAAAGCAGATGCTCAGTTCACTTGCACCCTGCGCCACTGCTATTACGCTTACATCGCACCGCGCCACCGCGGAAAACACGCGGCCAAGGATGCCGCAAGTCCCTTTCATCGATTCACCCAAGACGGCTACGACCGCGATCTCATTATTGACCTCGGGGGGAAGCAGTACGCCTTGCGCGAGTTCAATGCGGAAAATCGAATGGATCAACTGGAGCACCCGCACCGCATCGGCTTTGCGCAGGACCAGCCCCAATGCATGCTCAGGCGAAGACTGCGTCGCAAAGAGAACTTCAATCTGTTCCTGTCCCAGGCGGAGAAAGAGCCTTCCCCAAAGCTCCACGGGATGAACATCGCGCCGCGTGAATAGCGAGATGAGCGTGGCGTCTTTTACTGAAGTCACTGACTTGACTGGAGAGTTGGCTGGTCGGGCGTCATGCGTGATCTTGGTTCCAGCAACTTCAGGGCGGAATGAATTCTTGATCCAGACTGGGAATCCGGCTTCCATGGCGGGGTATGCGGCTTTCGGATGTATCACCTTCGCACCGTAATATGCCAGCTCAATCGCTTCTTCAAAGCTGATTTCCGGTAGAGTAGTGGCTGCAGGGCAAATACGCGGGTCGGCCGTGAGCACGCCATCCACGTCAGTCCAGATATAAACCTCATCTGCACCTGCGGCTGCTCCGATGATGGTGGCGGAATAATCGGAGCCTCCGCGACCCAGCGTAGTGGACTTGCCTTGCGCGTCCGCTCCACTATATCCGCCGATCACGGGCACAATGCCCTGATCGAGAAGCGGAAGCAAGGATTGCTTACATTGTTTGCGGGTGGCTTCAATATCCGGCGTCGCGTTACCGAAATTGCTGTCCGTCACGATTACGTTTTCCGCGCGTACAAACTCGGCGTGAGTTTCCAATTGCTGAAGATAACCGGCCAGCGCCCAGGCGGAGATGCGCTCTCCCAATGCAACCAAAGAGTCGGACGTCTGTGCTGAAATATCGGACCGCAATGCGGCAAGAGCGTGGCAAGCATTTTGTAACTGCCTGACAATTTCAGCCAGATAATCATTGGCCGCGGCATGGTGCCGCGGTTCAAACAGGCTTGCGATCAGATGCCGGTGGACACTCTCAAACTTTTGCAGATGCGCCTGAGTTGCCGCCGCATCGCCATGCCGGGCCGCCTCAATATTTTTGAAAATCAAGTCGGTCACACCGGCCATGGCGGAAACAACCACAACGATCCGGTCATGCTTTGCCGCTTCGCCAATGATGGCGGCACACTGGCGGAACCTCTCGGCATTTCCCACGGAGGTGCCGCCAAACTTCATCACGATCAAACGCTTTCCATACATCACGATTTCTCCAACTTCTGTAACACTGCTCCAATTCTTTCCATCAGCGGTATACGTTCCCGCGTAACTCCTGCGCCGTTCTTATCGGCCAGGGTGAATGTTGTTTCTGTCTGCACACCTTCATCGGTAAAAATTCTCTGCATCTCCTCGGCCACTCGCATCTCCTCACCTGTGGTAAAGGCAATCACTGATGAGCCTGACCCGCTGATTGCTACACCAAGCAACCCGGGAAGACGCAGGGCGAGGCATTTCTCGATCCCTGGAACCATCTGTTGGCGGTATGGTTGGTGCAACTTGTCCTGGAATAACTCCGGGAAGAGATCAAAGTTGCCTGAGAAGCAGGTAGCGGCAAGGAGAGAGGTCCGTTGCAGTGTATGCAACACGTCAGCGCGATCATATTGCTTAGGCAGAACCTCTCGTGCCTGATGCGTGGGCACAGTAATGGATGGGGTGACGATAACCAGGCGGATACTTTCAGGAAAGTTAGTCTTGGCCACCACCACGCGCTCCATATTGTTGGAAAGGGCCAATACCAGACCGCCATAGTAAGCGGCTGCCGCATTGTCAATGTGGCCTTCTACCTCTTCTGCCCAGCGCAAAAGCAATTCCGGAGCAACTTCCTTCCCGCTATGTTGCACTCCAAGCAGCAGGCCGGCGATCACGGCAGCGGCGCTGCTGCCCAGCCCCACGCTGATCGGGATGTCACTCTGCACCAGCACATGGCCGGCAGGCGGAAGCGCATCGAGCCGCTCTGCCGCCAGTCGCAATGCTTGCAGGACAAGATTCGAGCTTGCCATCGGAAACCGCTCAGGCGTCTTACCCTGATATTCCAGGCTCAACGCTTCGCGATCTGAAGGAATGAAAAGCGCTCTAAGATAGAGTCTCAGGGCTAGGCCCCCGCAATCAAAGGCGCAGCCCAAATTAGCGGAAGTCGCCGGAACCACCGCTCGCCAGCCATATCCCGAATTGTCCAAGTTTGCTCGAGTCATTGTTAATGGCCTGAAAGCAAAAACCCACTCGCTTTCGGCGAGTGGGTCAGGAACTTATGATTGCTGCTTCGTTACGCTGACGGCTCGCCGGATTTTCGCATGCGTGTGCATGTGCCTGTTGTTGTCAAGCGCATTGCCACCGCGATAATGTTCTGGCGAACCTGCATGAAATGGCACTATAGCCCGGATTATGGCGCGAGTCAAGAATCTTAAGTGATGACCAGAGGCTTAATTAAGCCATTTGTGCTGGTGACGCGCCCGTTGCTTTTGGGGCCAGAGCTGCAGGGTGTAAAAAGAAATGAATCAATTCCATTCTGGGACTCATCTGACCGCCTGTGAAGGTTGCTTGCGTCGGGGTTCAAGCAAGCTGAACGAATCGAACCATCGATAATGTATAGGTTAACCTTGACACTAAGCTTACTCACGTATACTTTCTTTCCATGACAGTTATTCGCCAGAACATGTGTACTTGTTGTTGCGTGACGACCGTGTCTCTGGCTGGAGAAACTGCTACCTAATTCGCATTTAAATTTAGGAAACAGGCCCATCGCCAGAAGCGATGGGCTTTTTGCTTTTTAAGACTATAGCTTTTTAAAAGTAAGGACTGCGGAAGACTATGAGCACAGGAACCAGCATGGCGGTGAAAGAAACGAAGGCCCAGCGGGCAGAGCGCCTGAAATTGGCGAAGAATCCCTGGGAGTGCCTCGAAGAAATCCGACAGTTTGCCAGCAAAGGTTTGTCGGCGGTTCCCGACGCATGGATCAAAACTTATTTCCGCTGGTGGGGTGTTTACACCCAGGGAGATGGCGCGGGCGCAGTCGGCGGAGTTGGAGGTGAAGGCCGTACAACTCCTTACTTCATGCTGCGCATTCGTTTGTTTAATGGCTTTGTGAATGCAAAGCAACTACGAGCTATCGCTGGTCTCACGGAAAAGTATGCGGCAGGCATTGCCGATATCACTGTGCGGCAGAATATCCAGCTACATTGGATCACAATCAAGGATCTTCCAGATGTACTGCAAACCTTGTTTGATTGCGGACTGACCTCGATGGCGACGTGCGGCGACGTAACGCGAAACGTCACGGGTTGCCCGCTGGCTGGGCTGGACGCGAACGAACTTTGCGACGCTTCACCGCTGGTTGATGAAATAACGCAATTGCTTGTCGACAATCCTGAGTTTTATAATCTGCCGCGCAAATTCAAGATCAGCATTAGCGGATGCCAGGATTGGTGCTCTTATCCTGAGATCAATGATTTGGCTTTCACACCTGCGGTCCGTGAAGCAGCAGGGAAGAAAGAAGTTGGGTTTTCCATCCGCGTAGGCGGAGGGCTTTCCACCGAGCCGCATTTGGCGGTGCAACTCAACGCTTTTGTGCGGTGGGAGCAGGTCATTCCAGTGAGCAAGGCCGTGGCTGAACTTTTTCGCGATGCGGACTGTTTGCGGGAAAATCGCGAGCGTGCCCGCCTGAAGTATTTATTTCTCCAGCATGGCTGGACAGCCGAATCATTCTTGCAGGAGTTGGAACGCAAGCTGGGATACAAGTTGGAGCCAGGAGTTCTGGAGCAGCAGCCCGACGATGTGTTTCGCGACCATGTTGGCGTGCATCGACAAAAACAGCCGGGTCTTTTATACGTTGGCGCGGCAGTGCTGCGTGGACGCATCAATCCGCAGCAGCTACGGGCGGCAGCCGATCTGGCTGAGCGCTGTGGGAATGGCGAACTTCGGACCACCAACACGCAGAACCTGGTGATTGTGAATGTACCGCGCGAAAATACCGCCGCTGTGACTCTTGGCCTGGAAACTGCGGGGCTTCATGTAACGGCCTCACCTTTTTGGCGCGGCGCGGTGGCTTGCACCGGCAGTGAATTTTGTAAGCTGGCGATCACAGAAACCAAAGCTTTCACGCGCTGGCTGGTGGAGGAGTTGGAAGAGCGTATTCCGGAATTTGATCAGCAATTGAAGCTGAATGTGACAGGCTGCCCGAACAGTTGCGGCCAGCATCGCATTGCCGATATCGGCCTGGAAGGTAAAAAGCTCAAGACTGCCGGCCGAATCCAAGACGCCTACTACTTCTGCCTGGGTGGAGCAGTGGGCGAGCATGCTGGCTTTGGCCGCCCAGTGGGTTATCGTTGCGCGGCCGGCGAGGTGCCGGATGCGATTGAGCGCCTGCTCCGCAGCTATCTTGACGAGCGTCGCGGCGGCGAAAACTTGCGGCACTTCTTCGCGCGCCACTCGGAAGTGGCACTGCGGACTTTTTTAGCCGGGCAAGACCTGCCCCCCGTATTGCACGATCCTTCACCCGGCAGGGTGCCTCATGGGGTGGAAGGATAACCATGTCTCTTTACCCAATTTTTCTCAAGCTCGAGGGGCACAAGGTGCTGATCGTTGGCGGCGGTCTGATTGCCGAGCAAAAGATAGAAGCCGTGCTGCGCTCGGCGACGGACGTTACTGTGGTTTCGCCGCAGATCACGCCCCGCATTCGTCTTTGGGCGCACCAGGGCCGTATCAAATATCAAGCAGTTGAATTTCGTCCGGGCATGACGAAGGGATATTTCCTGGTGATTTCCTGCACGGATTCAGAAGAGACGAACCGCGCGGTGTATCAGGAAGCTCGGCAGTTCGGCGCTCTTGCAAACGCGGTGGATGATCCGGGATATTCCGATTTTTACGCCCCTGCGGTTGTCAGCCGCGGTGAATTCCAGATTGCCATCTCCACGGGCGGAAACAGTCCCGCGCTCAGCCAGCATGTACGTAAACAGCTGGAAGAGAAGTTTGGGCCGGAATATGAATCATGGACCGCCTGGCTGGGACGCACGCGAGACATGATGCGCAAAGTCTTGCCGCCCACAGAGCGCCGTAAGGAATTATTAATGTTGCTGGCCCAGTGCAAGCCGGTAAAATTATTAAATAAATCTATTCAGGGAGGGAACCATGGACCACTTGAGAAAATCAGAGCTGGAAACCAAACTGAGGCATGCATTGAAAGAGCATCAGCATGAAGGGCTCAATATGATCGGTAATGCTGATCAATTGTTGCACCGCCTTGTTGAAGCCGTGGAAGAGTGGACCGAAAGCGGTTTCATCAGCAGGCAGAAAAGCGCATAAATATGGCCGGAAAGGTCTACATTGTGGGCGCCGGCCCCGGCGCAGCGGATCTGTTGACCTTACGCGCGGCTACACTGCTGCGCGCTGCACAGGTAGTGCTGCATGATGACCTCGTTTCGAAGGAGATACTTGATCTCTGCCCTGCTTCAGCCCAGGTGATCAACGTGGGCAAGCGCTGCGGACAACGTGGCCGCAGCCAGGAGCAGATCAATGCGCTCATGGTATGGCATGCCCGAGAGACCGAAGCGCAGACCATCGTGCGGCTTAAGTCGGGCGATCCTACGGTCTTTGGCAGATTGGGTGAAGAACTGGATGCGCTACGCCGAGCCGGAGTTGACTTTGAAATTATTCCGGGGATAACGGCTGCCAGTGCAGCGGCAGCTTCGGCTGGAATCACACTTACGGATCGAAATCATGCTTCTACATTGGTAGTCATTACAGCTCATAATGTTCGCGGAGAAAAGCTGCGCATCGCCGGCTTCGATCCGCAGCGCACGTCATTTGCTGTCTACATGCCCGGCCCGAATTACAGCAAAATGGCGCATGAACTCATGGCAGCTGGAGTGGGCGCCGAGATGCCCTGCCTTCTGGTTTCTAACGCAGGCCGGAGTGATGAGAAAATGTGTTCATTCATTCTTCAAGACCTTCTTTCGGCCGGTCCTGTGGAAACGCCTGCAATTATGATTGTGGGCCGGGTTGCCGGACGGGCTACAGGTGAAACGGACAAAGACCTTAATAGCCTTCTTGCTCCCGCCATCACCGCTCTGAACGATAAACCTTGTGTTGGCACCCAGGTTTCTGCGCGGCGCTAGTCAGATACTCAGTTCAACGTCAGAGATTTTCTTGAGCTTTCGCACGGTCGTTTTCCAGGATTCTGGCTCAATATGGCATCGCGGCCTCTCACCACACGGCTTCCTGTTTGATAGAAGCTGACTTTTCCACCTTCGCAAGACAGCCGAGCACAGCGCCAAAAACACAACAGGAAAGTCAAGCATAGCCAGCGCATAACGTGCTTAACTCCAAGCTGGAGATTTCCCGGTAAAAGTTTCTTTTGCGGCAAAAATTGTATTGCAGTGGATCGTCACCGTGTCCTCCACATGGCGCGCATAGCCCCCGGCATAGGTAATCATCACCGGAATTTTACGCTCCTTAGCCACTTTCATCACCAGTTCATCGCGCTTCTTCAATCCTTCAATGGTCAGCGACAGTCCGCCCAGCTGGTCTTCTTTATAGGGGTCAGCCCCGGCAATGTAGCACAGCAACTCCGGCGCAAAATGCCGGAACGCCGAACTCAGCGACTGATCAAGCCAGCCAAGATACTCATCGTCATTGGTTCCGTCCGGCAAATTGATGTCAATTGACGAGGGCGGCTTTACCGCCGGATAGTTGTGTGCCTGGTGGAGTGAGATGGTAAACACATCCAGTTCGCTCGAATTATGTTCGAAGTGCTCTTCACGTGTGGGATGAATATCGCGGCTGCTGGCGCTGGCGCTGGGCAGCGGATCGCCCGGCCTGATCTTCTCTTTGGGAGGAAAAATCATGGCCGTGCCATTGCCGTCGTGTACATCGCAATCCACCGTCATGGCGCGATTGAGCTTTCCTTCCTGATGCATACGCTTAATGGCGACCGCCACATCGTGAATCACGCAGAAGCCCTCGCCATGGTCCGGCATGGCATGATGGAATCCGCCGCCAATGTTGCACGCGATGCCGTCGCGCAATGCCATGTCCGCTGCCAGAATCGATCCGCCGGCGGCCAGCCAGAACGCTTTCACCAGCTCCGGCGAATACGGCACCTCCATCTGCAATTCTTCCTGCGCGGAGAGCGTCCCAGTCTTCAGCTTGTGCACGTATTCCCGCGTGTGCACCAGCAGGATGTCTTCGTCGTGCGCTGGCTTGGGCGTAACGAAATCTCCGGGTTCGGCCAGGCCGCTTTCCAGCAGGCGTTTGTGGATCAACCGGTACTTCTGCGCGGGAAAAACATGCGCGCCGATCGGTAGGTAGTAGCTGTCGCTGTAAACCAATTTAAAAGGGAGTGCCATGGAATTTTCTTGAACTGACCGATAAGGTTAACGCGGAAATAACTATTCCCGCAAAAGCACTCCTCACGCAGCGAAATCTGAACGGTAAAAAGTTGTGGCTTGCAGACACAAATGCAGCTGCGGGCGGTGCCAAAAGTCATAAAATAGGATGTATGTGCAGAAACATCAAAACGCTGTTCAATTTTGATCCGCCAGTTACCACAGAAGAGGTACAGGCAGCTTCGCTCCAGTTCGTAAGGAAGATCACGGGCTTCAATAAGCCGTCCAAGGCCAATGAAGCGGCGTTCCAGATAGCGATTGACGAGATCGCCGCCATCTCAAACCGGCTGCTGCGCTCGCTGGAAACCACCGCGCCGCCCAAAAGCCGCGAAGAAGAAGCCGCCAAAGCCAAGGCACGCGCCGCTGAGAGATTCGGCACGTAAATGACAGAACTGTCATTTTTGCCACTGGGACGTGTAACAATCCGTCCTGCTTCAGCGCCCGCGCGCATGAACAAATGCAAACCCAGCAATGAAAGACTGCACACCCGCGTGTTTACTTTTTAACTATCACCACAATGTCTGTGGGCGCATTCAAGCCTCCAGAAAAGGGCGAGCCGTTCAGTGGAGAAAGCATG
>JBAVLE010000250.1:0-10078 GCA_049688735.1 Candidatus Angelobacter sp. | reverse complement strand
TCCAGGTACTGCGTGAAATTCTATCGCCAATACAGGGGGAACGCGCAGCAAGGACGAGAGAATTTAATATTTAAAAACTTCAGCAAAAGCAATAATCACGAAAACTCAATTCCGTCTTCTTCCTCTGCAGCCTCCGCCGCTTCAGGTGTGAAATCAGATGACAAATGTGCACCCGCCAGCAGCATGAGGCCGGAGATAAATGCCCAGAACATGAGGGCCACTGAGACAGAAAACGCCTGGCCATAAACTTCCTGAAAATTCAGCAAGGGCAATGCCTTGATGTACAAAACTTTTCCTACTTCCCATAGAACGCCCATGGCGACCGCCGCCGGCAACACACTTTTGGCTTTGATCTTGCCGTTTGGAAGGAGCCAATAAATCAAAAAGAAGATCGCTATGCTGGCCAGTGTGGCGCAGATTTTAAGCGCTACAAAAGTGGCGGCCCGAAACACGATGTTTTCGTTGCCGCGCATCATGAAAGTTAAGACCAACTCATTGCCCGCCGCCATTGCCACTGAGATCAATGCAAGAATGCCGCAGGCAAAGGCCAGTGCCAGTGAAATGACCTGATTCCCAAGGTAAGATCGGTTCTTTGCAAAACCCCAAATCCGGTTAAAAGCCACCTCCAGCGGGACAAAGACTCCCGTGGAGGTAATCAGCAAGATCACCAGTGATGCCATCTTGACCCGTTGCCGCGTCTTTACCAGGGATTGCAGACTATGGATGACGAAATCCTGCCCGGCAGGCAAATGATCTTTCAATAAATCTACTACGACGTTGGACATGGTGACCGAATGGAACACATTGCGAATCAGCCACATGAGGAGAACCATGAAAGGGAAAAATGAAAGAATTGCATTCGCCGCCACGGAGAAAGCGTAAGTATGCGCCTCCGTTCGAGTCAGATATTTCAGGGTGGGCCAACCGCGCTGCCGCAGCATGTGCTTCCACGGACGCAGCAATAGCGTGGTGGCTTGCGATTCCGGCGCGGTATTTGGAGCCGTTTCAACGGCCTGTGAAACTGAGCCTGAGGTCATGGAGATCCTTGCAAAATCGTAACAGAAACGGCTTCTTTCCAGCTTTTATAAGAACCATTTTGGGAGGAACGAAAGTATCATAAAGCCAGTTCCCTTTGGCGTTACTCCGCCGTGCAAACAAAGTGCTTTACAACAACCAGAGTTCCTGAATATTATGCTCTGCTCCCGGCGACTTAAGACGCGGGGCGCTCTGGTTGATGTTTTTGTACAGCAGTTTGAACTCGCCGAACGATCCGGTTGCTGGAGTCGCCTCCGGGCCTTCCGGCACGGCAGCCATCGGTTGCGGAAAAGAGCCATCTGGCCGGCAAAGCAACAACCTTTTTCTCCACCTTTGCAGTTGAAAGGGGAGATTTTCCAATCTGAAGCTGAGGCGAAAGGAGTTGCTGTGAAAGAGAAGGGTACTGTGAAGTGGTTCAACGGAGCCAAAGGCTATGGCTTCATTCAACGCTCGACCGGGGAAGACGTATTCGTCCACTTTTCTGCGATTCAGGAAAATGGTTATAGAACTCTGAATGAGGGCGAAACAGTTGAATACGAGCTCATGAAGGGGCCTAAGGGCTTTCTTGCCGCGAATGTTCTGCGTGGCAGCGCAAATTAAGCAAGACAAGTAACAGTCAATGTTCCCCTTGTTACGGGCAAGGGGTCGCTTTTGCATTCCTCGCGTATGCCGTTGTCGACGTGCGCGAAAAACGAGGCTGGACGATTCAACATCGTCCAACCTCAAATCCAAGCAAGGCCTTGCCTGATAGTCCTGGCCGCGCGGCCAGGAAACTTGCCAAAAAGAAGAGCACAGTTTAGCGGGACTGATTGCTCTGCTTCCGGAGGATTCATGGCGGGAGTGGCTCAGAGAAAGCAAGTTCCAGGGCTTGCCGCCTCTTTTGTGGACCCGCAAAACAAGATTCTCAGCAAGCTCGGCGTCTACACAAACTGCTTATGCCGCCGGTCTTGCTTACAGAATTGATTGTCGTGCACTTTGATTAGAAAGCTCTCAAGGCCACATTAAACTTTTTCATGGGTTTTGCCGCGTTGACCACGCAAAGAAAATCCCTCGGAAGATGTATTCCGAGGGAACCATAATGATTTGATTATTTCAGCGGCGGATTTCCAGGCACTGCATTCGTTGGCTGAGGCTCAGACTGGTTTTCCGGCTGTGGCGGCGGCTCCACCTGGTTTGCTTCAGTTTCACGGTCCTGCTGTTGCTGCGCTATTTCTGCCTGTTTCTTTTCTTCGCGGATCTTCTTCCAGTTCTCCATCAGTTGTTCTTGCGTCAAAGCTGTTTGCGGCTTGGCCACGCCGGCTGCGACGCCGTTTGCATTGAATCTGAATTCGGGAGCTTCCGCCGGAGCGGACTGCACTGGCCGATTCATGGCAATAGCGTTCCGACCGAAAGACTGTCTTGTGCGGACCAATACCCGTTCCAACCCACCTGAAGCATTACCGGATCCCATAATGATGTAGTCGATCTTTGGACTATCGAGCAGGGCTGTCATTACTTCTCTTACTGCGCTGGGTCCGATCTGAGCAATCACGGGTTCATTCTGCAATTCAGGGGCTAGATCGATAACCGCGCCTGTCTTTGCTGAGATGAGCTTCAATACTGCTCCCAGCGAAGCACTCTGAGAGACCACGGTGAGCTGTCCTTGCGCGTAATTTACGGCAGCGGTCGGCTCAGAAGGTGGCGCAGGAGTGACAATCGATTGTGCCACAGGTGCCGCAACCACAGATGTTGCAACGGAAGTTGGCACGGATTGAGGAGCTACTTGCGGCGCGGGAATAGGTAGCACGGGTCGCGCTACCGGAACCTGCATAACGGGACGAGCAGCCGTTGGCTGAGGTGTAATTGGGCCGGCATTGGTTCCAGGATTTCTGCGGTAGGGATTTATCGTTGGCTGTAAACGGGCAGCCGTCTGCGTGGCAGATGGTGATGAAGGGGGGGATGCCGCGGTAGTAGAGGGACTGGGTTTTTGCTGCTGGGCAAATGACAATAAAGGCGTCATGGCCATAACGAGTGCAGCTGTCTTCGCAATCCTCATACGAACCTTCCTTAAAGGGCCAGCTTTATGCTTCTTAATTGTGCAGCGTCAGCGGCAGCTTGACCATTGAAAAAACATTAAAATCTCACATTTTCCGGTAGCGCGTCTCCCGCCATGCGTCCATTCAGCTAAATCGCCCGGTCAACTGCGAATTAATTGATGGCGGCGTCGCGATGAAGCGCAGGTGTCAACGCTTCGCCGGACGCAGCGTTCAAAAGCGGCAGTGACACTCGAAAGCACGATCCTGAGCCTGATGAGCTTGCCACTTCAATCCGCCCGCCATGAGCTTCCGCAATGTTGCGGGCAAAGTGCAAGCCTAATCCAGTGCCGGGGACTTGGGATTTCCGCGCTGACGAAGAACGGTATCCGCGCTCAAAAATATGTGTCTGCTCATCAATCGCGACGCCGCTGCCAGAGTCGCTTACCGAAATAATCGCCATGTCATTATGCACGGACAGAACCACGTCAATGGTCCCCCCGTTATGATTGAACTTAATGGCATTATCGAGAAGGTTGAGCAACAGACGCCAGATCTGCCCGGCATCAAACGCGCCCACTACATTCTGCTGGACTGTTCCTGAAATCTTGATTCCACGTTCACCAGCCTGGTTGCGCATTCCATCCACAGCGGTTTGAACCAGCTCGGAAAGATCTTCTTTTTCCAGGTTGAGTTTGATTTGCTCGCTTTCGGATTGGGCCAATTCCATCAGGTCTGAAACAGTCCGTGCCAGCAGTTCCACGTGTTCAAGCTGCTTGGAAAGCGTATCGCGATAATTGGCCTCGCTGCTTCCCATTCGCAACGCTTGTTCCGTTTCTGAGCGCAAGACAGTAAGCGGCTGCCGGATTTCATGGGAGAGCGTTCGCAGGAACTCCGTCATCCGTTGGAAAGAGCTTTGCAGTCGCGAAATCATCGCGTTCAGAGATGTGCTCAGTTCATCAATCTCATCACCTCTGCCACTTACGGGCAAGCGATTGCTTAGATCGAAAGCAGTGATCTGCTTCGCCGCCGCAGATGCCCGTTCCAACGGACGCAGGGAATAAGAGGTCATAATAGAGGCATTGGCGGCATGGGCCAGAATGATGAAGGGAATCAAGGCGAACAGAAACATGCGAAGACGCCAGCAGTCCTCATCCGCTTCATCCATGGACGTGCCGATTCGCATGAGGTAGTGCCGTCCAGCCAGGCCCAACACTGGAACATCAAGGATACGGATGCGAGTATTTCCCGCAGTGACGATTTGCCATACGGAATGATCGGATGCAGGTGGCTCAGAAGAGACCGCGTGCAGGGCGGCCATTGCATGAGACGCGTCGAGCGGGTGGCCTTCTTCGTCCAGCAGTTCGTAATACCGCATGGAACGCTCAAACTGGGCCCGCACTTCCGGATCAGCCTCAGCGTTGAGCCACTTCACGCTACCGGCGCGAATCTGAAGCATGCTGCGCACTGAAATAGCGCGGTCCTGGAGTTCTTCATCCAGCTGCCCATAAATGCGGCGGGCCAGCAGAGCATACGCGCCCCAGGCCAGCATTACGACCAGGAGCGCGAATGTTACTGTTTGCTTGAACGCGAGCCGGGTACTCAGCCGGCGTAAAAGCGATGATTTCATTGGGAAGCTGAAGACAACATGTATCCTACGCCACGAGCGGTATGGATCAGCTGCTTTTCGTAACCGTGATCAATTTTGGCGCGGAGATAATTAATGTAAACGTCGACGATGTTGGTGAGCCCTTCAAAGCCCAGATTCCAGACATGCTCCACGACCATGGTGCGTGTAACAGTGCGGCCGGCATTGCGCATCAGATATTCCAACACCGCATATTCGCGCTGCGTCAGGTTGATCGGCTTGCCGGCGCGAGTCACCATGTGCCGCATGCGATCAAGCTCCAGGTCTTCCACGCTGAGCTTGTCCAGCAATTCCTGCGGACGCCGCAGAAGAGCGTGAACCCGGGCCAGCAGCTCTTCAAACGAGAACGGTTTCACCAGATAATCGTCGGCGCCCGCCTGCAGCCCACAAACACGATCGGAAACATCTTTCCGAGCGCTCAGAAGCAGGATCCTCATATTGGAACCGGATTTACGTAATTTGCGAAGAACGGTTAGACCGTCAAGTTTAGGAAGGTTCCAATCGAGAATGATTCCGTCATAATCAATCTCGGTTGCCAGCTGGAGGCCTTCTTCTCCGTCCCCAGCCAAGTCTACAGCGAAGTGATCTGCTTCCAGACCCTTCACCAGTGTGCGTGCTACTTTCGGCTCATCCTCAATAACCAATATGCGCATAAGTCCACCTCCCGCTTCGGTGGAAAAGTTGCCGTTACTTTAAATGCAGCAACGTGCAAAGTCCATCCGCTGTTTACCCCAAACCTGTTTATACGTCTCTGGAACTAGCTACCGTATATTTGTGCTGCAGGACATCGATCGTTTCACTTCTGCCGATTTTTATGTTGTACGTCTGTAATGTCACTTACTGTCCGTACGGCCAAGCTCTGCGTTCCTGATTCCAGCAGCGACATCTTGCTTTGATCTGTCTGGATTTCTTTTTTGCTGTTTTGGAGCGACTTGCAATCGAAGTACATGTTCTTTAGTACAGTGATTAAGTTGTCCTATAGTACACAAATTTACGAAAACACAAAATAAATTTTTCTGAGCTGAAACTTTTTCCTGGTTGCAGACTCGTGAAGTACATCTGAGCTGCGCGAGCAAAAGCAATATAGCATGTCCATATGGACATAGCAAGATATTGTACCAATGGACATGTACCATTTATTGAAATCAAATGCTCTTACCTGGAAATGGTTTAAGTGTAGTGTTTTGTTTGGCTTGCAGTTTTCATCGATCAATTGGGAAGAGAGATATCGCTTGAGTGATGAATCTTTCCTGTGGAAAACTTTTGTCATGGAGCAGTAAACAAGCTCATCTGCCCCACTTATGCAGCAAACAGATTGAGCTGCCTTGACGCCGCCGTTCCCTGACCCTTCCCGTCGGATTCATGTTTCCTGACCGTGATGCCGTACTTTCGGCACAATTTAGTCACCAGCGTTGAAATACGTCTTTGATAATCATCCGGTAAAAAAGCACGGTCCTTGTAGCGCGCTTTATACAACGGTACAAGGTGAGGAAATTGCTCCTCTATGAAGGGCATAAAAACTTTTGCTGAACACGGTTTTAGGAATAGCGGTATGGCGGCGACTGAAATCGCGCCTGCAGCGGCGGATTCCCGAACAACGCTCTCCAGTTCTTTTGGCGAATCTGTGATGCCGGGCAAGATAGGCGCGCAATTTACGCTGGTAGGAATTCCAGCAGCAATGAGTTTTTTAACTGCAGTGAAGCGCAAATCCGGCCTTGGGGCCCGTGGTTCTAAAATGCGCGCAAGATTCGTATCCGTGGTGGTAATGGTGATATGGATCCGCAGACGGTTTTTAGCTGCAATAATCCGCAAAAGATCGAGATCGCGCACAATGAGGTCCGACTTTGTCACCAAGCCCAGAGAAAGTCCTTCGTGTCGCGCAAACTCTTCCATCACGGCGTGGGTGATCCCAAACTTTCTCTCTGCGGGTTGATAAGGATCGGTAGCCGTGCCGATCGCAATGCTTTGTGCCGGACGTACCTGTTTCAATTCCTGCCGCAGCAGCCATGCAGCGTGCTTTTTGACGTAAATCTTGCGCTCAAAACTCAGCCCATCGCGCATTTCCATGAATTCATGCGTATAGCGCGCGTAACAGTACTTGCAGCCAAACTCACAGCCTCGATACGGATTGATCTGCCAGGAAAAAGGCATCCGCGGAGAATCACAACGGGTCAGGAGACTACGGTTCTGCAGAGAAATATACTCAACCTTATGGCCTTCAGAAATTGCTTCTCCGTGGGCGGCCAGTTTGGCAATGCCGACCAAAGGGACTTGCGCTTCAGAATTCGGAAAGAGACAAGCCATAGACATTCGTGGTTTATTCGCTCTCTAGTATATGCGAGCCCAGTGGGCGAATGCAAGGCGTATCTAAGTAAGGGGGTTAAGAAGTTGGAGGTGCGGCAGAGCGCAGCAAACTGCCCGCGCTTTGATCTATAAGCCAGAGCAGCCGGCCATTTTCCGGTCGGACACTTTGGGCTGGATATTTATTGGCTCCTGGCCGGAGCACCTCACTGAGAATTTGCGCCTTGCCAGCACCAGAGACCAGAAAGACTACCTCGGCTGCATGGTTGAGGACCGGGAAAGTTAACGTGATCCGGAAAGCCTGAAACTTTTCCACCCAATTTGCCGTTACTCGGCGCGACTGTTCTGTCAAAGCTTTGCTGCCAGGAAAAAGGGAAGCGGTGTGCCCGTCTTCGCCGATTCCCAGAAAAATCAAGTCGAAGCGCGGCCAGTCATGATCTCGTAGATGGAAGAAATCGCGCAACTCCTGATCGTATTGTGCGGCGGCTGTTTCGGCGTCCAGTTCAGCGTGAATGCGATGAACGTTCTTCTCAGGAATTGGCACTTTGCTCAAGAGCGCTTCATTGGCCATGCGGAAATTGCTTTCAGGATGGTCCGGCGGAACATGGCGCTCGTCGCCAAAAAAGATATGAATGCGATCCCAAGGCAATTGCTGATGCTTGTTGGCCAGCAATGAATAGACGGTGCGGGGAGTGTTGCCGCCTGAGAGCGCAGCGGAAAATCTGCCGCGCTCCTGAACTGCCGCTCCGGCCAGGCGATGGAACTCGTCCGCCGCAACGCGCGCAAGGGTCACACTGTCAGAAACAATGTTGATTTTTGCTCCCATATAAATAGCGAGTAGCGCGATGCACGCTCAAGACACGATTTTTCTCCAGGAACGGCCGTCGCGCGCGATGATGTCGGTGGCTTCCGCCGGGCCCCACGACCCGGCAGCGTAGTTTGGAAAATTTCGTGCAGCCAGCGCTTTCCACACATCGATGATCGGGTCGACAACTGTCCACCCGGCTTCCACCATGTCTGCGCGCTGGTAAAGCGTCTGGTCGCCCATGATTCCGTCGTAAAGAAGTACTTCGTAACCGGTATTGGCCGTGGTGCCGAAATAATCCCCATAGTTGAAGTCCATCTCCACTTCGCCCACTTTCATTTGCGCGCCGGGAATTTTCGCACCAAAACGCAATGAAATGCCTTCATCCGGCGCAATGTGAATAATGAGCTGATTAGCGTCCAGGCTGTTGACTGGGGTATCGCGAAATAATACCAGCGGCGCGCGCTTGAATTGCACCGCTACTTCCGTGTGGCGCGCGGCCAGCCTCTTGCCAGTCCGCAGATAAAAAGGAACCCCGGCCCAGCGCCAGTTATCAATCATCAATCGTAGAGCGACAAAGGTTTCAGTCTTTGATTCGGGAGGCACGCCTTCTTCTTGCCGGTATCCCGGCACGCGCTCTCCCTTGATCACGCCTGCGCCGTATTGCCCACGAACCGCGCAATGCAATACGTCTTCCTCGCTGAAAGGCTGAAGCGCATGCAATATTTTCGCCTGCTCGTCATGAACAGCCGTTGAGCTAAAAGAGATCGGCGGTTCCATGGTAGTAAGAGAAACCAATTGGAAAAGGTGGTTCGGCACCATGTCACGGAGCGTCCCAGCCATGTCAAAATACCCGCCACGCTTTTCGACGCCCACGGTTTCCGCCACGGTGATTTGGATGTGGTCAATGTAGCGCCGGTTCCAGATGGGCTCAAAAATGCCATTGCTGAAACGGAATACCAAGATGTTTTGGACGGTCTCTTTGCCAAGATAATGGTCGATGCGGAAAATCTGGCGTTCGGTTAATACCTTGCTAACCTGGCGGTTCAGCGCTTTGGCCGATCCCAGATCATTGCCGAACGGCTTCTCAAACACCACGCGCCGCCAGTGCCCCTCTTTTTCACAGGCCAGTTCTGAAGCGCCGAGATGATCGACTATGTCCCCGAAAAAAGTTGGACTGGTAGCAAGATAAAAGAAGTAATTGCCCTGCGTGTTGCATTTCTTATCGATCTCGGCCAGTGTATCTCCCACCTGCGCATAAAGTTTGGGATCATGAAATTCTCCGCCCACATAGAAGACCCGCTCGACCATCCAATCGCGGAGCTTGGGATCAACGGTACTGGTGGCAAATTTATCAAGATTGTCACCCATAATCTTCTGATATTGCTCCCGGCTGTAATCATTGCGGCCGACGCCCAGAATGGCGAAGTCTGAAGAGAGCAACTTGCTCTTGACCAGGTTATAGATGGCGGGGAAGAGCTTGCGCGAGGTGAGGTCGCCAGTGCCGCCAAAAATTACCATCACACAAGGGCCTGTAGGGGGTGGCGAACCCGAAGGCGGCTGGTCCAGGGCCGGCAATTCTCTTTCTAGTTGAGGCATGTGAGGGTAATCTCCTGATCAGGAAGCTTTTTCGCTCTTTTTGGTTAGTTCAATGTGACCACCGAATTTCTGCCGCATGGCGCTCAGCATTTTTTCGGCAAAGGTGTGGTCCTGTCGCGAGCGGAAACGCGTGTAAAGCGCCGCAGTAAGCACCTCGGCCGGAACTGCCTCTTCCAGCGCCGCTGTCACGGTCCAGCGGCCTTCGCCCGAATCCTGGACAATGCCTGTGTACTCAGAGAGCGTAGGATTTTCCGCCAGAGCCATTGCAGTGAGATCCAGCAACCAAGAAGAAATCACGCTTCCGCGCCGCCATACCTCGGCGATATCCGGCAAGTTGAGGTCATAGCGATGGCCTTCAGGAAGCTGCGTTGAAGTTGCGTTGCGGAAGATGTCGAAGCCTTCCGCATAAGCTTGCATCAGCCCATACTCAATTCCGTTGTGCACCATCTTCACAAAGTGCCCTGCGCCGGAAGGCCCACAATAAAGATATCCGTCTTCTGCTGTGCTTTTGAATTTCTCGCGCCCGGGCGTCTTGGGGATGTCGCCCTTGCCCGGCGCAAGCGTCTTAAAGATAGGATCAAGATGCTCCACGGCTTCTTTTGGGCCGCCGAGCATCATGCAGTAACCGCGTTCCAGCCCCCAAACACCGCCGCTGGTGCCAACGTCAATATAGTGAAT
>JBAVLE010000249.1:0-18508 GCA_049688735.1 Candidatus Angelobacter sp. | reverse complement strand
TCCCAGCTATTGGGTTGGACCTGAAGTAGGCTGCGAAGGATGCGTAATTGTCGATGTTACATTTGCGCCTGAATCCAATTCTGAGGACGTGAATCGCCTCATGCAATTCGATTTGTCCTGCCTGAATCGCTGGTGGCGTCCCTGTCGCACTCAGGCTGACATCATGCCTGACGCTTGGAAACAATTTCTACAAGATCAATCCCGGCGCTAGCCAGCTCAATACTCTCCCGGTCCGCTCTCGTGCGCCAGGTTCTCAAATCGCGTCGATCTCTTGATGAATGCCAGCTTCACCACTCCGGTTGGGCCATTGCGTTGTTTAGCGATAATCAATTCCGCCTTGCCTTCAAGGTCGGGATCGTCCGGCTTGTAAACTTCTTCACGGAAGATGAACGCCACCACGTCGGCGTCTTGCTCAATGGCGCCGGATTCGCGCAGGTCAGCCAGTTGCGGACGGTTGTTGCCGGTGCGGCTTTCCGGAGCGCGGCTGAGCTGTGAGAGCGCAATTACAGGGCAGCGCATCTCTTTGGCCAGCCCTTTCAGGCCGCGCGAGATGGCGGAAACTTCCTGCGTGCGGTTCTCATACCGCTTGCCCCCGCCGGTGGGCGTGCCCGCGACGAGTTGCAAGTAGTCAACGATAATCAGGTCCAGCCGGCCCTGTGCCTGTTGCAGGCGACGGCACTTGGCGCGCATTTCAGAAATCGAGATACCCGGCGTGTCGTCGATATATATCGGCGCTTCCACCAGCGCGGCCAGCCCGGTCACCAGCTTGTTGTAATCGTCGCGGCCCAGAAAACCGGTGCGCAGCTTGTGGGAATCCACCATGGCCTGCGAACAGAGCAGGCGCAGCAGCAGCGATTCGCGCGACATTTCCAGCGAGAACACGCCCACGACTTTGTTGTCGCGCACGGCAGCGTTTTCAGCAATGTTGATGGCGAAAGCAGTCTTTCCCATCGAAGGGCGCGCGGCAATGATCACCAGATCGGACTTTTGCAGGCCGCTGGTCATTCCGTCCAGGTCTTCAAAGTGGGTTTCCAGTCCGGTGATGCGCTGGCCCTGCTCGTACAGTTTGTCGATCGATCCGAACGACAGCTTTACGATCTCCGGGATTCCCATGAATCCCTGGCCGATGCGCTGCTCTGCCACCTTGAAGATCGCCGACTCGGCCGTGTCGATGATTTCTTCCGCTGGCGCTTCCTGTTCGTACGCCTGCTGGATAGCGCTGGTGGCGGCGTGAATCAGCCCGCGCAAGAGCGCTTTATCTTTTACGATTTTTACGTACTGCTCAATGTTCTTGACGCGCGGCAGTCCGTCAGTTAGCGATGTAACGTACGCCACGCCGCCGACCGACTCAATCTCTTTGTGCTGTCCCAGTTGTTCAGTGAGGGTAACGAAATCGACAGGCTTGCCGGTTTCAGCCAGTTCCATCATGCGGAGGTAAATCCGTCGGTGGGAATCGAGCGAGAAATCCTCTGCGCGAAGATGCTCCGCAGCCTGCGGATAGGCCGAATTATCCAGCAGGATTGCGCCCAGTATCGCGCGCTCTGCATCCATGCTGGCGGGCATTCCGCGATCAAGAATACGGTCAGTAGTTGCCATTCAAAGTCCGAAAATCTGGTTTGTCTCTCCCCATGATACCCCGAGATTAGCCAGCGAAGAACCAGAGAAGCGCGGCATCATTTGAAAACAAGGTTCCCCACCGATTGCTGCAATCGCAACGGGGTGGAGCAGGCATTTATGCCTGCGGACAGATTGCAAACTTTTGGGGCTTTAGCCCCTGCAAAAAATTAAACCCGGTCTGTACCAGCCATACAGACCGGGCTAGCGGGGTGGATGTTCTTCCGTCGCTCTGTTGCCGGAGCGGCGTCTGGCAGTTCAGCAAGTTTCTCTCACGCTCACTCTTTTAAAATGAGATACGATTTTGCCCGCAGCCGGCGGCCAAAACCAACGCAGATTAAACTTCGGCAAATCCCTTGAGTGTGCCGCCAGTCCATTTGGACTGAATCTCAACTGTCGCCAGAACATTCACACTTGAGTAGAGAAAATATCTATGAACGCCGGAGTGATTTCAAGCAAATATCTTGAGGCTTTGAGTGATCGCAGTGACTTTCCTGTGCATAACAGACCTTGTCTGTGGATGAAGGTGGAAAAGTTGGGAGTAATCTTCGATCGGTAGATTCGAAACGGGTATCGTTCGGCTTACGGCTCGATGTAAATTCTGTGTACTCTTTCGCCCAGTCGCGTTAGAAGTTCATAGGGAATCGTTCCGGCCATGTGTGAAACCTGTTCCGGCCGCAAGGTATGTCCGTTATGCGTGCCATAGAGAAGAACTTCAGCGCCGATGCTTGCGTCGGGAATGTCAGTCAAATCAATCTGCATCTGGTCCATGCTGATGCGCCCGACGATTGGCGCATTCCGGCCTTCGACAAGCACTTGCCCCGCGCCGGAAAGCTGCCATGGAAGCCCATCATCATAGCCGAAGGGAACAATGCCCACTTTTGTGCGGCGCTTCGCGGTAAAGGTTCGGTTGTAGCCGAGCGTGTCTCCGGGTGCAAATTCCTGGACGCTGGTAATGCGGCTGGTTAGCCCCACAGCAAGCTCCAAGTCAACCATTTTGCGTGCCGCTTCAGATGGATAGATTCCGTAGAGTCCCAAGCCGATACGCACCATGTTGTAGTGCGCTTCAGGAAAACGTATCGCCCCGGCGGTGTTGGCGGCGTGAATCTGAAGGTCCTTGAAACCGTCAGCTTCAAGCGCAGCGATAACCTGATTGAAAGCCGCGATCTGCTGACGCGTGAAATTGTCGGACGCAGGATCTTCAGCGGAAGCAAAATGCGTGCAGATGCCGGTAAGCCGCATCACGCCGCTGGAGCGAATGCGCTGCGCCAACTCCACGGCGGTGGCTGGCGGCACGCCCAGGCGATGCATGCCGGTATCGACTTTCAAATGGACATCGAGCGTACGGCCACTGCCTTGCAGCGCGGCAATGAATGAATCCACCAGCTCAGCAGAATAAATCACCGGCGTGAGTCGATAGCTCATTAAGTTGTCAACGTCTTCGCGCTCAGAAAGGAAAACAAGAATTTCCTGGTCCGCGCCGGATTTGCGTACAGCTACGCCTTCATTGGCCGACGATACGCCCACATGATGAATTCCCAACTGTGACATCCATGAGCCAAGCTGGGCCAGCTCTGTTCCGTACGCCAGGGCTTTGAGCATGGCAACAATATGGACCACGCCGCCACAGTGCCGCCGGAACCGAGCAATGTTGCCTTCAATGGCGGCCAGGTTCACCCAGAGACATCGCTGCGCGATTGCGCCGGAGAGATCGCGAACAGCTTTGACCATCCCTGCGTTGCGCGGCCCTTTGAAGAGCACCGTGTCGCCGGGACGCAGCAGCGGAAGCAGCCGGTCTTTCAACTCATTGGCTGAGTTGACTTGCGTTACGTTGCCTTCCGGACGCACGCGCTTAAATCCTTCTGCTGTTGTGGCAAGCTCGCCGTTGCCGACGAGAAACAAATGGCTGAAACCACATTCGGCAGCCTGCGCGCCCACCTGTGCATGTTCACGGGCAGAGTTGGAGCCCAACTCGCGCATGCCGGCAAAGGCAAACATTTTTCTTCCGCTGCGCGAAGCGCCCAGCGTGGCGGAACGCAGTGCCGCATGAACCGAGATGGGATCAGAGCTGTAACCGTCATTGATAATGCGAATGCCCTGCGGCGACGACCACAGCTCCATGCGCGTCGAGGCAGGAGTATAGTTCTCCAGCGCCGCAGCGATTTCTTCCAGCGGCACGCCAAGGAGGTGGGCAGCCGTCGCGGCAAAGTGCAGATCGGTAATGATCTCTGGCGACCGCGTCTTCACCGTCAGGCTTCGAGCGCCTTGCGATGGCACACTCAATTCCAGGACCTGGCCTTCCGCACTGAGCGAGAGCGGCTTGAGCGAGAGCAACTCATTCTTGTCGCCGATCCACTGAATAGGGCATTGGATCTTTTTTCCTGGAGCCTCTAGCGTCGCCTCGCCCGAAGGCAGCAGCAGCCAGCCGTCTTCTGGCATGCGCTCGAACAGCTTCATTTTCTCTTGCGCGATGCTTTCACGGTTGCCGAAGGCCGCAACATGCGCCAGACCAATGTTGGTCAGGATGCCGTAGTCAGGTCGGGCAATGTCTTCCAGCACAGCCATTTCTCCAAAGGCGGAGATGCCGACTTCAAGGATCGCCAGCGCCTCAGGCTTTTCAGCCGAAAGCACGGCCAGAGGAAGCCCAAGCTGGCTGTTGTAACTTCCGGGCGAAGCCAGCACTTGCCGGCCCGCAAGCAGAGTCTTCAAAGCGTCTTTGACGATGGTCTTGCCGTTGCTGCCGGTGATCGCCACAACGCGCTGAAAATATTCACGGCGATGCCAGCGCGCGAGAGCTTGCAATCCTCGCAGTGGATCAGCAACCACAATCACCGGCCACGTGGGATCAACGGCAGCGCCAACGAGCCAGCCCTGCGCTACCAATGCTGCGCTTGCGCCATTGCAAAATGCGTCGGCAAGAAACCTGTGACCGTCCGTCTGCCGGCCTTTTAGGGCAACAAACAGCGCACCGGGAGCAGCGCCGCGGGAATCCGTGCAAATACGGTCAATTGTTAGCGAAGAAACGGGAGCGAGCGAGGAAGATGCGCCACGCAGTTCGCCACCGACTTCATGGGCAATACGCTCAAGTTTTGTGGGAATCAAATGCTTAGCGCTCCGGTATGCACAGTGTACGGGATTTCACTTGAGCCTGGCAGCCGCGCATCCGTCCAAGCACCAGAAAAGTACTCTGCATCATTTAGAATAAGCACTAGAACTCTTCATAAAATTCATGTCTGGTATTTATCAAAAATGGATGTATGCGTGGGAGACCCGTCTCACCACGCGTGACACAAACCGGGTGGTGCGTCCGCTGGAATGGGGCATGGAATGGGCGCGCCGATGGCCTCTGGTCAATGGCAACTTTCCCAGTTCAGAAAAACATTTTGAAAGCTACCTGCATGAGCTGAATGATCACATTGTGGCCCACAGTGACGAGTTTTTTGCCTATAAGACGCCGCAGGACTTTCGTCTGGAAACGCGCAAGATCGAGCTCTTCCCCACCGGCAGCAACGCCAGTGACAAAGTCCCAAAAGGTGATGGCACTTTCCTGCGCTTTACCTCGCCTGCTCCTTCTCTTTATCCGGAGAATGACCTTGTGAATGCCCGCTGGTTCCCTGCGAAAGGGAATCGCGCTGTCATCGTGCTGCCGCACTGGAACGCGAACGGCATTGCTTACAACGCGCTTGGGCCCATCCTGAACCGCTTTGGTATTTCCATGTTGCGGCTGAGCAAGCCTTACCATGACATTCGCCGACCGCAGGAGACTGCCCGCTCTGACTATGCTGTCTCGCCCAACATTTGCCGCACGCTGGACGCTGCCCGGCAAGCGGTGGTGGACGTTCGCGCTTGCATTGACTGGCTCTATTCTCAGGGCAAAGATCATGTGGGAATCGTGGGGACCAGTCTGGGATCGTGCTATTCATTTCTTGCCGCGGCGCACGATCCTCGGTTGAAAGTGAACGTCTTCAATCACGCTTCCACCTACATGGCAGATGTCGTCTGGACAGGCCAATCAACACGCCATGTGCGTGAAGGCCTGGAGCGCGCCGGAATCACGCTCGAAAGCCTGCGACAGTCTTGGAAGTGCGTGAGTCCCATGGCGTATTTTGACAAGTTCGCGCGCTATCCTAAAAAGAATCTGCTGATCTACGCGCGTTACGACCTCACGTTTTTGCCTGAACTTTCCCGTGAGGCTGAAGCAGGGTTCCGCAAATACGGCGCCGATCTGAAAACCGTGGTGCTGCCTTGCGGCCATTACACCACCGGTGAAACGCCATTCAAATATATGGACGGCTACCATATGATGAGATTCCTGGTTAAACATCTCTAAGCCAAAGCTGCCGAAGCAAAGCCGAGCTGCTGATGATCCCACTGCGATAGATTTTTCTGTTCCATCAAACCCGCAGACAAAAAATTCCTTCCAAGTAGGCAGAACAACAAGGAGCTGTCGAATGAAGGTGCTGTCGTTCCTGGGAGCAGTGGGTCTTGGAATTTTTTCCGGAGCATGGATTCTTGCAGCGCGTCGCCGCCGCGAGAGCATGCGGAGGTCATCCGTTAACGAACCCTCAATCAATATCAATGAAGCCAGCCAGCAGGAGCTCATGCAATCCCTGGGCCTGGACGCGGAGTGGGCGGAGCGGATCGTTGACCATCGGCCTTATCCCAGCAAGATTGACCTGCTTGGGCGCATGGTGGTCCCTGAAGAGATCTATAATTCCATCAAGCACCGCATAGCCTACAAAGCTTCTTGAGCAGCACCGAACTTATTTATCTTCCAGACGGGCTTGCGTTTCTCAATCACGGCGCTGCACGTTTTCTAGGTTATTCTGAAATCCCGAGCGAAGCGCGGGATCTCTATAGCCACAAACCTCTTATGGCTTGCCCAGGATTTATATGGTAATAGGGTTCCCTCACCGTAAAGAACGCGGGTTCGGGATTTCAGGAAATGCTATTTGTTTTTCCAGACGGGCTTGCGTTTCTCAATTACCGCACGCAGGCCTTCCTGCACGTCTTCCAGGTTCATCAGTTCGTTCAGATACAGATCTTGAGAAGTCTTCATCGCTTCTTTAAGCGGACGTCCAATGGAACTGCTGATCACGCGCTTGGTAACTTCCAGCACCGGTCCGCTGAATTCGCCGATTCGGGCAATCAAGGCATCCACATGCTTTTGCAGATCTGCTTCCGGCACCACCTTGTTCACAAAGCCGAAATTGAGAGCTTCTTCAGCAGAAAGAGCTTCGCCAGTAAGAATAAGTTCGTAAGTCTTCTTGGTGCCGATAAGCTGCGGCAGCATCACAGCCGCAAACGGCGGAAATACACCAAGCTTTACCTCAGGCTGTGCGAATTTTGCTTTGGGCGTGGCCAGGACAACGTCGGCAAAGCCCACCAGCTCTGATCCTGCTCCAATGGCCGGACCATTCACCACCACCACCACCGGCTTTGATATATCTACCATCGCCTGAAACACGCGGGTAAAAGCATCCAGCGTTTGGAACACGCGGTCTGGCCTTGAATCCTCCAGAGAGATGCCTGCGGAAAATGCCTGCTGTGAAGATTGCAATAGGATTGCTTTTACGTCGGCGCGGCCATTCAGGCTTTCAATCGCCTCGGCCATCTCCTTCATCATGGGCACGGTCAGCACATTGTGCGGAGCGTGGTTTAGCGTGAGCCGGGCGATGGAATCCACCACTTCAAACTGAATGTATTTATAGCTGGGCGGCGGGACACGGGTGTCGCCGGTAAGGTCGGGCTCGGTTTGCGCGGGCCGTGTGGCCATTATTCACCTCAATTGCTGAGTCGCGGGGGAGGATGCGAGCGTGATTATCCGCTGAAAAGCCGCCTAAATACAAGCAGGCAATCGCCTTATGAGGTATCGCAAGTGCATACTCCGCCATGGCGGAAGCGATATCAAAGGGTGTTGTCCTCCTGGATTCATGGATTATTGACAACACCCGTTCCGCCAGACTAGTTTTATCTCCGAGCAAATTTTTTTCCATGAGAAAGGGTTGCGGTTCTATGAGAAAAATCTCCAGGCTGTTTGCGCTAACAATTATTCTGGGTCTTCTGAGCGTTCCCATCACTGCCGTCGCCAGCTATGATGACGACGATCAGCCGCACATGCAGGCTGCGCTTGAAGCCCTGCAACAGGCCAAGCACCATCTGGAAGAAGCCAAACATGACAAGGGCGGACATCGCGCAGCGGCCATCAAGGCCATTGATTCCGCTATCAACCACGTAAAAGAAGGCATGGAATCAGGCGAGAAACACGAACACCACAAGTAATTTCTGGTCGATTTCGGACAACTTTGCCATAAGGAGCCGGTGCAATTTGCCGGCTTTTCTATTTCCGGCAGCCGCATTTCAGTAAAATTGTTCCATGAGAATCGCATTAGGCGCGGACCACGCCGGCTACCAACTCAAAGACGACATTAAGCAGCATCTTGAGCAGCAAGGTATTTCCGTGCGCGATGAAGGCACCTCGTCAGCGGAGTCCGTTGACTATCCTGACTACGCCAGCGCCGTGGCGCACGACGTCAGCGAGCAGCGGGCTGATCTGGGCATTTTGGTCTGCGGTAGCGGCATTGGCATGGCCATCAGCGCTAACAAAGTCGATGGCATCCGAGCCGCTAACGTGAGCACGGAATATGAGGCCCAGGTGAGCAGGGAGCACAACAACGCCAACGTGCTCACGCTCGGGGCGCGCATCATTGGCCCAGAAGAAGCTTTTCGCATTGTCGATATGTGGCTGGCAACGCAGTTTGCCGGCGGACGCCATGAGCGCCGCGTCGAAAAAATCATGGCCATTGAAAAAGAAAAGGACGCCGCCGGGGCTTCCAAGGGTCACTGATGAGGGACCGCTAAATGCATCACGTGTGGTCAAAAGGTGATTATGAAATCAGCACTGATCCTGCGCGCATTAATGTAGTCCTGGTGCATGAATTCACTAATTCCTATTGGGCAAAAGCTTTCCCTTGGAGACGGTGCGCCGTTCAATTGAAAACTCGCTCAGCTTCGGTATCTACCAAGGCAATAGGCAGGTAGGGTGTGCGCGCACAGTCACAAACCGTGCCACATTCGCCTATCTGGCTGATGTCTTTATGCTGGAGCCTTATCGCGGACGAGGTCTTTCACGCTGGCTCATGGAATGCATTGTAAACCACCCGGACTTGCAAGGACTTCGTCGCTGGATGCTGGCAACTAGGGACGCACACAAACTTTATGCGCAGTATGGCTTTATTCCTCTCCAGAAGCCTGATCGCTGGATGGAACGGCACAATCCGGATGTTTACGCGTGGTCACCACTGAAAAAGTTAAATGTTGATTGGTGGCTTATTGCATTCGATCATAATACCAGTCAAAAGCTTCATTACGCGCCAGCTTAAGATGTCCATTTTCTTTATGCACTTGTAGATATAAATCGCCATGTCTCACCAAGGTACCCGAGGGAGCATCCTCTGACACAATAGCTTCGTTCAGCTCAATTTCAGTGCCATCCAGAAACATATTGCTCGATTTCCAAGTGCCTCTATTCATGAACTTCCTTGTTGATGAAGAAAAAATCTGTTCATACGTATTGTCAGAGTGAAGGATGATTTGTTCTTTACCAACAATTTGCCCGGTAGGAGCGTTTGAAAAATCCGTTTGATATGTACCGAAGAGCTCTTTTTCTGATACGCGAACCCGACCCGCCGGGCCACAGCCAATCGCAAGCAACAATGCAGTTAGCAAAACGGCTTTAAATGCGTGAACTGTCACTCGCATGCTGTTAAGCATAAGCTTTGATGGCATTGATATCGAAATTGCGAACCTCCCACCGTTTCCCTGCATCTTCATCAATCGAGTATATTTTTAACGTTATGACGAAACCAAACTGGATGTCCCGTCCTCTATCTGAATCCGATCCTCAAATCGCCCAAGCCATTGCCAATGAAGCCAACCGCCAGCATGAGGGGCTGGAACTGATTGCCTCAGAGAACTTTGTCAGTATGGCAGTTCTTGAAGCTGCAGGCTCGGTTTTCACCAATAAGTACGCTGAGGGATATCCGGGAAAGCGTTATTACGGCGGTTGCGAGTTTGCAGATGTTGTGGAGAACCTGGCGCGTGAGCGTGCCAAGCAGGTCTTTGGGGCTGACCATGCGAATGTACAGCCTCACTCAGGTTCCCAGGCAAACATGGCTGCCTATATGGCCCTTTTGCAACCCGGCGATGCCGTAATGGGATTGAACCTCGCTCACGGCGGTCATCTTACCCACGGGCATCCGCTCAATTTTTCCGGCAAGATGTACAAGATCATTCCTTATGGCGTCCGCAAAGATACTGAAACCATTGACTATGACGAGATGGAGCAGATTGCCGTCCGTGAGCGCCCCAAAATGATTATCGGTGGCGGTAGTGCCTATGCCCGCGTCATTGATTTCGCCCGTATGCGGCAGATTGCCGACAAAGTCGACGCCAAATTGATGGTCGATATGGCGCATATAGCCGGTTTGGTTGCCGGGGGCGCGCACCCTTCTCCAGTGCCGCATTCGGACATTGTCACCACTACCACGCATAAGACACTCCGCGGACCTCGTGCAGGTATGGTGCTGTGCCGCCAGGAACTAGCAGCAGCTGTGGACAAAATTATCTTCCCCGGCATTCAGGGCGGGCCGCTGGTGCACATTATCGCGGCAAAGGCGGTTTGCTTCCGTGAAGCGTTGCAACCGGCCTTCAAAGACTATGCTCACCAGGTGGTTGCCAATGCCCGCGCTCTGGCGCGCAAGATCATGGATGAAGGCTTCCGCGTGATTACCGGCGGGACTGACACTCACCTCATGCTCATCGATGTGTTCGCACAGGGAATTCTAGGCAGTGAAGCTGAAAACGCTCTGGGACAGGCGGGTATTACCGTAAATAAGAACGCCATTCCTTTTGATAGCAATCCGCCTCTCAAGCCCAGCGGAATTCGTATTGGTTCCCCTGCGCTCACCACACGCGGCATGAAAGAGAAAGAAATGGCCCAGACAGGTGCTTGGATTGTTGAAGCTCTCAGGAACCATAAAGACCCCCAAGTCTTGGCCCGTATCCGCAAGCAGGTGCTTGGACTGGCAGAAGCATTTCCGCTCTATCCGGAGTTGCGGGCCACAGCAGAAGTCGCCTAAGGAGGAGCTTAGTGGAGGGTTACTGCGGAAGTATCTTGAGTACTCTTCCGCTCACGTCAACCATGTATAGTTCGCCCGCCGCATCCTGACCAAACGAACTTATGTTAAATCCTGGGCTCAAAAGCAGCGTACGATTAAAAGTATTGGCAGGATTCTCTTGCAGACTCCAGATTTTGCCGCTCAAATCGCCGAAGATGTATTGGTTTTGCAAACTTGCTACCGCGGTTCCGTGATAAACGAATCCACCAATCACCGCTTCGGCCTCGGGATGGCCTATCTCTACAATGGGCAGCTGTAGCCCAGCCATGTTGCAGCCACTCGGCGGGTTAAAACAGTGCATGCCTTCCATTGTGTTCCAGCCATAATTGCCGCCCTTTTGCACAATGTCGATCTCTTCAAATTTGTCCTGGCCTACATCGGCCATGAATAGCCGGCCCGATTTGCGGTCAAAAGAGAAGCGCCATGGATTTCGGAAGCCAATCGCATAAATTTCCGGGAGTCCTCCGCCGGTTGCAAATGGGTTATCGGCCGGAATCGCGTAGGGCTTGTCCGGGCTGGTGGAGTTCACGTCAATGCGCATCAGCTTCCCCAACAGCGTTTGCGTGTTTTGGCCGTGGCCGAACGGGTCGCCTGCTCCGCCCCCGTCTCCCAGTCCAAAATAAAGAAACCCGTCCGGACCGAAAGCGAGTTGGCCGGCTTTGTGATTAACAAAGTTGCTGATCTGGTCAACTACAAGAAGGATGCGCTCGCTCGCCGGATCGGCCTGGTTTTGATTCGTAGCAGACGCCAGATACTCCGCGATCACCGACTGGAATTGCCCACCTGCATTGCGGACATAATTTACATAAAATTTTCGGTTTGTCTGAAAGCCGGGGTGAAATGTGAGGCCGAGTAATCCCATCTCGCCTTGGAAGATGACCTTATTGCTGATGTTCAAGAATGGTTGCGGCAGCAGCGCGCCATTCTGCAAAATCTTGATTGTGCCACCTTGTTCCACGATAAACAAACGGCCGCTTCCATCATTAGGCTGTTCAAGATCGAGGGGAGTAGAGAGGCCGGAAGCCACAACTTGAAGGCTGATCGCAACTGGCGAAGGCATGGGACTGGTGTGCTGAATACCTCCACATCCAGCAGCCAAGACATAGACTGCCAATAAAGCAACCCAGCCCGCACGATTTAATTCTTGTTCTCTCACCAACCCACCTACTGCTCTGTTCTTAGAGTCATTAGCGTCAGGTGGTGCTGCATTCTTCCAGCTCGGGTCAACCGGAATACTGCAATCCTTCTAAGGTGCTGGCCCTCCTTTTGGCCGCAAATTGCTTCTAAATCCCCAGAAGGATTAGGCGCGGCTTAAGTGGTATTCAAAGGCACATTTTTCGGAGCTTTGATCTGTCTGCTGGCGACGGTTGCATTCGCGCAGACGAATGCCACCCCTGATACAAAGACCGTTGTCGATCGCATGCTGCAAACGCTGCAGGAAAACAAAGCTAAAGTCCGTCCTTTTACGGTCAAGCGCGGCTATCTGCTGCTCGACAAGCAGGACCAGCCGAAGGCACAAGTCGTCGCCAACATTACGGTCCTCCCGCCTGACAGTAAGCAATACAACATTGAGAGCAGCAGTGGAGGCATGGGGGAAAAGGTCCTACGAGACGTCCTCAGCAAAGAAACTGAATCGCCCAGGGACGCTCAACGGAAAGAGCTTTCGCTGGAAAATTATGACTTCCAGCTGCTCGGAGAAGAAACTCTGGATGGCCAGCGCTGTTTCCTCTTGAGCATGGATCCCAAGCGCGAAGAAAAAGACCTCTTACGCGGCAAACTTTGGGTCGATGCGGAAACCTACAATATCCGCCGGGTGGAAGGCACTCCGGCCAAAAATCCTTCGTGGTGGCTGCATGATCTTCACATCTTTATGAGTTTTGCAGAGGTCGATGGCATGTGGATGCGCACTTTTACCCATGCTGTGGCGAACGTGCGATTTAAAGGCAAATATGTAATGGAGTCGCGCGACCTGGAATATCGCTTCACCCGGCAGACTGCTTCACGTTCACGCCGCAATCCGGCAATTCTCGCCGGTTCCGCTATCAATCCATAGGTAATACTCACCATTTCAGCAGTCACCTTTTCAGCAGTCAAAGATTTTACTTCTGCATGGAGGGACCTGCTTGTCGCAGAAACTGAGAACCGGCTCAGGATCTTCGCTCATCAATTGCGGGTTGCACATCTCTGAGAACTGCAATTAGATTTGACCTTGCGGTCGCGAGTTACTCGTCGTGGCGCAGTCTTGAGGTCAATGAATGAAAATCATCAAGTTAGCAGTGCTCACCGCGCTGCTTGCACCTGCGGCAACAGCACAGACTTCGCATCACCAGCAGAAGAAACCGGATTGGAATTTTGCTGTCTCTGGCGACTCACGAAACTGTGGCGACGTGGTTATGCCCTCTATCGCCGCAGGTGCGGTAAAGAACCAGGCCGCGTTTTACTGGCATCTTGGCGATCTGCGCGCCATCTACGGTGTTGACCAGGACTACCAGAACAGCCCGGAACATCGCGGCAAGACCATTCAGAAAGATGAATATCTGAAAGACGCATGGGATGATTTCATTCAGCACCAGCTCGGCGCTTTCGGCTCCATGCCTGTATTTGTGGGCATTGGCAACCATGAAACGACGCCGCCAAAGACCCGCGAAGAATTTGCCTCCAAGTTTGCTCAATGGCTGGATTCTGCCACGCTCAAAACGCAGCGTCTGGCGGACGATCCGCAAGCCACCGCCGTAACCACTTACTTTCATTGGATTCAGGGCGGCGTCGATTTTATTTACCTGGACAACGCCACTCATGATCAATTCTCGCCTGAGCAGGTGATCTGGTTGGAAGGGGTGTTGAAGCGCGCTTCTGCAAATCCTGAAGTCCATGCCTTGGTTGTAGGAATGCACGCTGCATTGCCGGACAGCGTAGCTTTTGGACACAGCATGAGCGATTGGCCGAGGGGCATTGAAAGTGGCCGCCGTGTCTATTCCGATCTTTTAAATCTCAAAAAAAAGACCGGCAAGAACGTTTATCTTCTGGCCAGCCACTCGCATTTTTTTATAGACGGTATTTTCAATTCTGAATATTTGGCAGCGCACGGCAGGGAACTACCGGGCTGGATCGTGGGGACTGCGGGCGCGGTACGTTATGCGCTGCCACCAGATGCAGCGCGCGCAAAGGAAGCGCGCACGAAGATTTATGGCTACTTACTGGGAACGGTCCATCAGGATGGAAAAATTGATTTCAAATTTGAAGAAATCAAAAAGTCGGATACTCCGGCTGCCATCAGCCAGCGCTATACACCGCAATTCGTGGATTTCTGCTTCGACAAAAACACGGCTTTCAATGAAGTCGCAGAGCCGCGGCACAAATAGCAGCTTTGATTTTGGGTGAACCTTAACTTGAGATTTCTCCAATCGCAGCGGCCTCCGCAAATCGGGTTCGCGAAAAAAAATAACTTATCTTCATCTCAATATGCATTTTTTTGTTGACATTGCAACATGAGTACCCCAATATCATGTGTGTAAGCATCTAACGATACAACTCTTTGGGCTTCAAAAAGAGAGAACGGGCTCCAAAAGCAACTAAATCTTCTTAAGGAGGCATTCAACTCATGGCAACCAAGAAAAAAGCAGCCAAGAAAAAGAAGAAAAAGTAGCAGATTAGCGGAGCCAAGTCTCCGTGAACAATTCAAGGGAAAATAGTTATGACGGGTGTTCATCGGAACACCCTTTTTTGTTGCCTGTTGCCTGTTGCCTGTTGCCTGTTGCGGCGAGCCTTCAGGATTGGGCAAAGCGGGTTCTGCCTCAGCTGTCATGCAACTTTCAACATCCTCGAATACAATTTGAAAATATGCGCATGATGCCGCGAGCAGCAGCTCGCACAATCCGCAGATCATTCTTCTTTTTCTCGGCCATCTTTATTCTTGGCGGAATCTTTACCCGCGCGCAAGTCGATAATGCCGCGTCCCAAAAAGACGCCAATGCAGTTCAGCCCGCCAGCTCTGAAGACATCATCTCCTTTCTTAATCAGACCATCGTGTGGTCAAGGCAGTTAACTGCTGAGCAGCAGCTTGTGAATGAACCGAGCGATGCACTTTTTCTTAACGACAACCGGCAAGTGGCCGATCAGGTTGTGAAGCTTGCTTTTGATTACGCCCGCGCGCGTGCGCAGGCACTCGCCAGCCAGACGGATAATTCCGCCAACCACTCCCAGGGAGCATCCCAATACCAAAGATTGATTGATTCGGCCAACAAGGCAGACCAGCAAGTTAAGGGCTTGCAAGGCGAGCTTGACGGCTTCCACCAGCAGTTGCAGAGTGCCACGGGCAAAAAGCGCGCTACTTTGCTGGCCATCATCTCAGAAACTCAAGGCGAGCTGGAGTTGTTCCAGACACGCCGCGACACGCTGCGTTCCATGCTTCAGTTTGCTACTGGGACGGCGGCAAGCGGCCTGGGTTCGGGCAGCCTTCTCTCACAGGTAGAAGAACTGGCGCGCACGGTTCCCGTGGCCTCCGCTGAGAGCAAAGAGCAAGCCGGTTCAAACGCGACCTCAAACAGCCCCACTTCTCCGGCTGTTATTGCTTCACGCGAACGAAAAGAAGCGCCAACAGGCATTTTGGCCCTGGCTACGGACCTGTTTTCTATGCGGCGCAAACTCCGCGCATTGGAAGACAACATTAACCAGACGGACGCACTTTACCGAAGCTCAAAAAGTCTGCGTGCGCCGCTGGTGGCAAAAATCAGGGACCTTACGCAACAGGGTGACAATGTGGCGGGCCAGCCGGATTCGCAGGACCCAAAGGTGCTGGCACAGCAGAAAAAAGATCTCGACGCTCTTACTGCGCAGTTCAAACAGGTGTCCGCTAGCTTACTGCCCTTGGGCAAACAATCAATCCTGCTCGATATCTATAAACGGACAACAACTAACTGGCGGAGTGCGGTGAATAGCCAGTACAAGGCTGAACTCAAAGGATTGCTGTTGCGTCTGGCTGTCCTGGCGCTGGTGCTGGGGGTGTTACTGGGCGTCTCAGAGGTTTGGAAGCGCGCAACCTTCCGTTACGTGCCTGACGCACGCCGTCGTTACCAGTTCCTGCTGATTCGCCGCATAGTCTTGTGGTGCCTTACGGCCATCATCATTGCGACGGCGTTTGCCAGCGAACTCGGCGCGGTTACAACATTCGCCGGCCTCATGACCGCGGGCATCGCCGTGGCGCTGCAAAATGTCATTCTCTCGATTGCCGGATATTTCTTCCTCATTGGCAAGTACGGCGTTCGCGTGGGTGATCGAGTGAATATCGCCGGAGTGACGGGTGATGTTGTCGATATTGGCCTGGTACGGCTACAGATGATGGAGATCACCGGCGGTCCTGCACCGCTTCCCACCGGACGGGTTGTCGCCTTCTCCAATTCGGTTGTCTTCCAGGCAAATTCCGGGATGTTCAAGCAGATTCCGGGTACCAATTTTCTGTGGCACGAGATCACGCTCACGCTCGACGCGAAGGGTAACTATCGCCAGGTTGAGCAGCGCATGATGGAAGCGGTGAACAAGGTTTTTGCCGGGTATCGCGACCGGATGGAAGCGCAGCGGCGCAATGTTGAGCGTTCTTTGAATTCCACCGTCGCGGCATTTGCTCCAGAGAGCCGGCTACACCTTACGCAAACCGCCCTTGAAGTGGTGATTCGTTATCCTGTTGATCTGGAACATGCCGGGGAGATCGATAATCGCGTTACGCGCGCGATCCTCGAGGCTCTGGAACTCGATCCCAATTTGCGCGAGCAGGTTTCCGGCGGACCTACAATCCGGACGGAAGAAGCGCCCGCCGACCCGGCCAAAAGTTAACGTACAAGCATGACTGCCTGCTATATATCTCTTGCTGCAACTCTTTGCGATTTTGGGCCAGGCTCTCGCTTGTGTGATCCTCGTCACAGCCACCTTCCGCCATTTGCTTGAATATGAAAATAACCAAGCGTCTTTTTGACGCACTGAGAGGGGATGGGGCCGTCCTATGCACCCATGGGGGCCCCATTACCGTTCTAACTACTTTCATGCCTAAAACTGCCTTTTACCTAAGACAGGCCAATATTGGTGCTCCGCGTCGCGCACGAAGAGACCAAGAGCTGCTGAGAGATGCCGCAAAGATTCCCCGCGCCGCAATGTATGAAACTTGGATGGGCATGGGAGTGAATCGTAAGGGATAATAAAGAAGCTATCTGCAGTTAAGCTCATTTTGCCGTGAATTGGGTAATGCCTGCCTGATGCGAGTTCCTGTGGATTGCTGGAGGACCGAGTGAGGACTGTCTTTGTTGTGGGTGCAGGGCCGGCAGGGATGTTTGCTGCCCAGAAGATTGCACAGGGCGGCCATGAAGTCATCATTTTAAACCGCGACATCAAACCCGGCGGCCTGGCTGAATATGGCATCTATCCCACCAAAGACAAGATGAAGGTTGGCTTACGCAAGCAGTTTGCCAAGGTGCTGAGCCTTGCCAACGTGCATTACTTCGGCCATGTTCCTGTGTCAAGCCAGGCGGCGGTCTCCATTGCGGATCTACAGCAGTTCGGCCCTTCTGCAATCGTATTTGCGGTTGGCGCCCAGGGAACAAAGAAGCTCGGACTTCCAGGCGAGGAAGTCACGGGAGTTTATGCGGCCAAGGATTTTGTCTACAGCTATAACCTGTTGCCGCCATTTACCTCTCGCGATTTTTCCACTGGCAAGCGGGTAGCCATCATCGGCATGGGCAATGTGATGGTGGATATTGCGCGCTGGCTCCTGATTGATTCGCCTGTAAAGACTGCCGAAGAAGTTGTAGTGGTGGCGCGACGAGGGCCGTTTGAAGCTAAGTTCGACAAAAAAGAATTTGACTATATTGAGGAATTCCTGGATCGCAAGGCCTTTGATGAAGAGCTAAGGCGCATCCAGCCACAGCTTTCTGCCATTGGCCAGGATATCGGCAAGCTCGCAGAAGAAACTTTTCCGGTGCTGGCTACGCCCGCCGCAGACCATCCGGAAGGCAAAGCCCGGCTGCGCTTCCGTTTCCTGTGCTCGCCGCAGGCCATTCATGCCGATACCACAGGCCGGATTGATCGGCTAACTGTCGCGGAAAATGTTCTGTTCGAACGTGAGGGCAGCATCGCCTGCAAAGCCACCGAGAAATCTGCCGACCTTGATGTGGACACCATGATTTTTGCCATCGGTGACGTGGCTGATCCGGCGGTGGGACTTCCCTATGGCCGCGATGGCTACATTATCAACCCTGACCAGACCGATCCCAAGCGGGCAGCGTATGAGTTGTTTGATCCGCAGAGCGGCAAAGTGCTTGAGGGGATGTATGCCGTGGGCTGGGCCCGCAAAGCGAGTGACGGCCTTGTTGGCATTGCGCGGCACGACGCTGAAGTTGGAGCGCTTCATGTGCTGAAGTATCTGGAAACCGCGTGCGAAAGCAATTTTGGTGCCGCGGAAGTCCAGAAATTTCTGGAGGGCAAGGGTCTGCAGGTCGTAACCAAGTCTGACCTTGAAAGTCTGGCTCGAGCTGAAGAAAAGCAGGCCCAGAAACTCGGCGCATTATGGTTCAAATTTGCTGAAGATAGCGCAATGCTGGCGGCCATCAAGGCAGAGAAGCCAAACGCTGTTTCGGTATAGCGTCTTGATTCTTTCTGCTGACGGCAATTAAAGTCTTTTTGAGATGCCCGTTTGGGACCCAAGCTTATATTTGAAATACGCCGACGAG
>JBAVLE010000248.1:0-1744 GCA_049688735.1 Candidatus Angelobacter sp. | reverse complement strand
GGCCAGATCCTGCCGACAGACGAGCACCAGGCGCCACAGGGCCGGGTAATGGAGGTTCTATCCGAGCACCTGTGCGAGGGCTGGCTCGAGGGCTATCTGCTGACCGGCCGGCACGGCCTCTTCAACTGCTACGAGGCGTTCATCCACATCGTCGACTCGATGTTCAACCAGCACGCCAAGTGGCTGAAGGTGACCCGGGGCATCCCGTGGCGGCGTCCGATCGCGTCGTTGAACTACCTGCTGAGCTCGCACGTCTGGCGCCAGGACCACAACGGCTTCAGCCACCAGGATCCCGGTTTTCTTGACGTGGTCACCAATAAGAGCCCCGAGGTAACGCGCATTTACTTGCCGCCGGACGCGAACTGTCTGCTAAGCGTTGCCGACCACTGCCTGCGATCAGTCGACTACTTCAACGTGATTGTCGCAGACAAGCAGCTGCACTTGGCATACCTGGACATGGAAGAGGCGATTCTTCATTGCACCAAGGGCATAGGCATCTGGGAATGGGCCAGCACCGACGGCGGCGCTGAGCCGGATGTAGTGATGGCATGCGCGGGAGACATTCCCACAATGGAAACGCTGGCCGCAGTCTCCATCCTGAAATCGCGCTTTCCGCAATTAAAAATTCGCTTTGTCAACGTGGTAGACCTTTTCCGGCTTATGCCCGCCAACAATCACCCACACGGTTTGTCAGATATTGATTTTGACTCACTATTCACAATGAACAAGCCGGTCATCTTCAACTTCCACGGCTATGGAGCTTTGGTTCATAAACTCACGTACAACCGGACAAATCACGGCAACATCCACGTCCACGGCTATCGCGAAATGGGGAACATCAATACCCCTTTGGAATTAGCCATTGTTAACCACATCGACCGCTTCCATTTGTGCATGGACGTGATTGACCGTGTGCCAGATTTGCGCACCAATGGGGCAGAAGTGAAGGAGTGGCTGAAAGACCAGATTATCGAAAGCCTGAACTATGCTCATAGCGTCGGAATCGACAAGCCTGGGATCTCTAATTGGGTATGGGCGGATTAGATTCGCCCGCGATACTCTTGCGGATATGGAAGCCAGAAGTCAGGAGGTTACGAAGATTAACGCAAGGCCCCGGCACACTTCTGGCGGATACGGTTTTATAGGGAAATGGGGATTTTCCGACAATCAAGAACGAAACCTATCAAGGTATTCTGTCCAATCATCATGAGGCCCAAACAAACCGAGCATTGAGCTCATGCGAACGGGACCGACTATGCGATTTGGTTCTGGAACACCGGGTCGCATCTTACCAGGCTGATGCGACTCAATTGCCGACGGCCTATCCTACCGGGAGGCCTTTGAAACACATTTCACCGCGCGGGCAGCGCAAGAGTCGAGGCTCACTAAACTGCCCATCTGGTGATCCTTGCCCGGCCCTCCAACAACTTGCCAGGGCAGGGAAGTCGAGAGTGCCGTACTCGGTTATGCGCTCTGCCTGCGCATGTGATCTTCCTCATCAGCGTCCTCGGATCCAAATCCTGCCGTATCCCTCCCGGCTTGCTTTCCTTCAAGCTTCGCGCACGGGCAGAAGGGTTGCATGACTCGGCGGAAAGACAAAATGGTAGACAAAGTCCAGCCGTTCCTCGGTGAGGCGGTTTCCCACCACGTCCCTGGTGTGCTTTCGGCAGAATTCACAAAATTCTTCTGCATCAATCACCACTCGCTTGCTTCGCCCAGTTTCGAGTTCCCGCGCTTTGAGCCA
>JBAVLE010000247.1:0-4268 GCA_049688735.1 Candidatus Angelobacter sp. | reverse complement strand
GAAAAAGACCTTGATAGCCGATATTGTGGATCGTGAAAACGGTGCGCGTCGCGCGGAAAACTGGATCGGCTTCATAACTGGTGCGCAGCAGGATAGGCACCAGCGCAGACTGCCAGTCATGGCAATGGAAAATATCCGGCACACCTAGTACCTTGGATGCTTCCAGCACGGCGCGGCAATAGAGCGCGAACCGCTCGGCGTTGTCCGGATAGTCGCCTGCGGAAGTTCCATAGAGCGCTTCGCGGTCAAAAAACGCCGGATAGTCGATGAAGTAGAATTGCACTCCGGAACGCTTTCCGCCGTCCAGTACTGAGCAGAATCGATACTGATCGTCAAAGGGAACGGTAACACTGCGCAGCAGCACCTTGGCGTCCGGCAGCTTGGTTTGTTTATATTTAGGCAGGTACACGGAAACGGAATGGCCCAGTTCGGCAAGCGCTTGCGGCAGAGCGCCTACAACATCAGCCAGTCCGCCGGTTTTAGCGAACGGCACGCACTCAGAAGCGGCAAAAACAATTTTCACGGGGCCTCCGTGGTGGCAAGCAGCACAACCCTGCTAAAGAAAATTCTAAATGGCGACAACAAAAAGGGCCAATTCGGGAACGATAAAAAAGCCTAAGCTGGGCCAGAATTTTCTGGCCGACGTGGGCGCTGCGGAGCAGATTGTTGATGCTCTGGGCGACGTATCCAATTCGGTGGTCGTGGAAATCGGCCCTGGGAAAGGCGCGCTCACACAGGTGCTGGCGCGCAGAGCGCATCGATTGATCGCCGTGGAACTGGATCGCATGATGTCCACGGAGTTGCGCTTCAAATATCGCCTGCAACCGCAGGTTGAAATCATTGAAGCAGACGTGCTGAAACTGGACTTTCGTACGGTGCTGAACCGCACTATCGGACCGCTGAATGACCTGCGACCGCTCAAGCCTTCGCGGGCGCGAGTGGTCGGGAACCTGCCGTACTACATCACGTCAGACATTCTGCTGCGCCTCTTTGAATTTCATGAGCAGTTTGACGTGATTGTGATTATGGTCCAGCGCGAAGTGGCTGATCGCATCGCGGCACGTCCCGGCACGCGCGACTATGGCATGCTCTCCGCTACAGCACAGCTCTATACCAAAGTCGAGAATCTCTTCACGCTGTCGCCGCAAGCATTCTCGCCGCCGCCCAAGGTTCATTCTTCAGTCCTACGGATGACGGTCGCGCCGCGCTTTGCAGAATTACAGGTCAAGCCGGCAGAATTCATCGCATTCCTTAAAATGGCTTTTGCCATGAAGCGCAAAACGCTGCTGAACAATTTGAAGAAAGATTATTCTGAAGAGATCATCCGCAACAGCCTGAAAGAAGCAGGGGTACGGGCTGATGTTCGCGGTGAAGCTCTGCCTCTGGAGACCACAGCGCAGATTTTCCGCAGGCTGAAAAACTAACCACAAAGGACACGAAGAAACTTCTTCTGAAATCTCGAGTTTAGCGAGAGATCCCTCTCGTCGCGAGATCCTGAAAGGCTGCGATTGCTGAAACGAATCGTGACTGTAGGTTTCCTCAGCCGCAAGACCAGCGGCTTCAAGGTTGCGTAAAAAATCTAAACCAGGCCTGAACTCCAGCACCTTCTATTGCGGCCTGGGCGTGAGCGTAACATCCAAAAAAACAAAAGGGGACACGAAGATCAGCTTCGTGTCCCTTGTGTCTTTTTGTGGTTAAAGCTTTATTTGGGCCTGCCGTGTCCGCCGTCATCTGACGATCTCCCGTGACTTTCCGGCGGTGGCGCTGACTGATGTACGGCCGGTGCGGGCGGCGGCGCGGATTGATGCACCACCGGCGGCGGCGGAGCCTGTTGATGGACCGCAGGCGCCGGCGGAGGCGTGTACATGTTGTGCTCCGGCTGCCGTTGCGGTGCGGGCGTAAAAGTTTGCGGCGGCGGATTATGCTGCCGCTCTGTCTCTGGCGGCGGTGGCGTACGGTCATTATTGGTGCGCCTTACCGGTTCAGGCGTCGGTTGATGCTCGTCGCGTCCTCGGTTAAAATCGCCTCCGCGATCGCGAGTGTCGCGAGCGGGCTGCTGATCCACCACTTTCGGATTGCGGTCTCCATCAGTTCGGCCGCGGTCGTTACTAGTGTCCGGCTTTGGCTGCGGTGGCGGATTGTCAGTCCGCGGCACTCTTGCCACATCGTCATTGGTATAGACGCGCCTGCCGCCTCGGTCTCCATTGATCTTCCCTGGTGTACGGTTATCGACATCATGATCCACGTTCCTGCCTCCAATGGGACCAGTTGTTCTGTTGCCAACATTTCCAGCAGGTGGCTCAGGATGATTTCTCACCGGACCGCGATTAACAATTCGCTTGTCTGCCGGCGGAATCGGAGCATGAAAGCCCGGAGGTGCATTCACCAGCCGAGGCCTGCTATACCACCTGTTCCAGCCGCCCGGAGCCCAGCACCAGCCGCGTCCGTTCACAAACACCCAGCGGCCATAGCGATAAGGCATCCACCCCCACGGATACGCAGAAACCCACGTGTATCCGAAGCCCGGTGAATAGCTCCAATAGCCGTTGCTGAACGGGTCCCAGTTGTAGCCAACATTGTTCGGCTGCCAGACTTCGCCATATCCCGGCACGTCATAATACTGGCCATAATAATTCAGGTCGCTCGCGCCATATTGATAAGGTGACTGCGCATAGCCTTGCCTGGCAGAAGCATACTGACTCAGAGCGTCATCGCGCTGCGTGCTCCACTGGTCAAGATCGTCGGAGTCCACGCCTTTATCCAGCGCATAACGCGCCACGTCATTAGGATCCAGGACAAAGGTTTCATTACTCTTTACGGCTACTTCGCCGCCGTTGTCCGTGTCGCTCACGCTCACTTCGCCCTTCCACACGGCAACTTCCATGGGATCAGCATTGGTGCTGGTCACGCGGAATGAACTGGAGCGGGTAAGTGCGATGGTATTTTTCTTTACCGTCACATTGAATTCGCCGTCATTGTGTTGCGTGGCTTTGAACTCAGCTTCGCCCTGATCGAGATCGACCGTGGTGAGCGTTGCGCCGGATGCCGCACGTGCCAGTTGCGTAAATGCAATTACAGTATTTGGGGCCAACCGGATGAGGCTTCCGTCTTCCAACTGCACTTCAGCCCAGCCATCAGAGCCGGTCTGCAGCCAGTCACGCTCCATGAGAGGGACATTCATAGTCGCGCTTTCATAGCCCTGGCCAGTGTCCAGGCGAACCTCGCCTTCAACGTAGCTGATGCGCACGATCCGCGCCTGCGAATCATGGCCATCTTGGTCCTGGTAATCTTGGGCGCGAGAAAGCGGCGCCAGCGAAAATACCAGCGCAAAAATCGTGGCCAGCAGCGCTGCTTTACGCAGTTGCCAACGGCCCATTTTCTTTCGCGAGATACAAGAGTGGAGCGGCATAGAACCCTCCTAAAAGCGTTGCTACTGTATTAGATCGGGCTTTGGCCACTTAGTTTCTTATTGTTAAGTGTTATTGATGATACTTAACTCTTAAAATCAGAACTGCTCATTGCTTCACTCAGATTTGGCTTTTGCCAGCAGCCTTTTGGCCCTCTGGCGGGCAATATTGAGGACTGAAGCGTTCCCAGCGATGCTTTCCAGCGTGGGTTGGATGATCTGCAACTCCGCCAACTTGTGGCTTGCTGCGGCATCTTCCATGCCCTTCAGTTCATCTTCCAGTCCCAGCTTGTCAAAGCGGTGTAGAAACGCAAGCTTGCGGCCATGCTCAATAGTGTTGGAGATCCCGGTAAGGATGTTTGTGATTTCCTCAATCGCCCGGTTCTCTGAGTAGTCGTAGGTCGTCTCAAAATAGCGGTCTGGGTCGCCATAGGTAAGGGTCTTCTTACCGGTACTGGCAACCGGATGTTTTTTAAAGCTGAAATCGCCATTGAAATAATTGGCTTCTCTGGCGTCGCGGAAGAGTTTTTCCTGGTTGCGCGTGGATATTGTGAAGTCAAGCGTGTAATCGGGATCTGCCCCCGGGTCAGGCGGCGTAAAAGGATTGCGCGAGAGGTATTTGGCCGATCCGGTAGACTGCACCGTGATGTTGATGTCCTGCGGCTTGTAAGCTTCCCATACTCGGTCAAAAGTTATTGTAGGCAAAGTAGGATGTAGGGGAGTCTTTTGCTGGCCCCACAAAAACAGCCCTGCCGACAAAACCAGGAAAAAAAGAATAAGACAGGCGCGTTTCATCGTGACACCGCTGCATAGCGATTGTTGGTAGCCGCCGTATGAATGTGGCAGATGGCAATGGCTAGCG
>JBAVLE010000246.1:0-10127 GCA_049688735.1 Candidatus Angelobacter sp. | reverse complement strand
AGCGAGCTTCGGTTACGGGAACCGCCGTGACCTGCCGCTCCGCAAATACTTTTACACCCCATTCGTCGGCGCCTGCCACGCGGGCAAATACTTTCTTGAGCGCAGCCGTTCTTCCCAGCACATCTTTCAATAGCGCGGGTTCACCCGAAAACACAGTGCCGAACCGGGCAGGAACAATCGTCATCTGCTCGGCTATTTCGCCTACAACCTGCTGATGGCGAACCCCGTGCAATGCCAGCCATTCCAGATTTTCCATGTTGCGCTCAATCGCGTCAGCAAAGCTGCCCTGATCGACTTCACATACCCAGCAGAGGAAATCGCCACACGGCAAGGGCTGCACGGGATGCACGCCATTAATGCCGACGCTTCCGATCTTCCCCAGTTTTGGGGCCGGCTTCCGCGAGACGGCAGGCGCTTGAGAAATTCCATACAGATAAAGCGCGCCGCTGGCCTCTACTTTTCGGTTTGAATTTGCCATAATTCGCCGGTAAATTTCTTCAGCTTTGCCGCGCCCGCAATTTCCTTGGGAAAATCACGCACCAGATACAAACGATAATTGCCGTATTTCTTTTGCAATGACTGCAATGTTGCCAACTGCCAGCTTTGCGCACGACGGCAAGTCTTGCAGCCGGCTTCTTTATCGCGATTTGCTGGCTTTTCCAGCAGGACTCGGTTCACAAACACAGAGTCCACCTCAACGCCAATCTCTTTGATAGCGACCAGAAGCCGTTGCGTCTGCCGGTCAGGCACAGGCTCCGGCAGCATCACCGCCCAGGCGCGGCTCTGCTTAGGGTCGCGCATTAGCTCCAGCAATTTCCGCACTCGCTGCCCTAATCCGGCAAGTTCCACGGCAACATCCTGGGCGAGTGCTAGTGTACGGTGCGCAGCCAGGCTTTTCAATAAAAGGCGCGACCACAGAAGGATCCTGTCAGGCATGCGCAACAATTCCAGCGCGTGGCCGGTGGGCGCCATATCAATAAAGACGCTGCCATGCTTTGCTTCCAGCAGATCAAGAATGCGGAAAATGGCAAAGACTTCATCTACGCCGGGAGGGACAACGTCCATCAGGGCGGCGAAGACTTCTTTCTCAAACGTAAGATCAACGTGCAGGCCGCCGGATTGCATGCTGGTTCCGGCGGAAAGCTGCTTCTTGATGCGGGCGGCCCAGCGGCGAAATTCAAAAACCGCATCCATCTCCATGGCGGCGAGGCCGGAATCGCCAAGGACGGAGACCATCTGGTCGCCAATATCTTTTTGGAAAATGTCATCGAGCGAAGGCGCGGGGTCCGTGGAGCACACCGTGACGTGAACATCCTTATTCATTGCCCGTGTATGTAACGCCAGCGCGGAGGTGACCGTGGTCTTGCCTACACCGCCTTTGCCCAGGGTGAAAGATAGCCGAGTTTTAGGAGCGGGCCATGTGGTTTTCGCGAAGTTGAGTTTACGTGTCGATGCTTTGGGTGGCGGGGCCGCGAGGTTTGCATGCGCACCTGCAAAGACCGCGTCACCAAAGCGCTGCAGTTGCTTTGCACCGAGCAAAGGATTTCCAGGATCGATGCCGATCAGCCTGGGCACGCGCGGGAATTTTTGTTTTAGGAACTTCACCGCTTTTTTTCCCTGAAGGAGGCGGGCAAGGCAGCGGGGGCAACTTCCCGCTGACATGACTACGCGGTTCAGGACGATGCCGCCCAGACGCATCTCCGCTGCCGATTCCTTGAGCGTGTCTATGCATCGCACAGCTTCATTCAGCGAAAAAGTTTCCGGCGAGGTCACCAGCAGGACCTCCGCTTGCTCCGCGCTGAAGGCTTCTTTCACCTCCCTGACAGTGGCCTGCCATTTCTCCAGAAAACCATTCGGGGGGCGGGAGACGCGTCCGCCGAAGCGCTGCGCCAGCAGATCATCGCGGCTGGAAGCGACTTCAAGAAAATTCAGGAAGCGCTGAAAATGTCCCGGCAGTTCAAAGAGCCTCAGCGTGTGTCCAAAGGGCGCTGTGTCCACCACGATGTGATCATGTTCGCCACTTTCCAGCATGTCACGCAAGGCCAGCAGCCCAGCAACTTCTGACATTCCGGGCAGCGTTGTATCCAGCAGCGGCGCAATTTCTTCGCGATTGAAAAACGTTCCATTTTCGACAATGTTGAGAATGCCTTCGCGATTGCCTTCAAGAAACTTTTTGAACTCACGGTCACTGTTAATCTGCCAGATAGAGACTTTGCCTTTAATCCCAGTAAGCCGGTGCGGTCCAGCTTTATCTTTGATTTCCAGCATGTCCGCCAGCGAATGCGCCGGATCGGTGGACATGAGCAGCGTCGATTGCCGAGGATAACGCGCGGCCAGGTGCAACGCCAGCGCGCAAGAGACGGTCGTCTTGCCTACTCCGCCTTTCCCCACGACAAATGTCAGCTTGGCCACAGAGTGATTGTATGCGGAGAACCCTTTCGCCGCAGATTTACGCAGATGATCGCAGATCAACAAAAGATTTTAGGACCATGTGAACTCATGCCGATGCTTAACCGAGAATTAAAGGATGGTCTCACGAACCATTGCCATCAATTGGCAATTAAGAAAGCAAATTCTGGTCATGCAGGACTTTGGTTTCTAATGTGCGTTCGACTGTGCAAATCTGCGGCAAAGCTTCATCTTCCGCCGCCCAGACAAAATTCCGCGACCAACGGCAGATGGTCTGACGCGAGCAGGGCCATGCGGCTGCGGTGCAGCAGAAATTCTTCCAGCGCCAGGTCGCGATCAAAATACATGTGGTCCAGATGCATGATAGGCAGAACGCCGGGATACGTGCGCTTGCGATTGAGATGAAGTTGTATATCGACGCTCTCAAAAGAATGCTGCAAGCTCTTGGAAACCAGGCCGCGGGTCCATTCGTTGAAATCGCCGATGATCAAGCGTGGGTGCTTTAGCTGCGGTGACAGCAAAACCTCCCGGCTCATCAGCAGACGCGCCTGCTTGCGGCGCTCGATGTATCCGGTGCCCAAATGCACGTTGAAGAGATGCACAATTTTCCCGGGGGCGATTTCCAGATCGCAACGAATGCAGCCACGGGCCTCACGACGAGACGCGGTCAGGTCGTAAACCCGCACTTCACGCACAGGAAAGCGACTGAGAATCACGTTGCCGTACACCGCGCCACGCAGCTTGCGCGTCTCACCAATGCGATAGTCATAGCCCGCAGCGTCGGCCAGGTATTGCGCCTGGTTCTGCTCCCTGCGTCCGCCTTTCAGGCTCACCACTTCCTGCAAGGCGATGACATCAGCCTCAAGCTCAGTCAGGACATCAGCCACGCGCGAAGGGCGTATGCGTCCATCAATGCCGCGGCATTTGTGCGTGTTGTAAGTAGCTACGCGAAAACGTGCTTGTTCCTTCATTGCCACAAGTTGTGAGGATAACCTTTGTTACTGTTCGCGGGCAATAATCCAGCCCAGCCATTCCATGGCACGCTCTGACAATGATCGGTTCTGCCATTCCTGCAGCGTTTCACGATGTGAGTTTGCCAGGTCTTCCTCAAAATTCGCGTTGAGCTTGGCCGTTAGCGCCGGATCCAACACGGCAAGATTCACTTCATCATTCCAGCCGAAGGAGCGATAATCCATGTTCGTGGAACCTACAACGCACCAGAGGTCATCCACAATCATGATTTTGGCGTGGATCATTGCAGGCTGATATTCATAAATCTCAGCGCCTGCTTTTAGAAGATCACCATAAGTTGCGCGGCTGGAGCTGCGCGTCATGCCATGATCGCTGTGCCTGCCGGGAAGCAAAATTTGCAGCTGAACATTGCGCTCCTCTATGGCGCGAACCAGTTCCGTGATGAGGCTGCGGTCAGGCAGGAAATACGGCGTTGTGATTTTCAGGCTCTTTCCGGCGGAGGCAACCAACGTCTGGAAAAGAATGCGCGCGCGGGTTGATCCGCCCTGCGACGGGCTGCTGTCCACGACCATGGAAACAGCGCCGTCAGCATTTTGCGGGGCGGAAAAGTATTTTTCGCCGGCAAGGATTTCTCCGGATGATTCCAGCCAGTTCTCAATGAACGAGCTTTGCAGAAAGCGCACAGCGTCTCCGGTGACCTTGAACATGGTGTCCCGCCAGGGCGCTTGTTTCTTGATGCCATGCCACCACTGGTCCGCGACGCCCGCGCCGCCAATGAAAGCAACTTGTCCATCAATCACGATCAGCTCCCGGTGCGTACGATTGTTGGCTCGCGGCCAGTTGTTCCAGCGTAGAGGATGAAACCATCGCGCGTGGCCTCCGGCCTGAATGAATGGCGCGAAAAACTTTTTGGGCATAGAGAAGCTGCCCACAGCATCAATTACCAGGTTAATTTCCACTCCGGCGCGCGCCCGCTCTGTGAGCGCTTCCAGGATGCGGTGCGCGATGTCACCCTGGGCGAAAATGTACGCCACCCAATTCACGCTTTTCTGCGCCTGCGCAATGGCCTGGATCTCGGCTTCATAAAATTTCACGCCGTTGGGTAGGGGTTCAATCCGGGTATTCGAGACCGCGCGTGAAGACGCCAGCGCTTCCAACTGGCGCACGAACTCGGGCGAATCCAGCGCTCCGTCCAGCGGGTGAATGATCTTGTAGCGCAGGACCGGGCCAAACAAATCAATGATTACCCAGGTGATGATGGCCACCATGCAGCCCACGGCAAACCAATGCAACATGCGATGATGGCGAATCGCGATGCCAACGCAAACTGCGGCAAACCATAAGACAAGATGATAGCGGCGAAGCGAGACGGAGACGTCATGACTCTTATCATCGGGCTTGCCAAGCGGTTTCGCGCTAGTCTTGCTGGCGGTGTAAGTGTGGTCAGGAGTGCTCATGGGTCAATTCATTTCGATGCCGACCAGTTGCAGCAGGCTTACGTCGTGTAGCAATTAAGATCTACGTGCCAATTAAGATAGATGGGTGCCAACTTTGAGCAAGTCTCCCAGAGGAAAGTCTGTAACGCGGGCCAAACTGCGGCTGTTGCAATCGCCTGATTTAAAGCGTGTTCCGTGGCTCGTCCACGGATTCACCACCCGCCCCGGTGGTTTCACCACCAGCTACGGTGGACGAACGCTCAATCTTGGCTTTACCAAAGACGATCTCCGCCCCATCGTGGAACGCAATCGCAAACAAGCGCTCTTCGCGATTGGCGCTGTGAGCAACAGCAAGCCGTGGCCTTTGATCACGTTGCGCCAGATTCATTCGGACATCATTCATGTTGTTCGGTCGCGGAAGCCGGGGTTGCTTAAACAAACGCGATTTGTGGGCGATGGACTGGTGACCGATCTTCCTCGGCTGGCGCTGGGCATTCTTACCGCCGACTGCTTCCCTGTCCTGCTGGTGGACACAAAGAAAAAAGCTGTGGGCGCGTTTCATGCCGGATGGCGCGGGACGGTAAAGCGCATTGTGGAAAAAGGCGTGGGCATCATGCGGCTGGAATTTGGTTCGCGTCCGGAAGATATTCATGCAGCGATTGGGCCGGGAATCCAGCAATGCTCGTTTGAGGTTGGCGAAGAAGTGGAAGAAGCGTTTTATACGCAGTTTGCTTACGCCGCTGAGCTCTTTCATACTGTGCAGGAGTCAGATGCTGTGCGGGAGCGATATCCCATGCTGTTTATGAACCAGCGCGCGCCCGGCCATGGAGATCCTTGTATTAAAGTGCATCTTGACCTGTGGAAAGCTAATCGCCGACAACTGCTGGCCGCAGGCGTGCCGGAAGCGAACATCACCGCGCTCAAGGACTGTACTGTCTGCCAGCCGCGAAAATTCTTCTCTCATCGTGGGGAAAGAGGAAAAACCGGACGCCAAATGGCAATTGTGGGCATCAAATAAATGAAAACCTACCACCGACACAGAGGCACGGAGAAGACAGATCGGGGGATCGGACAGTCAAAACCTTACCATTGATTAACACGATGACACTGATCTGGACAGACAGATCGATGAAATCGAATGTATTCTTGGAGCTGGAGGGCCAGATGAGTCTGCAATTTTTTAAGTTCGACTTTCTCAAGACCGTAAAGTCGCCGGAGCAGCGCAAAGCCTGGTTCGTCGCCATCCTGGCCGACGCCATCCAGATCGTGGGCTTGCCTCTGTTTGCCGAAGGCGGCCTCTCGCCGCTTGATACCGGGCTGGACGTTGTCGTGGGCGCTATCCTCATCAAGCTGCTGGGATGGCACTGGGCCTTTCTGCCAACCTTTGCCGCGGAGCTTGTCCCCGGACTCGATCTTTTCCCCACATGGACCACAGCGGTCTTTTTTGCAACGCGGCAAATGAATAGCGCCCCTGAGCCGGACGTGATCGATTATGACCGCAAGCGGACAACGGAGCCGGAAATTCTTGATCCGGGACCTGCGCCAGCAAGAAGGGTTTGACGAACCCCCGGATCGCAGGGAATCGCGCGACCTCGAACAGAAATGATCTCAGCCTTGGTGAGGTTCACCAATTTTTTAACCCCGCCACGCATTCATGCCGTTCCGCGCGGCTGTATGCCAACCAGCTAAAGTTTCTTTTTGGCGCAGCGCTGTAGGCACATATGAGCTAACCCTGGCGTGGAATATCAAAGAAACCCACGGGGCCGCCGCCAGCGAACGGCTGCTGTCCAGCGGCTGGAAAAAATAGATTGCCCCAACGAGGGCACTTGGTTTCCCCGTTGGGGCGAATCAGGGTTAAGAAATGAACGGCGCAGGCCGGTTCTTATTTCGGATTGCTGCCGCTGTTGTCGCTTGGTGGGTTGGTCGTCTGGTTTTTGTCTTTGTTCTTTTTGTGCTTCTTGCTCTTCTTCTTATTTGAAGCCTGGTCAGAGGAAGACGATGTGTTGCTGCTCGTGCCAGACTGACCTGACTGTGAGCTGCCGGTCGTGTCTTGAACACCTCCCGCAGCTCCATTGCTTGTGTTGCCTTGAGATCCCGAACCGCCATTGCTTCCGCTGCCCTGAGTTCCCGAGCCGCTGCCGCTTCCGCTTCCGCTGCCCTGGCTTCCAGTGCCGCCGGATTGCCCAATGGCCAGGCCACCGCAAATCAGCAATGCACAAAATAACTGAGTGAAACGCTTCATTTAACTCCTCCTGTACGCAACTGGGATGCGGCTCTTTGCATTATTGGAGTTGAGTCATACGCGTTTGGCGCATCGTGGCGCAATAAACGTCATCAGGTACAAGTTTGCGTTTAGCGCGATTGGGCCTAACGAAGTGGAAGGTTGCAAAGCCGTGTGAGCATGATCCTTCCTTGTCTGCCTTGTTGCGGGACATTGGGCCTTTTTCCCGTTTCTTTCGCATCCCACAATCGTTTATATTCCAGCCAGCTTCTCAGGTGCGATAGGCAAGATATTTGAAAAAAGAAACCATTTAGCTTTAGCCACTGGTTAAAGAATCGCCGAGATTGCCGGCCAATCCAGGCGCATCTCACTTGGTACAATAAAAACTCTTTGGGCCCCGACACATGTCCACCAAGTCTCCACATCCTGCGACAGATCCCCGAACCCGGCTGCATTCGCCTGAAGTCTTTCGTCTTCTGGTGGATACGGTCGCGGATTATGCCATTTTCCTTCTTGATCCCAACGGATTTATCACTTCATGGAATGTTGGGGCGGAGCGACTAAAGCAGTACAAACCAGGGGAGATCATTGGCAAGCACTTCAGCATCTTCTATACGGCGCACGATCTGGCAATTGACAAGCCTGCGTACGAGTTGCGCGTGGCGGGCGAAACCGGCCGCTTTGAAGATGAAGGCTGGCGGCTCCGAAAAGATGGCTCTCGCTTCTGGGCCAACGTGGTTATTACCCGAATCCGCGATGAACATGGAAATTTTATTGGCTTCGGCAAAATCACGCGTGACTTGACTCAGCGCCGCGAAGGGGAATTGCGATTCCGGCTGTTGGTTGAAAGCGTTGTTGATTACGGCATCTTTTCCATGGATCCCGGCGGTCACATCACTTCATGGAACGTGGGCGCGGAGCGCATCAAGGGATACACGGCAGAAGAGGTTTCAGGCAAGCACTTCTCACTTTTTTATACCGAAGAAGACCGCCACCGCGGCTTGCCGGAATACGTCCTGCGGACAGCAAGAGAGCAGGGGCACTTTGAAGGCGAAGGCTGGCGAGTGCGCAAGAATGGCGGCCGCTTCTGGGCCAGCATTGTGGTCACCGCGCTGCGCGATGAAGACGGCACTCACTACGGCTTTTCCAAAGTTACGCGCGACATGAGCGACCGCAAAGCGCTGCTGGAAGAGCTTAAGCGCCACGCCGATGAACTTGAGCTGCGCGTTCAGGAACGCGAACAAAGCAACGCCGAGCTTGAAGCATTCGCCTACTCTGTCTCCCATGATCTGCGCGCTCCGCTGCGGGCCATCGTCGGATTTGCTGAAGCTCTGCAGGAGGATTGCGCAAAAGACCTTAATCAGCAGGGCAGCGAGTATCTTGAGGAGATCATCAAAGCAGCAGCCCGCATGAACCTGCTGGTCCAGGACCTGCTTGAATATGGGCGCATCAGCCGGGTTGATTTGGAGCTTGCTCCAGTCAACCTGAGAGAGGCCGTTGATGATGCGGTCCGGCAACTCGGGAATGACCACGGCGGCTCGCTTGACCTGCAGGTCTCACCAGACCTCTGGGTCAGCGCGCACCAGCAGGCGCTGGCACAAGTGATCTTCAATTTTCTCTCAAACGCTTTTAAGTTTCATAAAAAAGATTTACCTCCGGAAGTTCAGCTTCGTACTGAGTCAAGCAACGGTTTTGTGCGGCTTAGCGTCACAGACAATGGGGTTGGAATAGCGCCGCAGCATTGCGAGCGTATCTGGCAGGTCTTCGAGCGGCTGCATGATCGGGAAACCTATCCCGGTACGGGGATAGGACTGGCGATCGTAAAGCGTGCCACCGCCCGCATGGGCGGTTCTTGCGGAGTGGAATCACAGGTTGGAAAAGGGAGTACATTTTGGGTCGAACTATTGTTGGCACAGGGAGAGAAGGAGAACGATTAGCCCCGAACCCTGGCGGTCCGGTTTTGCTTGTAGAGGACGATGTTTCCGATTTTCGCCTGATCCAGCGCGCATTCGCTAAAATCCGAAAAGGCGTCCCCATGATCCGCCTCTCTCACGGTGATGAAGCGGTGGCATATCTGGCGGGCGATGCACCGTATGAGAACCGGTCGCTTCATCCATTTCCGTGTGTCATTCTGCTGGATATTAAGCTGCCGCGCCGGTCAGGATTTGAAGTATTAGAGTGGATTCGGACGCAGGAATCGGCACTCAAACGCCTCCCGATCATCATGCTTACATCTTCCAGTCATCAGGTTGACGTGAATAAAGCTTATGACCTGGGAGTGAATTCTTATTTGGTCAAGCCCAGTAATAGCTCGGAACTGGAGCAGCTTATGTCCACGTTCCAGACATACTGGCTGGAATCAAATGCAGGGCCTCCAGGCGTGTGTGGGTAGGGTTGACGGGCCACTCTAGGGGACCGTATGGATAAATTTGTTTTAGAAACCATTCTGCTTGTCGAAGACACGCCGTCTGATGCGACCTTGATTCGCCGTGGCTTTGAGAAGACGGCTGTCTTGAATCCGATTGTCTGGGTCAAGAACGGCCAGGAGGCTCTGAGCTATCTCAGCGGATTGGGACAATACGATGATCGAATCAAGTACCCCATGCCTGCCGTTATTCTTCTTGATCTTGATCTACCTGAGATGACAGGATTTGAGTTGCTGCAGTGGAAACGAACGCAGCCTTATATTCGCAGGATCCCCGTCGTGGTTCTCACCATTGACACCGCAACCAGCGCCATCAACGCGGCTTATGACTTGGGAGCCAATTCCTACCTGGTTAAGCCCGGAAATTCGGAAGAGATTCTGCGCGTAGTAAAAAATATCCAGGAATACTGGCTCAAATTGAACCAGGCGCCAAAACTTGTCTTGCGCGCCACGCCGGATGCACGCTGATATCCTACAATCAGTTTGATCCACTACTCGGCAAGCCTCGAAGGAGCCCATGGCCGCACTGATTGATGCCATTGATGTCAAGCGCAAAATGTTTTTCGAATTGGACGGCACGCCCTTCCATTGCCTTGACGTTGAAGTGAACACGCCAACCGCGCGCGGCGGCCAGACTCTTGTCCGCCTGAAGATGCGCAACCTG
>JBAVLE010000245.1:0-5002 GCA_049688735.1 Candidatus Angelobacter sp. | reverse complement strand
GCTGCAACATGATGTGCGATCCCTGCTTCATGGACGCGAACCAGGTCGGCTTTGTGCATGAGCTGACGTGGAACGAAATCAAGACCATGCTGGACAACGCGATTTCCATCAAGCCGCGTCGCCAGATGTCAGTACAGTTCTCCGGTGGCGAGCCGACCCTGTCTCCGTATTTCCTTGATGCCGTCCGCTATGCTCGCCAAGTTGGTTACAACTCAGTGCAGGCAGCTACCAACGGAATTGAATTTGCGAAGTCGCCTGAGTTCTGCCGCCAGGCAGCTGAAGCCGGTCTGCGGTATGCTTACCTTCAATTTGACGGAATCGGCAATGCCGCGAACTCGCATCGCCAGGTCGGCAATCTGTTTGACGTGAAGCTGCGCGCCATTCACAACCTGCATGAAAATGGTGTCGATATCGTTCCGGTCACCACCATCATCAATGGCATCAACAATGAGCAAGTGGGCCGCATTATTCAGTTTGCCCTGGACAATCCCAAGACCATTAGTTTCCTGAGCTTCCAGCCGGTTTCCTTCACTGGTCGCGACGAAGAGATTACCGACGACCGTCGCCAAGCGCAACGCTACACGCTTAGCCATCTGGCGCACGATGTTAAGAATCAGACCGGTCTGGGCGAGCCCAAGCGCGACTGGTTCCCAATCTCCTTTATGTCCACTTTCTCTGACTGGGCTGACCTGATTCATGGTCCCAGCGCGGACTGGGGACAGCTAAGCTGCGGATGCCACCCGAATTGCGGCGTCGGCATGGCACTCATGATTGACAAGGAAACCAAGGAAGCGGTTCCGGTAACCGCGTTCCTAAATGGCGATCGCATCGCGCAAGACGTGGCTAAGGTCAATGACGCTGGCCGCGGACGGTTCCTCTCAGTATTCGGCATGGCGCTGGCTCTGGCCCGCAACTACGATCCGTTCCAGGCGCCCAAGCATTTCAAGCTGATCGATCTTTTGCGGAAATTCGACAAGACATTTGGCGCGACTAAGAAGGCTGACGAAAAGTACGGTAAAGTGGACGGCGAGCGCACGATTGAGGACATTAAAAGACGCCGCAAAGACCGCTGGAACTTCCTGTTCATTGCCGGAATGTGGTTCCAGGACCTTTATAACTATGACTTCCGCCGCACTGAGCAGTGCATTATCCCTTATGCCACGCAGGAAGGCGAGATCAGCTTCTGCGCGTATAACACCGGTGTGGGCTGGCGCAACATTATTGAAAAAATGCACATGACGGCCACGCTTACCAAGTGGTATGAAGAGCACGGGCGTCATGAAATCTTTGCCGGCGGAAAAGCTGTCGGGCTGAACCAGAGCTCGCACAAACTTAATTTGAATGAAGAGCACGTGCACGCTGAGCGCAACCACACTCTGGACGACCTTGGCATAGCTAAGACCGCTCGTGAAGAAAAGCTCCGCGCACGCGATAGCAGGCTGAAAAAGTCAGCTGAAGATGCGCGGATGGAAGCGCTGTATCGCGAGCACATCTTGAAAGAGCCGATGCCGCAGGGTGGATTTGTGCCGCTTGGTTCTATCACGCCAGCCGCTTCCAAAGCTGCGGAAGAGAAGAAAGAAGAAGTGTTCGGCGACTAGACTACAGTTTTTAACGACTAAAAAACACGAAGGGCACAAAGGACTCAACTTTGTGCCCTTTTTGTTATGCTTACCTTGATTGGCGCGTGATTGCATGTTCAGGTCCTGCAGAACGAAATTCCGGTTCCTTCTTCCTTTGCGTTTCTTTGTGTCCTTTGTGGTTTGTTTTCTGCTTGCCGGCTGTGCCGGAGCGCCCAAGCACCCAACCTGGAAGAACGCTACCGGAGCGGAACAAAATGAGCGCCTGATGTGGCAATCCATTCAGAGAAAAGACTGGATCAATGTTGAAAGTCATCTTTCTCCCACGTTTGTGGGCGTGACTGCCAATGGCGCAATGTTCGACCGCGCCGGATGGCTGGAACAATGGAAGAGCGCACAAGTCCAACAGTTTTCAATGGGGGAAGTGCAGGTCCATCCTGAAGGCGCTGATATGAAAGTTACCTACATCTTTCACGTCCAGACATCCACTTCAGGGCCAGCGTCGCCGGATGGGTTTCGCGTGATGGCAATCTGGCAAGAGATCAAGAGCCGCTGGATGCTTTCCGCAATATCGATTACGACAATCCAAAGCCACTAACCAGTCTCATAGGGATCAGCTTAAAGGGCTTCATTTTTAGCCCGGGAAACCGTTTCCATCCGATGATCCCACCCGGTGGTCGAAGAAAATATCCGATCTTATTGCTAGCCAAGAAATTGCACACTCTGGGTCCCATTCGTTTGAACGGCTGCGGGGTGCTGCCGAGCGCCCATAAAGACTTGTATTTACTGGAGCAAAACCAGTTCCAAAAGTACCCGGGCCAGGAACGCACGTACAGGGCCAGTTTTAGGTTACTAAAGTTGAAGCCATACCGGCGCGGTTAGTACCTACGTCACCTTTTAGTTCGTTAGCTTAACGGCTAGATTTGAAAGGCCGCTCATTGCGGCGGATGCAGCAATGTTGCATCCGGCGTTAAGTTGAAAATATTATGCCGTTCAATTATCGATATAAAAAATCCGATGTATCTTCCATAAGAATCCATGAAGCTGGATTTTCAATGGTCGAGTTGATCGTGGTTTGCGTGGTTCTGGTGATCATTACAGGAATCGCCGTACCTAATATCTTCCGGACCTATCAAAATTATCAACTCGATTCCGCCGGTCACTCAGTTGCCAGTTTGCTGCAACAGGCCAGAATCCAGGCGGTAAAGACGAACGTGCCCGCATACGTGAACTATACCAACGCGGCAGCCGGGAATCTGGCGTTTGTTTCAAACGACAACAGCGCCGCATATGCCGCCGGAGAGCCCGATGTGCAGTTGTCTCCGGCAGTCACGTTTGAGAATGGAGCTCCAGATCCTAATACGCCGCCGGAGCATACGCAGCTGAATACCTATCTCAGCGGAGGGGCTCCAGGGCTGACACCGCAGGTGGGCGGAAGCATTGGTTTTAATGCCCGTGGGTTGCCTTGTAGTGAGACGACCCCTGGCGGCAATCCCACGGTGTGCGGTTTTCCAGGGGGAGCCAGCGGATACATATGGTTTATGCAGAGCAATATCGGGTGGGAAGCGGTGACGGTAACCCCGTCCGGACGAATCAAGAGCTGGAGGCTGATCAGCCAGGCCGCTGCCCCCTTTACCTGGCAATAGGCGGAGCTATGAAACAACCAAAAAAACGCGGAGCCAAGAACACCAGGGGATTCACGCTGGTGGAATTAACGGTGGCCATGTTCGTTCTAACCGTTGGAGTTCTGGGCGGGATGATCATGATTGTTTTGGGTATGACCCGGGACAACACGAACCGCATGGACACGACTGCAACCAACGCTGCCCAGGCGGTGCTCGAACAGATTGCGGCAGTGCCGGCCGGTACCGATCGAGTTCTAAACGTGACCGATTGCGTGCCAACTACCCATCTTGTGACCACAATTGGCGGTGCCGCGCCAATTGGAACTGGCGCCACTTTGCTGGCAAACGGCGATGTGGATTTCCAGTCAGCGGCGGTGGCGGGCTATGAGATACCCTACGCGGTTTGTGGCAACAACAAACTTATAGCTACCTACAACGTGCGCTGGCATATCACCAATCTTCCAGGCGGAGGCAAACTGGTGATTGTAGCCGCAGGTCATCCGACCATTTACAACAAAAGCCACGCAATGGCTTACGCCGCTCCGGTAACGCTGCGCACCATTGTTGGATTGTGAGAATTTATGAGCATGAGCATGAATAAGAAGCACGCTGAACAAGACGGATTTACGCTGATCGAACTATTAATGGTCGTGCTTCTGCTTTCCATTATTGTGGGCGCAGTGTTCTCGCAGATTGAGCGGGCGCAGGTCCGATACAAGGTGGAAGACCAAAAAGTGGATTTGACGCAGCAGGAACGCGAATTTATTGATCAATTCACACGCGATCTGCATCAGGCCGGCTACCCTTCAATCGCGGTTTTCGGCGCGCAGTACAACATCAATAGCTCTCACATCGCGGCTGGTGTGTGGTCCATTTCCCAGACAGATCTACGTATGGAAGGCGATGTGGATGGAACCGGCGTCCAGACTGTGGAGTACTCCTATTTTGACGGAACCGGATGGCCCGGTCCTGGTCCCAATCCGTGTCCTTGCCTGCGGCGCAGTGCAGCGCCAAAAGTGGACGGCATAGCGCCTTCCGCGCAGGTGGCAGGCACAGCATTCACGCAAGTGCAAAATGTTGTTCCACTGGCTACGCAGCCCGTTTTTTCCGCCTATGACGCAACCGGGACTCCAGTGGATATTAGTACAACGATAACGGACCCAACAAAGTTGGCCCAAATTAAAAGCGTCCAGATCACAGTAACAACGCAAGGGCTGGGAAATGATTCTGACGTTCACAACACCATACAAGTGAGCATGACCGGTATGGCGCGTCTGGTAAACAACTGAGGTGACAAACATGAACGGAAAAAATACAAAGCGACTGAAATCCCAGCGTGGCATCGCCATGATGGTGGCGTTGCTCGCTCTGCTTCTGCTTGCAGCTATCGGCATGGGGCTCATGTTCATGGCTGACACGGAAAACAGCGTGAACAATAACTATCGCGACTCGCAAAAGGCCTATTTTGCGGCGCGTGCGGGTGCGGAAGAGGCCCGCCTGCTGCTGGGCGCGGACAATGCAACCAAAACGGCTGTCCAGGGCCTGACCATGCCCACCACCGGAGCCAAAACCGGGATACTTTATCTTGAGAATCCGACAAATTCTGACACCATTGATCCCACAACCGGCGCTGGGAACACGATTGCCACCAACGCTTTTCTGGACGACCAGCTCTGCTGGGAAAAATACACGCAGATGACGACTTTGAGCCAGGGAACTGCCGGCTCCTGCGGCTCAAATGGCCAAACTGCCCAGCTGTTGCCGTCTACATCGATAGCCTACACTGCTTCAGCCATGGCT